>CAJWOT010000228.1 GCA_913044215.1 uncultured Rhodospirillaceae bacterium | reverse complement strand
TACGCATAGCGCATCACCATGCCTAGCCCCGAATGACCAAGCAGATCAGCGACAGACCTCAATTATCGCACAGATGTCGTTGAGATATCGCCGAACAGTTGCATCTACCCCAAGAGGTAAAAACGTTAAGACTTAGGAGGTAACACTTTCGCTATTGCGAAAGCGTCCTGGAAATTCGGAACCCGATGGAGATGTCCCGAGCCGTGGCATTGAACCCGTCGCGGTCCGCGGAACGGAGTTGCCCAATCCTAGGGTAGCTGCTCCGGGAACCGCCCCGCAAGACGCGCTCCACACAATCATCTCCACTCGCGCTCAACCATGCACTCCCATCAATTGGGGCGTCTTTGTAGGTCCCATGGATGCAGTCCTCGACCCACTCTTCAACATTGCCCACTGTGTCATACACACCAAACGCATTTGCACTGTAAGAACCTACCGGGACTGTGCTTTCTCCTGATCCATCTCCTGAATCGTACTTCGCCTTGGAGCTATCAATCTCATCTCCCCAGGGGTACTCCGTCGTGCTGCCTGCACGTGCCATATATTCCCACTCTGACTCACTCAACAGGCGGTATTCCTTACCTGTCTGCTCACTCAGCTTCTTCACAAATGACTTTGCTTCATCCCAAGTAACCGTCTCCACTGGCTTCCGGGCACCCTTGAATTCGCTTGGGTTCTTGCCCATCACAGCTTCCCACTCAGCCTGCGTTACCTCGTACTTGCCCACGGCAAAGCTGTAGCCGATCTTCACCTCGTGAACCGGCTTCTCGTCAGCATGGCCAGCACCACTCAAATCACCCATTTTGAATGAACCTGCTGGGATCACCACCATCTCTGGGCAGGTGTCGCAGTCCTTAAACACCGCGCCGGGTTCCTTCGGAGTGTCATCGCACCCCGCAAGCGGCAGCATCAAGATGGATAAAAGTCCCAAGGTTGGCAGAGAGTACGAAAAACCTGATTTCATTGCTTTGGCCCTACTGGCTGTCATGAGGTGCTTATCAACTATCATATCACCTACATGGTTTGTGCCAATCAGCTCATTCTCGTCAGACAAGGTGGGTCCTAAGATCTTGCGTACTTTTATTTTCAGTACCAGTTTGTTTATTCGTTAACCCTAATTAGCTTTTGCAGCTTGTGTCTCCTGTGTGTCAGCGAATTGAAAACGCATAGCTTTTAGTTGTCAATTAGTTGGCGCTTTAACACACCAATAACACACCTAGACTAATCCTTAGTTTATCGTCGCATCCTCGCATAGGATAAGAACCCCAATCATGGCGAACCGTTTCAGTGTTGCGGACTGGCAAAAGATCGAAAAGCTTCTCGATGAAAAACCACTGAAATACGGAATGCCGGAGGGGGGTGTGAAGAGTCTGTCGTGTTCTCCTCTTTCAACATCAGGAAGCTCAGCAAGTCGAAGAACCGCGAGCGGGAGCTCGACTTCATGTCCCGCTTCTGCGCGCGCTGCGATCTGATCGCGATTCAAAAAATACAGGACAGTCTGGACGGATTAATTTTTCTCCAAGAGCGCGTCACGAGCGAGGGGGAATTCGGACTGGTCGTCTCGGACATCACAGGCGAGGTGCCGGGAAAAAGGGGGACGGCCGAGCGCCTCGCCTTTTTGTATCGGCGGCAGCGGGTACACCGGACGGAACTGGCTTCCGACATCACTATCGACCGCGATCCGGTCATCCAGAAAATCACCGGCGCGCTCAACAATCTGACGAACGCGGCAATCAAAAAGTAACCGTCACGCCCCCTCAATCGCCGCGCAGGCGCCGCACAATCTCGCCCTGGCGCGCCTTGAGGTTGCGCAAGCGGCGGGCGTCGTTAGCGCGCGGGTGTCGACGGTCGGCTTCGCGATCAACGTCGAAATGGTTCCGTCGCTCCAGCGTTCGTATCTCTGAATTCAGGGCTTGTCGTTGGTTTTGCAGTGCACGGCGCTGCGGCTGACTGAGCGGCTCTTTCGACTTAACGCTGGGTTCGCGAGGCTCGAGCTCGACCCGGTCGAGGCGCGATTTGGTGGTCACGGGAGACGGCGTTAGGGGCCTCTTCGCTTCGCGTGAGGGTTCCGAACCTGAGATCTTAGCCGGCTTGGAAGGCACCCAAATCGGCGTGTCATCGCTGCTGGCGCATGCGGCGAGACCGAACAGGATCGCCATGGCCAGGTGCCGCATACCTATATTTCCCTGATCCCGTGTAGCGAGTCGGGTGCCGGACCGCCCGTCGCCCAATCGAGTAGTTCAACGGTGTGAACGACCGGCAACCCACCAGCCGCAAGCTGCTGCATGCAGCCGATATTGCCGGCGGCAATCACCGCGGCCCCGGTACCCTCGATATTGGCAAGCTTCCGGTCACGCAGTTGTGTCGCCATTTCCGGCTGCAGCAGGTTGTATGTTCCAGCCGAGCCGCAGCATATATGCGCTTCCGGTACCGGCCGGACATCGAACCCGGCCTCGGCAAGCAATGTTTTCGGCGCTTCGGTGATTTTCTGACCATGCTGCAGGGAACACGCCGCGTGGTAGGCGACCGCCAACCCCTCTCGCGGTGTCGACGCCTCTAACCCAATCTCGAGCAGATACTCGCTTATGTCTCGGGTCAGCGCCGACACACGCTCCGCCTTTTCCCTCAACGCCGGATCGCCGCGGAACATGAACCCGTAATCCTTCACCGTCGTCCCGCAACCCGAGGCGTTGATCACGATGGCATCGAGCCCCTCACCCTCGATCTCCGACGTCCAAGCCCGCACATTGGCCGCGGCCTTGGCATGGCTATCGTCTGTCCGGCCCATATGGTGGGTCAGCGCACCGCAGCACCCGGCGCCGCGCGCGACGACGACGTCGATGCCTTGCCGGTTCAACAACCGGACGGTGGCTTCATTTATTGCCGGGTTCAGGACCTTCTGCGCGCAGCCGGTCAGCAGGGCGACCCGGCCCCGGCGCGCGCCTTCGGCGGCATGCACCTGCGGCCGGTCCACGGAAGAAGGCGAGGGCACCGAAGCCGGCGCCATCGACAGCAGCGCCTTCAACCGCCCTGGCGCCAGTGCCGCGAACGGTTTGGCGAACCAGGCGCCGATCAATGCCAACCGAAACAGTTTCGGCTTTGGCAGAAGCCAGGCCAGGAGGTCACGCAGCTTCCGCTCCGCGAACGGACGCTCATAGGTCTCTTCGATATGCGCACGCGCGTGATCGACCAGATGCATGTAGTGCACGCCGGACGGGCAGGTCGTCATGCAGGACAGGCAGGACAGACACCGGTCGATATGACGGACAACCCGGGCCGGCGCCGCCTCGCCGCTTTCCAGCATTTGCTTGATCAAGTAAATACGGCCGCGCGGACTGTCGAGCTCATCGCCGCGCAACACATAGGTTGGACAGGTCGCCGTGCAGAAGCCACAATGCACGCAATTGCGCAGAATCTGGTTGGCTTCCGCGATGTTGGGGTCGGCGAGCTGAGCCAGGGAAAAGTTCGTCTGCATCGCCTATACGCCCGGATACATGCGGCCTGGATTAAGGATGCCGCGCGGGTCAAACCCTTCCTTCAGACGCTGAGAGAGACGCGCCAGACCTGGGTCCTGCGGTTGGAAGACCGGCACCGCGCTGCGCAGCTCCGCAGGCGCTCGGATCAGCGTGGCATGGCCGCCACTCTCGGCGACCGCGGCGCGGACCGCCTCGTTTCCGCCGGTGCCGGCTTCCGGCACCGCGAGCCAGATCAGCCCCCCGCCCCAATCGACGTAGAACTCGCCATCGACCACCGCAGCCAATGCCGTCGCCAGCTTGGCACCCGATTGCGGCGGCACGGATAGTTTCCAGACGACGCGCGTATCCCCTGGTTCTGCGAACGGTCGAACGTCGCGGATCTCCCGCCAGAAAGCCGCCGAGTTGTGCCCATGCAGCTCCTCGGTCGCGCCGAACGGCGCAAGCTGATCGCGCAAGGTCGCGCACCGGTACTCGACCGACGGCCCCGGCCCCTCGATCCGGATAGCCGCCACCGACGCGCCGCTCTCGCGCACGTAACCGACATTCGAATGGGCCGCCACGGTCTGCGGCACCCAAGCGGCGGCGGAGACCTCGTAGGGGGTTTGCAATGCCTGGGTCAGGGCGGCAACGCCTTGTACCGCATCGCAGCCGAAGACCAGCACGGTGCGGAGCTTCTCGGCCGCGGGCAACACCTTCACGGTCACCTGCATCATCGCACCGAGCGTGCCCCAGCTTCCCGCCATGACCTTGCACAAATCGTAGCCCGTCACGTTCTTCACCACGCGGCCGCCCGATTTGAACAGCTCGCCGCGTCCGCTGACGGCCGTGAAACCGAGGAAATGGTCGCGCGCCGCACCGGCCTTGATGCGCCGGGGTCCGGCGAGATTGGCCGCCAGCACGCCACCGAGCGTTCCCGCGCCTTCCGGCAAGCCCAGCAAAGGCCCGTAATCCGGCGGCTCGAAGGCGAGTTCCTGTTGCTGTTCCTGGAGGGCGGCATAGATACCGGCGATGGGCGTGCCCGCACCGGCGGACAGCACCAGCTCTTCCGCCTCATACAGTGAAATGCCGGAAAAGGCCGACATGTCGAGCGTGTGCGCCGCGTTGCCGGGCCGCCCCATGCTCCGTTTCGATCCGCTGCCAACGAGCTCGAGCGGTGTCTCTTCCGCCGCGGCCCAGGCAACCACGTCGCGGACATGATCCACCGTCTCCGGTTTGAGAAGAGTCGACACGTTCTCAGAACCGCGGCAGATCCGGGAAACGCATTTCGCCGCGTTTGATATGCACGCGGCCCAGCTCGGCGCAACGGTGCAGCTCCGGAAACACCTTGCCCGGATTGAGCAGCGAGTCCGGGTCGAACACGCATTTGACCCGCTGCTGCTGGTTGAGATCGTCCTCGGTGAACATAGTGCCCATCAAGTCACGCTTTTCGACACCGACGCCGTGTTCGCCGGTCAGCACGCCGCCGACCTCGACGCAAAGTTTGAGGATTTCCGCCCCGAATTCCTCAGCTTTCTCCAATTCGCCTGGCTCGTTCGCATCGTACAGGATCAGCGGGTGCAAATTGCCGTCACCTGCGTGAAACACGTTGGCCACGCGCAGGCCGAATTCGTTCGAAAGCTCCGTCATACGCGTCAGAACCTTGGGCAGTTGGCTGCGTGGTATCGTGCCGTCCATGCAGTAATAGTCCGGCGAGATACGGCCGATGGCCGGGAACGCCGCCTTACGGCCGGCCCAGAAGCGCGCACGCTCCTCTTCACTATTCGAGACGCGGATCGAAATCGCACCATTCGCCTTGGCGATCCCCTCGACCCGATCGATCAGGTAATCGACCTCAACCTCCGGACCGTCCAACTCAACGATCAGCAATGCTTCGACGTCGAGCGGATAGCCCGCCTCGACGAACGCTTCCGCGGCAGCGATGGCCGGCTTGTCCATCATTTCCATCCCGCCGGGGATAATCCCGGCGCCGATCACTCCGGCGACGCATTCGCCTGCCGCCTCGTTGGAGGGGAACCCAACCAGCACCGCCCGGGCCGTTTCCGGCGCGCGCAACAACCGGACTGTGACTTCCGTGACGACGCCAAGCAACCCCTCTGACCCCGTCAGCAGGCCGAGCATGTCGTAGCCTTCGGAATCAAGATGTTTGCCGCCGATCCGCACGACCTCGCCATCCATCATGACGATTTCCAGGCCCAGCACATTGTTCGTCGTCAGTCCGTATTTCAGACAATGTACGCCGCCGGAATTCTCCGCGATATTGCCGCCGATGGTACAGGCGATCTGACTGGACGGGTCAGGCGCGTAATAGAACCCGTCATCGCGGACCGCATCGGTGATACCTAAATTGGTCACGCCGGGCTGTACGACGGCGCAGCGATTGTCGTAGTCGATCTCCAAGATCTTCTTGAATTTACCGAGACCGAGGATGATCCCGTCGGCGAGCGGCAGGGCCCCCCCGGATAGCGAAGTCCCGGCACCGCGCGGCACCACCTTGATCGCGTTTTCATGGCAATAGCGCAGCACCTGGCTGACTTGCTCAGTCGTCTCCGGCAGCACAACGATTAGGGGGAGCGTCTTATAGGCGGTCAGCCCATCCGACTCGTAAGGCCGCAGCGCATCCTCATCGACGATGACGCCTTCGCCAGGCACGATCTCTCGCAACGCCGTGGCGATCTCCCGCCGTCGTGCGATGACGCCGTCATCGGGTTTTGGCATTTCCATGGCTAAACACCCGCAATTACCCTTTGGGTTTAGCGCGTTAGCGACATCCGAGAAACAAAAAACCGCGCCGAAGCGCGGTTCCTGCAACCCGAATTGGGGGATCGTTCAGCCTTGCCGCGCCTTGAAACGCGGGTTCCGCTTGTTGATGACATAGACTCTACCGCGACGGCGCACCACGCGGCAGTCCTTGTGACGGTTTTTCATCGATTTCAACGAGCGTACGACTTTCATGGCCGAATTCCGTTCATTTCCTGCAGATACCCTCAGAACGCGCGGAAAATAGGGACGGCATCCCGCTATGTCAAATCCAAATATCAGCTATTCCTGACAGGTACTAGCGTCCAGAATTCGAAACGCTTACCTAAAAGCCATGGGAAACAGCGCAATCAGCAGCGATACGGAACGGACGCTCGAAGCCCGGGGGCATCTCGAAGATCTACCATACGGGCGAAGTGACGGTCCGGGCACTGGATAGCGTCGATTTCGCGCTCTATCGCGGCGAAATCGTTGTCCTGCTGGGCGCCTCCGGCAGCGGAAAATCCACCTTGCTGAACATCGTTGGCGGTCTCGACTCGCCCAGCGAGGGGCATGTTTTCTTCAAGCAGGAAGAGCTGACTGAGTTCGACGACCCTGCCCTTACCGCCTATCGACGCGATCATGTCGGTTTCGTGTTTCAACTCTACAACCTGATCCCCAGCCTGACGGCGAAGGAAAACGTCGCGTTGGTAACCGAGACCGCCCCGAATCCCGTCGCGCCGGAAAAGGCGCTTACTCTCGTAGGCCTTGGCGACCGCATCGATCATTTCCCCTCACAGCTTTCCGGCGGTGACCAACAGCGCGTCGCCATTGCGCGCGCCATCGCCAAGCGTCCGGAAATCCTGCTTTGCGACGAACCGACCGGGGCCCCAAATTTGATCGCAAATCCGCTTGCGGCGGCAAATCTTCCTTGTCATCGAGCTCGATGAGCCGTTTCGT
>CAJWOT010000227.1 GCA_913044215.1 uncultured Rhodospirillaceae bacterium | reverse complement strand
TCGATTTCCTTGCGCGCGTAGTCGGCGGCGCGGTACTTGCCGCACGCTTCTTCGATCGAGATCACCATCCGGCCGGCGACATGGCCGCAGCGCTTGGGGATGATCTGGTCCTCGATATGGATCGCGGCGACCCCGGTCTGGATATATTCGCGCACGGTGCGGATCACGTTGATCGCGTTGCCGTAGCCATTGTCGGAATCCGCGATCACCGGGGCGCTGGTGACGTTCGCTATATTGCGCGCGTTGAGATGCATCTCCGTCATTGTCGCGAGGCCGCAATCGGGCATGCCCAGGAGCGACAGGGAGGTGCCGTAGCCGGTCATGTAAATCGCCGGAAACCCGACCTGATCGAGAATTTTCGCGCTCAGCGCGTTGTAGCAGCCGGGCACGAAGATCGACTTGCCTTCTTTCAGGATCTCGCGGAGTTTGGTGGTCTTTTTCATGGTCGCTTTCCTTCGTTACACCTAATGAGTCTTGGACCGTGTATGTGAGGCCCTCTACAGGGTCGATTCAGCGCCCAGCAGCACGGTGCACTGGCTCGACAGCACGCCGCCATTGCCGTGCGCCAGCGCGACCTCGGCACCGTCCACCTGGCGCGGGCCGCAGACGCCCTGGATCTGCCGCGCCGCTTCGATCAGGACCAACAAGCCGTACATGCCCGGATGGCAGTAGGACAGGCCGCCGCCATTGGTATTGACCGGGAAGCGGCCGCCCGGTGCGATGCCGCCGTCGGCTACGAAGGCGCCGCCCTCGCCCTTCTCGCAGAAGCCGAGATCTTCCAGGAACAGCAAGGTGCAGATGGTGAAGGCATCGTACAGGGTCGCGACATCGACGTCGGAAGCCGACAGGCCGGCGGCCGCATAGGCGCGCTGGCCGGACTGGATGGCGCCGGTCTTGGTGAAGTCCGGCATGCTGGAGATATCCTTGTGCGTGATCTCTTCGCCCGTTCCCAAAATGTAGACTGGCGTGTTCTTCAGGTCCTTAGCCCGTTCGGCCGAGGTCATGATGATCGCGCCGCCGCCGTCGGTGACCAGGCAGCAGTCGCGGACCGTCAGCGGATGGCTGATCATGCGGGCGTTCAGCACGTCGTCGATGGTCAGCGGCTCTTTCTCCCAGGCGACAGGATTCATCAGCGCCCATTTGCGCGCGGCCACGGCGATCTCCGCCAGATGTTCGCGGGTCGTGCCGTACTCGTACATGTGGCGTGAGGCCGCCAGCGCGTACGCGCTGGGCGGCATCATCGGCCGATACGGATCTTCATAGGCGTTCACTTCCCGGGCCGAGGCTGCGGCACGGCTGACCGTCCGCTGCGTGCTGCCGTAGGTGATCAACGCGACCTCGCACATGCCCGCATGGATCGCCGCCTGCGCGTGGGTGATGTGCGCCATGAAGGAGGAGCCGCCGATCTGTGTAGAGTCGAAGTACCGCGGCCGTAGCCCCAGATACTCGCACACGCCCATCGCGGCCATGCGAGACTGGCTGGTGGAAACGAACAACCCATCGATATCCGACAGGGACAGACCGCAACCCTCCAACGCCCGATGCGTCGCCTGGCCCATCAGGTCGAAAATGGTGGTGTCCGCCGCGACTTTGCCAAGATCCGATTCTGCCGTGGCAACGATCGCCGTCTTTCCGCGTAGATTAGCCATGACTCAGCCCTCCACCGGATCAAAGACCGGATAGATCGGATCGGTTTCGGTCGCTGGAATCATCCGCACCTTGACCCGCAGGCCGACCGTGACGTCCATCGGGTCGATCGACTCAACCCGGCTCATCATCCGGAACCCCTCATCCAGCTCGATCATCGAGATGTCGTACGGATCTTCGCCGCGCCGGTGCATCGTGGTCGTCGCGTACACCGTGCCGACCCCTTGGCTCACCCGCCATTTCAGGGTCGGCTGCGCGCTGTTCGGCGCCACCGCGCGCGGATAGAACACCGCCTGTCCGTTTTCTGGATTGACTTGATAGGCGAGCTCGCCCTTCTCGCAATGTTCATGAAAGATCGCTAGCGGCGATTTCGCCTCGTCAGCCATGACCGGATTTTCCTCGTGTCCTGAATAGGGGCGGACAGAGTGGCGCGCCGGACCGGTGCGCGCAAGAGTGACCCATTTCGCGAAGTTTGACAGCTTGCTAGAGTGCGGGCTCGATTGAGGGAACCATGATCATGAGCCGATCCGGCTGTCTTCATCTCGGCGCTTTCATGCGTCCGGTCAGCATTCACACCGCCTGGTGGCGTTATCCGTTGAGCGCGGCGGATGCGAATTTCAACCTGCAGCACATTGTCGATTTCGCGCAGACCTTGGAGCGGGGCTGTTTCGACGCTTTCTTCATGGCCGACCATCTGGCGGTGTTGAACATGCCAATGGATGCGCTGAAGCGCAGCGCGACCGTGACCTCCTTCGATCCGCTGACCCTTTTACCGGCCTTGTCGATGGTCACCAAACATCTGGGGCTGATCGCCACCGCGTCGACGACGTTCGAGACGCCTTATCTGATCGCACGGCGCTTCGCCTCGCTCGACCATATCAGCGGCGGGCGCGCCGGCTGGAACCTGGTGACGACGTCCAACCCGGATGCGGCGCTCAATTTCGGCATGACCGAGCAGATGGACCATGCCGACCGCTACCGGCGCGCGCGAGAGTTCTTCGATGTGGTCACCGGCCTGTGGGACAGCTGGGCCGACGACGCCTTTCTCCGCGACAAGGAGAGCGGGGTCTTCTTCGATCCGGACAAGCTGCACACGCTCGACCATAAGGGCGAGTTCTTCGATGTGCGCGGACCGCTGAATATCGCGCGGCCGGTGCAGGGCTGGCCCCTGATCGTGCAGGCCGGTGCGTCGGATGCGGGCCGGCAGCTCGCGGCGGAGACGGCGGAAATGGTGTTCGCCTCGGCCAGCCGCATGGAAGACTTGCAGGAGCTCTACCGCGATATCAAGGGCCGCGCGGCGAAGCTGGGCCGCGATCCGGCAGGAATCAAGATCATGCCGGCCGCTCTGGTCCTGGTCGCCGACAGCGAGGCCGAGGCGCAGGACCGGCGCGCGCATCTCGACAGCCTGGTCGAATCGGACAGCGCCATCGCGGCGCTGTCGATCGCCCTCGGCCATGACGCCACCCAATTCGATCCCGACGCGCCGTTGCCGGATGTCCCGGAAAGCAACCAGAGTAAGAGCGGACGCGAACGGGCCATCGCGCTGGGCAAGCGCGAGAACCTGACCGTGCGGCAATTGGCGCAACGGCTCGGCGGCTACAGCGGGAACGCCTTCACCGGGACGGTACAGACGATCGCGGACCGAATGCAGGAATGGTTCGAGGCGGAAGCCTGCGACGGCTTCACCGTCATGTTCCCCTATCTGCCGGACGGGCTGCACGACTTCGTAAATAATCTGGTGCCGGAGCTGCAGCGCCGCGGCTTGCTGCGGACCGCGTATGACGGGCCGACCCTGCGCGAGAATTTGGGATTGCCGCGGCCGGAAAACCGGTTTTTCGTGCAAGACTGAGAATTTCTGCACGGCAAGCGACACCAAGGAATTCAACTGCTCGCGGGTCGCGGGCAAAACGCGCGCCGGCGTGGCGCCGGGCCTAGATACCTAAGGTGTTTGGTTAACCGTTTCTTACCGCGTGTCCGATGAGCCTCGATCTGTCGCAACTCAGCGTCCTGCATGTAGAGGACGATTACTGGATCTGCCAGACCGTCCGGGAGTTTCTGCCCGCCTTCGGTGTCGTGGATATTGGCGCGGTGCGCGACGGCTATGCCGGTTATGACGCGTTGCGCGACTTCTCCGCCGACATCGTCATCACCGATTGGGTCATGGCGCCGATGGATGGTTACGAGTTCACCCAGATGGTGCGTTGTGCCCCGGACAGCCCGAACCCCTTCGTGCCGATTATCATGATGACCAGCCGCAATCTGCGGGACGAAGTGGAGCGGGCGCGGGATATCGGTGTGACGGAATATCTGGTGAAGCCGATTACGGCGGAAGGTTTGCGCAGCAAGATCGTGTCCGTCATCGAGAACCCGCGCGAATTCATCCGGGGTCCGCACTATTTCGGTCCGGATCGCCGCCGGACGCATGGCCTCTATGGCGGCGCCGATCGGCGCAAAGTGGCTTAAGGCTGATCGGACTAACGGGACCCGCTGACGCTGTGAACCGAAAGGGCGCTTCCGGCGATCATCAGCGCTTGGCCAAGCTGTGCGATCCGGTCAGGATCGAGCTGTGCACCAATTCCGGCAGCGACAAGCGCGTGTGAAATTTCCGCGCCGGTGCGATGAACCGGTGCCGCGACCAGGGTAACCCCGCGTATATAGTGTCCTTCATCGATTGCGAAACCGGATTGTCTCGTTTTCACGACGCCTGCCATCCAGGCCTCGAAGCTCGGGGGGGCATCCCAGTCCAAACGGTCGAATGCGGCGCGCAGCTCTTGGTCGGTGAAGTCGCTGAAGGCGGCGCAGCAGGTGCCGCTGGCGGTTATCAAAGCCGGGAAATGGCTGCCGATCTCCACCTGCAATTGGAACAAAACATCGGCGCGCGACAAGGCGAGAACCACCTGGTGGCGCAACCCCATCAACCGGACAGCGACGCCGGTGACCCCAAACTGGCGCGCAATACGGTCGAGATGCGGGATCACATGCCGGCTGAAATCGTCTTGATGCATCACGCGGTTGGCGAGAGACAACAGGCCGGCATCGAGCGAATAACGTTTCGTGATCGGATCGGCGGCGACCAGCGACTCCGCGGCGAGCGCCCGAAGAATATGCAGGCAACTGCTGGGAACGAATCCCAAGGCGCGGGCGATGGCGTTGACGCCGAGCGGCTCGGCGCTGCCCCCTAGCAAGCGCAGGATGGCGATCGCCTTGGTGACGGCGGGCGCACCGTCGGATGCGGCATCACGAGATCGAGGCATCGGTTCCAAAGACCATAGTGAGTATTGCGTATATAAAATGGAAGTTGCAGAGAGACAACAGGTGCAGTAGATCGGTTTCCCGGCAGGCCCAAAGGGCCTACCATCGGACAACAACCGTCATCTGGAGGAAACGCGCGATGGAGCACGCTGTTCAGGTCGGGATCGCCAAGAAATTCATCGAGTATCTCGAAACCGACACCACCGCGATGGCGCCGTCGCTATACCGCAACCCTGTACGGCAATATACCTGTCCGGACCGGCTCGTGCGGGAGAAGGCGGCGCTGTTCCACCACTACCCCCTGCATCTCGGTTTCAGCTGTGAAATGCCGGATCCGGGTGACTTCAAGACGGATAATTTCTCGGGCGTGCCGATCCTGCTGGTGCGCGGCGCGGACGGCAATGTGGGTGCCTTTCTCAATGTCTGCCGTCACCGCGGCGCGCCGGTTGCGGAAGGCTGCGGCAAGGGCCAGCGCGCCTTTACCTGCCCCTACCACGCTTGGGTCTATGGCACGGACGGGTCGCTGCAATACATTCCCGGCGAGGCGGGGTTCGAGGCACTCGATAATGCGGACCACGGCCTACGCCGTCTGCCGGTGCAGGAGAAGTACGGCATGATCTGGGCAAAGACGGCGCCCGGGCCCGGCTTCGAGATCGACGACACGCTGCAGGGCGTCGCGCGCGACCTCGCCTCTTACGGATTTGAGAACTTCCACCATTTCGAAACGGCCGAGCTGCGACCGAAGATGAACTGGAAGCTGGTCATCGACACCTTCCTGGAGAGCTATCACATCAAGGTGCTGCACCATGCGTCGATCGCCTCGCTGATCGAATCCAACATCCAGACATTCGACTCCTTCGGTCTCAACCACCGCGGCATTTACGTGCGTAAGAATTTCGACGAATTGCGCGCCCAGCCGGAGAGCGATTGGAACATTCTGCCCTACACCACGATGGTCTATGTGTTGTTTCCGAACACGGTCCTGGTCGTTCAGCAGCAGCAAATAGAGACGTGGCGGGTCTATCCGGACGGTGACGATCCCAACCGTGCCAAGATGCACCTTTCGCTGTACGCGCCGGAAGCGCCGGCGACCGAAAGTGCGGTCCGGCACTGGCGCAACAACATGGATCTCCTAAAACGCGTCGTGAATGAAGAGGATTTCACGCTCGGCGAAAAGATGCAGATGGGCTTTCATTCGCCGGCGCAGGAGCACGTGACCTTCGGGCGCAACGAGCCTTCGCTGGCCCATTTCCACGGGTCGCTCGACAGCGCGCTGGGGCTGCGCGCCGCGGCAGAATAGACGGAGGATCGGATGGCCCGACTGGCAGGACCGGAGGTATGGCGGTCCGCTGACGTCCAGCGGACGTCCGGCTGGCGCTTCGAGTTGGACCCGGCGGGCGCTGAAGAAGTTGCCGCCGCGGCACGCGCCGCAGTCGCCGAGATATCCGATCCGGCCGATGTCGGCCGGAAACAATTCAGGATCCCCGGCGTCACGAACCTATGCGACCGGATTCACGAAACGTTGGAGACGGGAGGCGGCTTTGCCGTCATCGCCGGTTTGCCGTTCGACGGCTTGACCTATGAAGAACAGGTCGCGCTGACCTTGGGCCTGTCGGATCATGTTGGCCGCGTCGTGCCACAGAACTACGAGCTGCAGCGCATCGTCGATGTGCGCGACGAAGGCATCGAATACAGCCACCGCTCGCGCGGCTATCGCAGCAACAAGCATCTGCCGTTCCACACCGACGGGGCGCATCTTTTTTCGCTGACCTGCCTCGGGGTCGGGGCGCAGGGCGGCGAGACGATCATCACCAGCGCGTCGGCGGTCTACAACCGTATGGCAGATGAGCATCCGGACGCGCTGGCGATCTTGTGCCGCGGCTTCTATCACCATCGCCGCGGCCAGCACGATCCCGGCGACCCGCCCCTCAGTCCCAATCGGGTGCCGGTGTTTGCGTTCCACGATGGGTTGCTGCACTGCTGCTACAACCGTAACCCGATCGAATGGGCGGAAAAGGAAGGCGTCACGCTTTCCGGTGAGGAGATCGCCGCCCTCGATGCGTTGGATGCCGTCTTGGCCGACGAAGAAATGCAGCTTCGGCTCAACCTGCAGCCGGGCGAGAGCGCCTTCATCAACAACTACATCACGATGCACTCGCGCACGGAATATACCGACGATGCGACGCATCGGCGGCATATGCTGCGGGTCTGGATGACCGATCCCGCCAGCCGGCGTAACGGCTACAATCTACTGCAGCTCTATGTGCCGGCGCGCGCCTATCGCGACGTGGCATAACGCGCGTCAGACGTTCCGCGTCAGGAAATCTTTCATCAAGCCAATGGCCC
>CAJWOT010000226.1 GCA_913044215.1 uncultured Rhodospirillaceae bacterium | reverse complement strand
TCCTCTGCAGCATCGAGAAAAAGCCCCAGCTCATAGCCCGCGATATTGAACCCTACATAGGGCGCCTGGTCGTAATAGGGCTCGGTCTGGAAAGCTTTCGCGTACCAGGCCTTGGTGGCGTCCAGATCGGGTACCTTATCGATCGTCGTGCGAAGTCCGAGGATGGAGGCCGGCATGGGCTTGTCCTTTTGCGCGGTGGCGTTTGTTCGCCATTCTCACGCAAAGGAACAAAAAGGCAACATGATTCGACCTGAAGGGCTCCACACCCGAAGCGGCGTTACTTCGTGACGTCGCCCATGCACAGATATTTAACCTCAAGATAGTCCTCGATGCCGTATTTCGACCCTTCCCGGCCAAGCCCGGATTCTTTAACGCCGCCGAAGGGCGCGACCTCAGTCGAGATGATGCCGGTATTGGCGCCAACGATACCGTATTCGAGGCCCTCGGACACGCGCCAGATGCGTCCCACATCGCGGCTATAGAAATAGGACGCGAGACCGAATTCGGTGTCGTTGGCCATCTGGATCGCCTGATCCTCGCTTTCAAACCGGAACAGCGGCGCCACCGGCCCGAAGGTTTCCTCCTTCGTCACCGCCATGCTAGTGTCCACATCCGCCAGTACGGTCGGTTGGAAGAAAGTGCCGCCCTTCTCGTGCCGGTCGCCGCCGACGACCACGCGCGCGCCTTTCGACACGGCGTCCGCGATATGCGCTTCTACCTTTTCGACGGCGGCCATGTCGATCAACGGTCCCTGGCTGACGCCGGTATCCATGCCGTTACCAACGAGCAGGCCGCTGACCGCCTGCGACAGCTTGGCGGCAAACTCGTCATAGACGCCGTCCTGTACCAGCATCCGGTTGGCACAGACGCAGGTCTGGCCGGCATTGCGGTATTTCGACGCCATCGCGCCCTCGACTGCGGAGTCGAGATCGGCGTCGTCGAAGACGATGAAGGGCGCGTTACCGCCGAGTTCCATGCTGACTTTCTTCATGGTCGCAGCGCACTGCTCGGTCAGGATCTTCCCGACTTCGGTCGATCCGGTGAAGGTCAGCTTGCGGACGATGGGATTAGACGTCATCTCGCCGCCAATCGCGCCGGAGGAGCCGGTCACCACACTGAACACGCCGGCCGGCACGCCGGCGCGCGCCGCCAGATCGGCCATCGCAAAGGCGGAATAAGGGGTCGCCGTGGCCGGCTTGCACACCATGGTGCAGCCGGCGGCCAGGGCCGGCCCCACTTTGCGGGCGATCATGGCGGACGGGAAGTTCCACGGCGTGATCGCGGCACACACGCCGATCGGCTCCTTGGTGACGACGATACGCCAATCGCCGTTCGGGGACGGGATGGTATCGCCGTAAATGCGCTTGCCTTCCTCGGCGAACCACTCGATGAAGGAAGCGGAATACAGCACCTCGCCCATGGCTTCGGGCAACGGCTTGCCCTGCTCCAGGGTCATAAGGGCGGCCAGATCTTCCTGGTTCTCCAGCATCAGGTCGTACCATTTGCGCAGGATGACTGAGCGCTCCTTGGCGGTCTTCGCGCGCCAGGCCGGCAGTGCCGCGTCAGCGGCTGCGATCGCACGCTCCGTCTCCGAAGCGCCCATTTTCGGGATCGTGCCCAAGGTTTCGCCGGTCGCCGGGTTGGTGACCGCGATGGTCTCACCGCTGTCGGCGTCCATCCAGGCGCCGTCGACGTAGCATTTTTCGTGGAAAAGGCTGCTGTCCTTGAGGTTCATGTCCCTGCCTCCATTCTGCGTTGATCTCTTGCGAGTAATGTAGACCAAGCGAAACCGCGCGCAATGGCCCGTTTCGTCGCGGGGTCCGGGTTGATCTATCGCGCTTTGCCGCTATCTTCCCCGCGGCAGCGACACAGGAATGGCGATGAGCGACCCCAAACCGTCCGAGAAGCAGCGCACACTCAACATCTGTATCAATTTCCGGGCCGGCAATCTGATCCCGTCCTGCGGAGCGGTTGGCAGCAAGGAGCTGGCGGACGCGCTGGAAGCAGGCATCGCCGAGCGCGGCTTGCCGTTGACGCTGCGTCGTCTGCACTGCATGGGCAAATGCCATATCGGCCCGACGGTCAAGCTGTCCCATGGCGGTCCCTTCGTCATGGGCGCAATGGACACCGACGTGCCGCAAATCCTCGACTGGTTGGAGGCGGAAAATTGGGAGGCCCTGAAAGAGGCCTTCCCGCTCCCCAAGGTCGACATCAATCTTGAAGAGTAAGGTCAGGTCGCCTCGTAGTCGGCGGACAGCCAGCGCGCCGGCTTGAAAGAGACCTTAATGCCGTTCCCCTTTGCGACGGTTTCCCGCATCCCCTCGACGAACCCGGCGGCCTCTTCGTCACCGAGATAACGCGCCGCCATGGCCCGCAAGTCGGTATCGGCGTCGTAGGGGACGACCGCGGTCACCGGCCCTTCAACCGTCACATATTTGTAGGGCCGCGCCTCCTGCTGAACGCATAGGCTGACGCAAGTACCGACCTGCATGAGCCGGCCCTTGCGGGAGTCCTTCTGCATCACGATCCAAAAATCGCCGCCCGGTTCGAAATCGAACCAGACGGGCGAGGATAAAGGCCCCTTCCCGTCCTGCGGGATACTGAGGATCGCCGGTCGCGGCTCGCGCAAGAAGGCTTCCCGCGCGGCCCGTGACATCGGTTTCGGCATCGGACCCGCCTAGAGTTCGGCGGAGCGCAGCACCAGCATCTTCTCTATCTGCATGTCGTGCATCGTGTGATGGATGCCGCCGACATTGTAGCCCGAGTGTTTCAGACCGGCGAACGGCATCCAGTCGACCCGGAAGGCCGTGTGATCGTTGACCATCACCGCGCTGGCGTCGAGCTTGCGGAAACAGCGCATCGCCCGGTCGATATCCTGCGTGCAGACCGCCGACTGGAAGGCGAAGGGCAAGGAGTTCGCGCGCGCGATCGCTTCGTCGAGGTCGCTATAGGGATAAACGCAGACCGCCGGCCCGAAGATCTCCAAGGTGCTGACCTTCGAGTCCGCGGGCGGATCGTAGAGCACGGTCGCTTCGTGACAGCTCGCCGATACTTTGTTGCCGCCAGTGACGACTTCCGCGCCGGCGCTGACCGCCTCGCCAATCCACTCGGCGACCCGATCATTCTCGCTGGTACGGATCAGCGGTCCGATCTCCGTGTCGGCCAAGGTTGGATCGCCGATCGGCATCTTCTGCCCTTCGGCGCCGATCGTCTCCGCCACCTGACGGGCAATCGATTCATGGGCGAAAACGCGCTGCACCGACACGCAAACTTGGCCGGCATGATAAAAACCGCCCTTGGCGAGTAGCGGCAGAACGGCGTCGAGATTTGCGTCCTCAGCGACGATGACCGGCGCCGCGCCGCCATGCTCCAGTGCGCAACGGGTGCCCGGCGCGAGCTGCGAACGGAGCATCCAGCCGACCTTCGGCGACCCGATGAAGCTGAAAAACCCAACCCTCGGGTCGGTCACAAGCTTGGTCGAGACATCTCGCCCGCCGGTGATGGTGACCTGGCACCATTCTTCCGGCAGACCGGCTTCGTGCAGGATCTGAACGAAGCGGATGCAGGATAGCGGCGTGACCTCGGCCGGTTTCACGACGCAGGGGCAGCCGACAGCGACGGCCGGGGCAACCTGATGGACGATGAGGTTGAGCGGATGGTTGAAGGCGCTGACCGCGACGACGACGCCGATCGGCTCATGCGTGGTCATCGCCAGGCGGTTCATCGACGAGGCGTTCAGCCCCATGGGAATTTCGGTGCCGTGCTGGGTACGCAAAGTCTCGACGCACAGCTTCACCCCGTCGATCGCGCGTGCCACCTCAACCCGGCTGTCCGGCAAGGGCTTACCACCTTCGCGGGCCGCTTCGACCGCGAGGGTCTCGAAGCGCTCGCCCATGATCTCGGCGGCCCTCTCCAGCACCTCGATACGCTTCTCCACGCTCAGCCAACCGTCGCGGTTGCGGAACAGGCGGTCGGCGGTATCGAGCGCCTTGTCGACTGTATTCAAATCGGACACGGCGACGTTGGCGATTTCAGCCCCGTCATACGGCGCCCAAACCGTGGTTTCTCTATCGGAACTGGCGCCCGGCACCATCAACGGAAAGCTATCGACCATCTTCATCCCCTCGGCGAATTCGTGAACCCCAAAGCTGCGCTACCTTAACGCGGTCTGGGCCGGAACGGTAGAGCGATAACCTAAGCAGAAGGTTAAATCGGGATTTCTCAAATCAGGTCGAGCAAGGGTGCCAACGTCCGCTCATGGTGATCCGGGATCGCTGCATCGACGGCCGGCATACCGATCCGGTTGTGCCAGTAAACCGGCATTCCCAGCGTTACCGCCCCCGGCACGTCCGCGGCCGAGCCGGCAACGAACAGGGTCCGCGCCGGGACCGTACCCAGCTGCTTCAACGCGTAGGCGTAGGCCTCCCGCCGAGGCTTGTAGAACCCCGCCTCCTCCGCCGTCGCAACGACATCGAAGCCGGGACAGACGCGCGCCGCCGCCGCGCGACCCAACACGACAGAGCAGTTGGTAACGACACCAAGCTTCACACGCCCGTGCAACGCCTGCAGAACCGGCACCGCATCTGGCCACGGCGTCAGTTCATCCCAGCGGTCAACCAGCGCCGCCGCCCGGACCGGCGCGATCCCAGCCATCTCCGCCGCTTCGGCAACCAAGTCCTCGTACGGCCGATACGCTCCGCAGCCGTAAGTCACCTCAAGATACGCCTTCCGCCATGCCATACCGGTTTCGGGATCCACGGCGACATCGTTCCAAAGCGACCAGGAATCGAGCAGCGCGGTTAATAGATCGAAAAGTACGGCATCGTATTTCGTTGGCATTGTCCGGTTGGTTCCCAGTCAGTTAACAAATCGACGGTGCGAGCAAATTTAACCCTCGACTTGTCCCGCACGGACATAAGTCGATAATGGCGCGCAATCATCTGCACAGCCATGAGGAGCGCGACCGTGAACGCCACCCGACTGCCCTTGTCCCGTTTTACCGTCCTCGATCTGACGGCGCACCGCGCCGGGCCGACCTGCGTGCGGCAGTTGGCCGATTGGGGCGCCAATGTCATCAAGATCGAGGCGCCGTCCGCGATCAACAAGGATAAGGGCGGGCTGACCGGTGCGCGACACGGGTTCGATTTCCAGAATCTGCACCGCAACAAGCGAAGCCTGACCATCGATCTGAAGAGCGAGGGCGGCAAGGAGATTTTCTTCAAGCTGGTGGAGAATGCCGACGTCGTGGTCGAGAACTTCCGCTCCGCCGTGAAACACCGGCTCGGCATCGCCTACGAGGCCTGCCGCGAGCGCAACCCTCGCATCGTTTACGGCTCCATCGCCGGCTTCGGCCAGGACGGCCCCTACGGCAAGCGGCCCGGCGTCGATCAGATCGCCCAAGGCATGGGCGGGCTGATGTCGATCACCGGCTTGCCTGGCCAGGGACCGGTCCGGGTCGGTATCCCGATCTGCGACCTGACCTCCGGCATTTTCCTGGCGCAGGGCATCCTGATGGCGCTGCTCGACCGGGAGGTCACCGGCGAAGGGCAATGGGTGCACACCTCGCTGCTCGAGTCGATCATGCAAATGCTCGATTTTCAGGCCTCGCGCTGGACCATGGCCGGCGAAGTCGCGCCGCAAGCGGGCAACAACCACCCGACCAGTATCCCGACGGGCGTCTTCAAGACCTCGGATGGCCATATCAACATCGCAGCCTCGGGCAACAATCTCTGGCTCCGCTTCTGCAAGGCGATCGGCCATGAGGAACTGACCACGAACCCGGATTACGTCGACGGCGACTCGCGTTCAAAGAACCGGGACGCGCTGAACATGACTTTGAACGAGATCACGGCGCAGAAGACCAGCCAGGAATGGATCGACATGCTGAACGAGGCCGGCGTGCCCTGCGGCCCGATCTATTCCATCGATCAGGTCTTCGATGATCCGCAGGTCAAGCACCTGAAGATGGCGCGGCCCGCGACGCATCCGACGCTGGGCGAACAGACCCTGCTGGGCCAGGCACTCAACTTGACCGCGACACCGGAGCCGGAGCGGCTGCGCCCGACACCGGACCTGGGCGAACATACAGACGAAATCCTGGCCGAGATCGGCTATGACAGCGCCGCGATCGCGGCCTTCCGCGACGCCGGCAACATCTAATCCAAAGGAACGAGACGATCATGGAACTGCAAACCGACAAGATGCTGGCCTCGAAAGAAGGCGGCATCGGCTGGATGACCTTCAACAACCCGGCGCGCCGCAACGCGACGTCCCTGGAGATGTGGCAAGCGATCGAAGTCATACTCGACGATTTCGAAGCAGACGATTCCGTGCGCGTCGTCGTCATGAAGGGCGCCGGCGACAAGGCTTTCGTCTCCGGCGCAGACATCTCGGAATTCAAGGAACGCCGTAACAACGCCGAAGCAGCGGCGGAATACACGCGGATTTCGGAATCCGCGCGCGCCAAGCTGGCGAATTTTCGCAAACCCCTGATCGCCATGATCAAGGGCTATTGCCTCGGCGGCGGTCTGGCGGTCGCGCTGTGCGCGGATATGCGCTTCGCCACCGAGGATTCCCGCTTCGGCGTACCGGCGGCGCGGCTCGGCATCGCCTACGGATTCGAGGGGCTACGCAAGCTGGTCTCCCTAGTGGGCCCGGCCAAGGCGAACGAGATCATGTTCACCGCCCAGCGGATCGGCGCCGAGGAAGCGCTGCAGACCGGCCTCATCAACCGCATCATCCCGACAGAAGAACTTGAAGACACAGTACGCGGTATCGCCACGACAATCAGCAACAACGCGCCGCTGTCGGTCAATGCATCCAAGGTGACGATCAAGGAGATCCTGAAGGATCAGACCGACCGCGACATGGGCATGCTCGACGAGATCACCAAGACCTGCTTTGACAGTGCCGACTACAAGGAAGGCCGCGAAGCCTTCATGGAGAAACGCGAACCGGTATTCGTGGGGCGCTAGATCAGATAATGTTTAGATGGAACCGTTACCGGTTCCATCTGGACTTGTGAAATTGATCAATTTTTAAATGAGTAGAGGGGATTCACGCGGTTGCTGGATCGCTTTAGCGATTCCAACAAACCCCGATCCGCTCTAGCCGCCCCAACGTCACCACCGCGGCTTGGTTTCCAAACGAGACGCAAATACTCAAACCCGTATTTTGGGTGCTTATGCAATTCTAGGCCTTCAACCGAATGCCGGGGAAACGAGACCGGGTCCACTGTGGTAACACCGTCCATTATGATATCGGCCACTG
>CAJWOT010000225.1 GCA_913044215.1 uncultured Rhodospirillaceae bacterium | reverse complement strand
CAAAATGCGAAGTTTGTCATCAGTCATGGAAAGAGATTTCCACAGCTGGCCTGGGCGGGTGATCTTGCGGCCATGCTGCAAGTGAGCATGGTTGGGTTCGTTGTTGGCGGTGCTGCCTTGAGCCTCGCATACTACGATGTATTTTTGACCATGCTCGCTGTTCTCGAAGTGTTGCGGGTAATCGTCGTCAGGAATTCTGAAGTTTATTTGCGCACGGCCGAAGAAGTTCCACAGAAAAAAGGCATATTCAGCGTGGCTCCCGTGCAGCGCGTAAAGTCATTAGGGTTCAGGGGCGGAGCTGGGTTGGCACGATTGCAGGATATATTTTGTTAGAGGGACACGATCAGGCGCCTGTGCTCGTCACCGGTGCGACCAGTCAAATCGGTCGCCGCGTGCTCGGCCGTCTTTCTGCTGCAGATGTTTCCGTTGCGGCGCTCAGCAGGCGATTGCCTGCCGAGGCCGAAGATGAGAATGCGCAATTGATTGTCGGCGATCTGACGCAGCCGGCGCTGGATATTGGGCAGGAGTTCCCTTCATTGGTCCATATCGCGGGAATTTGGCTGCTGCCCCCTCACATTTCGAATTTGCACCGCAACGGTCTTCGCCGGCTTGTGTGTTTCAGCTCAACGGCAATCTACAACAAGCTGGACTCAATCAATGCCAGCGAGCGGGACGTCGCGCGACGCATGATCGCTGCGGAGAAGAGTATCGCTGAGCAATGCGACAGCATGGGGATCCAGTGGACCATTCTGCGGCCTACGCTGATTTATGGCCTTGGATTGGATCGAAACGTCAGCCGTGCGGCACATTTCATCAGGAAGATGAGAGTCTACCCGTTGGCGACCGGGGCAACCGGTCTCCGGCAGCCGGTCCATGCCGACGATTTGGCCGCGGCGGCGATTGCCGCGCTGCAATCGGATAGGGCAGCCGGGCGGTCCTACGATGTGGGCGGGGGGGAGCGGTTGGCCTATCGGGAAATGATCGGTCGAATTTTCGATACTCTGAATTTGCCGCGCCGGTTCGTACCGGTGCCCGGCCTAGAATTCGCGGTTGCGGCCGCAGGATTCTGTCTTCGCAAACCCGAAGTTACCGGTGACGTTGTCCGTCGTATGCGGCTCGACCTGATTTGCGACAACGATGCCGCCGAAGCGGATTTGGACTTTCAGCCGCGGGCGTTTCTTTCCGGCGGCCTAGACGATCTGCCGCGGTAGAGGGCTAGGTCGTTGACACTCTGTCGTATGCATCACACATTCCGCCGATGACGGAAAAAGTGGCATTGATCACCGGTGTAACCGGTCAAGACGGCGCGGGCCTGGCTGAGTTGCTCCTCGCAAAAGGCTATGTCGTTCACGGCATTAAACGGCGCTCCTCCTCCTTCAATACGGAGCGTGTGGAGCATTTGTATGAAGACCCGCACGAGGAAGGCGTGCGCTTCTTCATGCATTACGGCGATATGACTGATGCGACGAACTTGATCCGGATCGTGCAGCAGGTCCAGCCCGATGAAATTTACAACCTGGCGGCCCAAAGCCACGTCCAGGTCAGCTTCGAGACGCCGGAATACACCGCCAATGCGGATGGCCTAGGGCCGTTGCGACTGTTGGAGGCGATCCGGATCCTGGATCTCGGTGATCGGGTCCGATTTTACCAGGCGTCGACGTCCGAACTCTATGGCAGTGCACCGGCGCCGCAGAACGAAGCGACACCCTTCATGCCGCGCAGCCCCTACGCGGCGGCGAAGCTTTACGCCTACTGGATTACCGTAAACTATCGTGAAGCGTATGGTTTTCATGCATCGAACGGAATCCTGTTCAACCATGAGGGCCCTGTACGCGGTGAAACCTTCGTGACGCGGAAAATTACCAGAGCGGTTGCGGCGATCGAGGCGGGTATCCAGGAGCGGCTCTATCTCGGCAATCTCGATGCGAGGCGCGACTGGGGCCACGCGCGGGACTATGTCGAGGGAATGTGGAGAATCGTGCAGCAGGATGCACCAGGCGATTTCGTCTTGGCGACGGGTGAAGCGCATACGGTCCGCGAATTCGTCGACCACGCCTTCGAGCAAATCGGTGTGGATATCGACTGGCAAGGCGAAGGTCCGGAAGAGCGGGGTATCGATTCGGAAACCGGCGTGGTTCGCGTTCAAGTCGACCCGCGGTATTTCCGGCCGACGGAAGTCGATTGCCTGATTGGCGATGCGCGAAAGGCCGAGGAGGTTCTCGGCTGGAAGGCGACAACGGGCTTTCAGAAACTGGTCGCGGAGATGGTCGCTGCGGACCGGGCTGCGATCGCAGACGGGCAGCCGCCACGGAGGACCTCCGAGTGATCGATCCACATCGCTACTTCACGCAGGAACTGGACGCACACCAGACTGTCTTGAATGCGGTTCGCGAGACGTTGGCGGAACCGTTTGTCCGTATGCTGGATGTCTGGACGACAGCGATCGAAAACGGCAACAAGATCGTCTTTTTCGGCAATGGCGGCAGCGCCGGCGACGCCCAACATTTGGCGACCGAGTTGACCATTCGCTACATCCGCGACCGCGCGCCGATCGCAGCGCTGGCATTGACCACGGACAGTTCGGCCCTGACCGCCGCAGGCAACGATCTGGGGTTCGATCAACTCTTTGCGCGCCAGATCGCGGCGCTCGGGAAACCTGGCGATGTTGCTGTCGGCATTTCAACCTCCGGCACAAGCCCCAACGTTATCGCGGGGCTGAAGGAGGCAAAACGCGTCGGCATGGTGGTGACGGCGTTGGGTGGCCGGGACGGTGGCGCCATGGTGGCGCTGGCGGACCCGATCCTGATCGTGCCGGATCAGGCAAGCGCCCGGATCCAGGAAATGCACATCACCCTGGGTCAGATGCTCTGCGGGGCGCTCGAACTGCGCCTGGGGCTGGTCTCTGAGTAGCGCCTACAAATCGTAGGGCGGTGCGTGCAAGCCCTTCGGCGACAGGGTAAAGATTTCATAGCCGTCGGCCGTCACCGCGATCGTGTGTTCGAACTGCGCTGACAAAGAACGATCCTTTGTAACGGCGGTCCAGCCATCCTGCAGGATCTTCACATCGTAGCGGCCGGCATTGATCATCGGCTCGATGGTAAAAAACATGCCTTCCTTCAGCAGTAGGCCGGCGCCGGGCGTCCCGTAATGGACGACGCTTGGCGGTGCATGAAAGATACGGCCGATACCGTGCCCGCAGAAGTCCCTGACGACGGAGAAACGGTGCGATTCCGCAAAGCTCTGAATCGCGTGTCCGATATCGCCCAGCGTGGCGCCGGGCTTGACGACTTCGATCCCACGCATCATCGACTGGTAGGTGATGTCGACAAGCTTGCGTGCCCGCACGCTGATCTTGTCGCCAACCAGGAACATGCGGCTCGTGTCCCCATGCCAGCCGTCCAAAATCACAGTGATGTCGATATTGATGATATCGCCGTTCGACAGCTTCTTCACTTCGTTCGGAATTCCGTGACACACAACGTGATTGACGCTTGTGCAGATCGATTTCGGAAAGCCTCTGTAATTCAGCGGAGCCGGTATCGCATCGTGGTCGAGAATGAACTCGTGGCACAGCGTATCCAGTTTGCCGGTCGTCACCCCAGGGACCACATACGGTGCGATGAAATCCAGGACTTCCGCCGCCAACTTACCGGCTTTGCGCATTGCTTCATATTCGTCCGGCCCGTGCACCGTGACGCGCGCATGATGCGGTTCATACGCCCGAAGCGCCTGTGTCTCGTTCATACCCTATCCTCTGCGCGCCCGCCGCGAGGCGCCAAAATCAATCCAACGCCAGCGGCAACGGCGCATCAAGCTCTATTCCCTCCAGCGATAGGCGGCAAGTATAGCATATCGCTTCGACCCCGGCTTTGCGTGCGGATGCCAGGGTCTCGGCATAATACGGGTCGATATCCGCCGCAATCCTGAAATGGTCACAATCGTCCCGCTGGACAAGGTAGAACATGACCGCGCGGCACCCTTCGGCGACCATGTCCGACATTTCGTCTAGGTGTTTCGCGCCCCGCTTGGTTACCGCGTCCGGGAACTCAGCCGCGGTCGGGTGAGGGCCGTCGATGCGCCTCAAATTGACGTTCTTCACTTCGACATAGCAGGGTGGCCGATCTTCATCCTCCAGCAAGATATCGATTCGGCTGTTTTTGCCGTAGCGGACTTCGCGTCGTAATCCGGCATAACCTGCCAGTTCTGCGACCTTACCTGCCTTAATGGCTTCTTCGACGATGCCGTTTGGATGTGACGTGCTGACCCCGACCAGGCGATCCTCGACCTGGATCAATTCCCAGCGCCAATCGAGTTTTGCCTTGGGGTTCTGGTTCGGCGACAGCCACACTTCTGACCCCGGCGTCTTCAACCCGATCATCGAGCCGGGGTTGGCGCAATGCGCCGTTATCGTCTGTCCATCTTCGAGGGTGACGTCGGCGAGAAACCGTTTATAGCGTTGCACCAGCGTGCCACGGACCAAAGGAGCGGGAAATTGCATGCGCGCAATCTATGGCCTCCTGGTTGCCGCAGCAACACGGCACTGGCATCGATCTTGCTGGTTTCTTTGACGCGAATCCGAATCGCGGTAATGTCGCCGCAGCCAAGGAGTTTTCGATGTTGGACAAGAATGCAGCCGAAGAGGCAGGCCCCCGCGGACGAGCGCGAGGGTGCCATTCACGAGGTCGATGTCGAGCTTTACGCCGTTCTCGGCCAGGCGACGATGCTGGTCAGCCAATTGCTGAAAATCGGCCGCGGCGCGATAATCGAACTGGAGCAGAAAACGACTGATCCGGTTGCTCTCCAGTTCAACCAAAAGCTCGTCGCCTATGGCGAAATCGTCACGGTCGACGATAAGCTGGGTGTCACGATCACAGACGTCGTGAAAAAGCCGTTCGGCTGATCTTTTTGCACCGTACCTAGAGGCTGGATTATCATCGCCTATCGGCTTGCCAAATTGGCTGGCCGCCGGCAAACGCGGTGTGCGATGAGCGAAGAAAAGACGGTTCGGGCGGCCCTGATCATTATCGGTAATGAGATACTTTCGGGCCGAACGCAAGATGCCAACCTGCAGCATTTGGCCAAGGAACTGAACAGCGTTGGTGTGCGTCTTTCCGAGGCGCGGGTGATTGCGGATGACGAGGCGATGATCATCGGCACGGTGAACGAGATGCGAGCCGCCTACGACTACGTGTTTACGACCGGTGGAATCGGCCCGACGCACGACGACATCACCGCGGAGTGTGTTGCCAAAGCCTTCGGCCTGCCGCTGATCCGTAACGCGGAGGCGGTGGCCCTGATGAAGGCGCATTATGAGCGGACCGGGCGGGAGCTCAACGAAGCCCGCCTCCGCATGGCGAACACGCCGGAGGGCGCGGCGCTGGTCAAGAACCCGATCTCGACGGCGCCCGGATTTCGGGTCGAGAATGTCTATGTGCTGGCCGGCGTGCCGATGGTCATGCAGGCCATGTTGGAGAATCTGAAGCCGGAACTGATCGGTGGAAAGACGATGTTGTCCCGTGCGGTGGCCAGCTATATCGGCGAGGGCAACATGGCGGCGGGATTGAGCGCGTTGCAGGACAAATACGGTGCGCTCGATATCGGATCCTACCCGTTCTACAAGGCGGGCAACCGGTTCGGAACGACGATTGTCTTGCGCCACACCGACGCAGATTTGCTGGAATCGGCGTTACAGGAAGTCGCCGCTTTGATGACGTCGCTCGGCGGCGAGCCGGAGTTTCAGGACATGTCGGATGGCTGACCGTCGGGTCTTGATCGTGGCGTTCGACGCGCTGCGACCGGATATGGTGACCCCGGAATTGATGCCGAACCTGTCGCGGTTTTCCGCGAACGGGGTCCGTTTTGCGAACAATCGGTCGACTTATCCGACAGAAACGCGGGTCAACCAGACGGCGTTGGTGACCGGCGCGTCCCCGTCGCAACACGGTATCGTCGGCAACCAGTTCCTCGATTTGGCGGCGTCGCCGGACAAGCTTTTCAACACCGGTGACGAAACCGAACTTTCGGCCGGCGACAAGCGCCTCGGCGGCAAATTGGTCGATGTCCCGGTGCTGTCGGAGATCCTCACAGGGAACGGGCTCGATCTGGCGGTGGTCAGCGCCGGAACGCCGGGTGGGTGCCGCATTCTCAACCACAAAGCGGAGCAGCAGGGTCTTTTTCGATTCGCGCTGAAACGGCCGGATGCATCCGTTCCGGCGGCGCGCATTGCGGAGGTCATTGAACGGATCGGCCCGATTCCCGAACATCGGATCCCGTCGATCGAGTGGCTGACCTACACGACCGACGTCTATCTTAATTATCTTGAGCCGAAGGACGCGCCCGCGGTCACCATCCTGTGGTACTGCGAACCGGACAACAGCTATCACCACAAAGGGATTGGCACACCGGACAATCTCGCGGCCATTAAAGCGGTCGACGCCGAATTCGGCCGGATCCTTGAATGGCGGGCGGCGCAGGGTCTCGAAGAGACCCTGCAGATCGTCACCTTGTCCGACCATGGGCAGATTTCGGTATCGAGTGAGGCGCTCGACGTCGCGGGTAAGCTGCGCGAGGCCGGGTTTTCCGTGGGCAGTTCGGTCGATGGCGACCAGGACGCGATCCTGTCCCTTTCGAGCGCCGGCGGTCTTTACGTGCGCGACTCCGATCCCGACATCATCGCCCGCTTAACCGCCTGGCTGCAGACCCAGCCTTGGTGCGGTCCGGTCTTTACGCGGGACGGCGCCGGGGCGCTATCGCACGATCAGATTGGCATCGCCCACCGGCGAGCGCCGGATATCGGTTTCGTCGTCGCCAGCGACGACGCGGCAAATGAGCAGGGGCTCGTCGGAACCTCGTTGCAGAATGGTGCGTACCCCGTTGGTGGCGGACTGCATGGCGGCTTACACTTTAAGGAACTGCACAATTGGCTGGCGCTCGGCGGGAGCGCGTTTGAATCGGGTAAGGTGATCGAGCGGCCTTCCGGCATTATCGACGTGTTGCCGACCATGCTGCATCTCCTGGGAATTGAGGCACCCGATACGGTTCAGGGACGCATCCTGCACGAAGCGCTTTCGGGGGAGGCAGAGCTTCCGTTGGATGCGGAAACCGAAACCTACTCGGCCGATGGTGCGGATGGATACCGTGCGCACCTGACCGTGAGCCGGGTCGGCGCCACTCGGTATCTCGACCGTGCTTGGGTGACCAGATCCTGACCGTTAGCTGTTCGCGGCGGCAATGGCGATCAACAATCCGACGACCGCGACAATAGCGCAGACGACAGCAACCTGAT
>CAJWOT010000224.1 GCA_913044215.1 uncultured Rhodospirillaceae bacterium | reverse complement strand
AATTTCGATGCTTCGCCTTATCGTGATCTTCAAATTATCTTCATCATTGCCAGCTCCAAATCGACACCAATCATGACCTCGACTGTCTTTTCGTTGTCATAAGATTCGGCGGACACAAGAAGATATTCGTTCTTTTTATCCGCTTCGAGATTTCGTCCATAAAGCATCGCTTTGTGATGGATTTCGTCATGATCGTCCGATTCTGGATCTTCATAAACAAATTCACTATACGCCACAGGCTCAGCATAGCTAGTTGTATCGTCGAACCAGATACGGTCGTACTCGGTTCCATCATCGAGCGTGAATGTGGTCCGTCCAATTCGACCGTCTTTCGCAGTCCATTCTGCCCATTCATCCCGGTCCGACGGATAGTAACTCTTGAACGGCGTGAAAAGCGTTATCTCTTCGACATGCTGATCTTTTACGCCATTGATGGTCAGGACCTGTATCATGGAATCGTTCGCAGCGTAGTAGCGATGCACGAAGCCACCATCGCCCAATTCGATGTAACCTTGCGCGGCGATTATCAGTGTTTCTTCGGGCAACCGCATGCGCAATTGGTCCACGTGCATACGCATCGGCAGCGTATCAATATCGACAGCCCCGCCAATCCTCAAATTGTAGGGGGTTGCAAATTCATCTTCATCCTCGTCATTAGAAAACTTGTCTTTCAGTTCTCTCGCGCCGCTCCTGAAGAGTGACTTCATCGCGTTTCCGAGCATGCTGCCTCCATAATGTTGATATTGGTCCAGCTCGCCGTTACGGCCCCAACGTCGACCAGTTAATATCCTTTGTCTCAATGCGACGCGCCGCCATGAAATAAAGAATCGTTCCTGGATTGACCCTTTGATCCGATGGCGCGTTGAGGATGAGGTCATCGCCAAGTTTGGTTTCGGCCATTCCAAATAAAGTCACGTCGTGCTGGGTCTTCAATGTCGTAAACAACGACCCGTATCGAATCTCGCCGATATCATCCGGTACGGTGAGGCTGAACTGGGTCGGTCCCTCAAGCGTGGAAAGCAACTGACGTTGCACACGGCTTGATCCGGGATCTTGTGCGGAACGAACCATCAACTCTATGGAAAGCGAGATATTGCACTCCGCATGCGGGCAATGCGCGCGAAGTAGATCGGCAAAACTGAGCTGCTCGAAGTAGACGACCATATGGGCGTCCGCATTGACCGCCGCCGCCCCGAGCGCTGCGGCCAGGGTTTCGCTGTCGTTTTCACCAAGCACGATAATATTGGCCGCCTGCGCGACTGCAGCGCGGCGCAAAAGGTCCGGTGTGTTGAGCGCCGGCGCCCGGACGTATCGCACTTGATCGGGCATCGGGTTTTCAAGCGTTCCTGCCGCGCACAAGACAATTTCACGGTTTCCTTCCCCGCTATCCCCCCGGATATGCTCGACCATGCGCTCGGTCTTGGCGCCAGACCAGCCGAGGATCACGATATGGTCGGTCAATTCTTCGTAGTTGGCTAATCCGAGCATTCTTCTCCTCCACCGTCCGGAAATAAGCTGAACGACCTTGGCGATGATTGTCGTGAACAGTGCGATGCCGCCGGGCATGATCCAAAGAACCGTGACCAACCGGCCCATCGCCGTGACCGGTGAATAGTCGCCATACCCGACGGTCGTCGCCGTTGTGGCATAGAAGTACCAAAAGATTTCCGCACCGGCGATTTCCTCTCCGCCGATAAATTCCAGCGCTGCCCATGAGAGGGCGAAATGAACGGCCGTAATCAAACACACGACATCCCACGTCAGGCCCGTAATCCTGACATACAAGTATCTTGCAATCTTGGATAGAATTAGGTTCATTCGTGACAATTTGTAAAATTCAAGCCGCAACCGTCCAAGAACATGAGATGTTACTTAATTCAAACTGTACCAACATTCGTATCTTCAATTTAAAGCTATCACAATAGCCAAAAATTATGCTTGCAATCTACATTACATGTTATATATTACATGCAATAAATTGGATGGCACTATGGCAGCGAAAAAACCTTCGTACTACCAATCCCGGTATCGTGAGCGGTTGCGCAAGAAGGGCTATGTCAAACGTGAAGTCTGGATACCGCCCGATTACGCGAAAGTCTTAAAGGACTGTGAAGCGGCCCTGAGGGCCGGCGTAATGCCAATAATTCCCCGAACACGTATGGAGACAAATATGAGCCAAGAAGAAAATTGGACGACCGAAACCCTCCTGGATGCGCTTTCAAACTCGAGCGCAGCCATTGAAGGGGGCCTCGAGGTGGCTCTGGTCGAGGGTGCAGACCCCGGCATCCTCGTCACGATGAAAGAATTCGGCGACCTGCCGTTATTGATGAGTGTAAGCGGCAGCCAAATCATCGTCGATACACTGCTGTGGCCGGTCGAAGAAGTTCAGGACAGTGCCGGGTTCAACGAGATGTTGTTGAAGACCCATAAGCTCTTCCCGCTCTCGACATTCGGTATCGTCACAGGCCCTGACGGCCGGGATTATTACGAACTGTTTGGCTCGCTGAGCGCGGGTTCGATTCTCGAATCCGTCATCTTTGAAATCGAGACGTTGGCTGACAATGCTTTGCAAGCGGCGGAAGCCTACAAAACCGACTTGAAAAACGTCGCCTAAATTCGCGGACGTCCCAGTCGAACCAACGCATTTTTAGTCAAGGAGCAAGTCGATATGAGCATATGGGCAAAAGTGGCGACAGCAATTCGCGGCGGCGTCAACGAAGCGGGCGAAGCCATCGTCGACAATCAAGCGCTGCGGATCCTGGATCAGGAAATCCGCGATGCGGACAATGAACTGATAAAATCAAAAGAGGCGCTGACCAGCATTATCGCCAAGCGGAAATTGGCCGATAAAAAGGTCGAGAGCCTGAAGGCATCGATGGCAGAATATGAAGGGTATGCGATCCAGGCGCTGGACAAAGGCGACGAAGACCTCGCAACCGAGATTGCCGAGAAGATTGCCAATATCGAGACCGAACTTTCGGGTGAAGAACCGCTGGCGGCCTCGTTTGCCGATAGTGAGGCACAATTACGCAAGGCCGTATTGCAAACAGAAGGCAATTTGAAACGTCTTAAAAATCAAGTCGACACCGTCAAGGCGACTGAGAAGGTCCAGCGTGCGCAGGCCGCGGTTGCGGCGCGCCATTCTGGCGCTAACAGCAGCATGCGCGGCGCCGTTGACAGTTTAGAACGTTTGAAGGCACGGCAGGCGGAACGTGGGGCCCAGTTCGAAGCGGCTAATGAACTGGCCGGGTCTACGGAAGAAACCAGCCTGCAAGATAAACTGAAATCTGCCGGCATCGTTGATGGCGGTGCCAAGGGCGGTGACGTCCTAGCGCGTCTCAAAGCGAAGCGAGCCGGTTAGCCCCCATTTGGGTAGCGTGCAATGCGCCGCATCCCAATTGCCCCGAGGCCGAACCTGAGGCAGTTGGCGCTGGCGCAAGGTTTTGCAGTAGATGAATACGGCAACGTCCCCTACTGGGATGAAACGGCTTACTACTGCTTTACCTTGCGCCAGATCGAAGAGGAGTTGGAACGGCCGGCTGAAGCGATTGAAGATCTTTGCTTTGAGATCCTCAACCGGGCAGTCACGGACGACGCGGTGTTCCGCCAACTTAAAATTCCGGAAGCGTACTGGGACTATATCGCGTCGAGTTGGCGAAACCGTGAGAAAGATCTGATCGGCCGCTTCGACTTCTCTTATGATGGCACCGGGCCGGCGAAACTTCTGGAATACAACGCCGATACGCCAACAACACTTTATGAGGCATCCGCATTTCAATGGGAATGGCTTGAAAACAATATCGAACGCGACGTGATTCCGAGCCATGCCGACCAGTTCAATCTGCTGCAAGAATTCTTGCTGGAAGCATTTGCGAAGCTCGGCATAGATGGTCTACTGCATTTTGCCTGCCAAACGAAAATCGACGACGATCGCGACACGGTCGAATATCTGGAGGAGTTGGCGACGGAGGCCGGTCTTGAAACGGTGTTCCTGTCGATGGACGAAATTGGCATCGACCCTAGGGGCCGCTTTACCGACCTTGACGACCGCATCATCGACTGGCTGTTCAAATTGTACCCTTGGGAATGGCTTATGGAGGAATCGTTTGGCCAGTTCATGCCCCAAAGCGGTGCCCGCTTCATCGAACCTCCCTGGAAGGGCGTATTATCGAACAAAGGCATGCTGCCGCTTCTCTGGGAAACATTCGAGGGTCATCCCAATCTTCTGCCATCGTTTTTTGAAGGTGACCCGCGTGCCGCGGCCCTGGGGAATAATTTCGCCCGAAAACCGCTTCTGTCCCGGCGCGGCGCAAATATCGATATCGTGCGCGACGGCGATATCGTAACACGCAACGATGGCCCCTACGGTGATGAAGGGTACATCGTTCAGGCTTTTCATCCGCTGCCGAATTTTGATGGCCGCCGGCCGGTTCTGGGTTGCTGGATGGTCGCAGGAGACGCAGCTGCGCTCGGAATTCGCGAAGACGTTGGGCTGGTCACGTCATCGAATGCCGTTTTTATGCCGCATATCATCTTGGACTGATACGGTGACAGCGGTAGGTTACGCGCCATCAAATTTACCCATGTAAAGGCAGGCCCCCACCCTTGCGCCAAACCAGGCACCGATCAAACGCAGTCCCGAGGGAGAGATTGATTTGGCGACGTCAATCAAAACACCAGCGTTTATAACCGATAAAAAAATCCTGGATCAGGAATTTTGCGCGCTGCGCAAGATTGCTGATGAAGCGTCTTGCAAATTCCTGTACTCGCCAAAGGCCAACTCCCTGCCGGTCGTATTGCGAACGGCTATGAAGTATGTCGACGGATTCGGCTGCAGTTCACCCTACGAACTGGAATTGGTGGATCGGGTGTGCGGCCCTGACACATCGTGCCATCTTGTTGGTCCGCTGCTCACTGAGGCGATGCTTCATGCGGCGGGAGACCGGCTCGACTATCTCACGTTCAATTCGCTGTCCCAACGGGACAGGCTTCACTCCTTGGTACCAGGACCGGTACAGTGCGGTATCCGAGTTAACCCCGAACTCTCCTTCATCCACGACCCCCGATACGACCCATGCCGCCAAAATTCAAAACTGGGAGTGCCTATATCTGAGCTGACCCGCGTGTCGGCGTCGAACCCCGACCTCTTGCGTGGGATCAACGGCCTGCATTTTCATACCAATTGCGATGGAACCGACTTCGCAAGCTTGCTTGCAACTGCGCGGCATATTCAGGACTTGGTGCCGGAGCTTCTCGAAAACCTCGACTGGGTCAATATGGGCGGTGGATATCTCTTCGATTCGGCCGATGATAAGACGGACTTTTTCCATGCGGTGGAAATTTTTCGCGATGGATTTGGCCTTCAGGTTTTCATAGAACCGGGCGCGGCGTTGACACGGCGCGCGGGCATTATCGAGGCAACGGTACATGATCTGTTCGATAGCGGCGGCGTTCAAATCGCCGTTCTCGATACGACCGTGAACCACATGGCCGAAGTTTTCGAATTCCAGTTCGAGCCGGATGTGTTGGGGCATGTCGATGGTGGCGTTCACGACTATCTACTCGCAGGGTGTACCTGCCTCGCCGGTGATATTTTCGGCGAATATACATTCGACACGCCGCTTTGTATTGGTTCAAAGGTTACGTTTTTGAACATGGGCGCTTACACATTTTCAAAAGCACACCGGTTCAATGGTGTTGGCCTCCCGACCCTCTGCACCCGAGAAAAAGATGGTTCTTTGAAAATCACCCACGAAGACAGTTTCGACGCCTTTGCGCGAACAATGGGAATGGCCAACAATGCAATTGTTTGAAAAACGCGTTTCGGTTCCCGCCGCGCCAGGCAACAAGGACCTGATCAAACATATCGAAAATGCGCTTTCGTTTCGCTTAGTTGATGGAGAGGTGCCGATCCGTCTCGCGGTCACCGCCATCGATAACGGCCAGTACAATTGCGAAGTCGGCTGCATCGTCAGCGGCCACGACGCGGGGCACTCGATCTTCGACTTCCGGCGACGGGAAACGGAAAACGCCGACCGTTTCAACGTCGTCTATCTGGTGCCGACGGGTGTGGGCGCGGAAGTCGGAGGCCATGCCGGAGATGCGACCCCCGCCGCACAGTTGCTGGCGTCGATCTGCGATCACCTCGTTACCCATCCCAATGTCGTCAATGCGAGCGATATCAACGAACTACCGACGAACGCCTCCTATGTCGAAGGGAGCGTAATTTGCCGCCTGCTGATGGGAACGGCGGCGCTGAAAACGGTCCGGGCCAATCGGGTCCTCGTCGTTATCGACGCGCAATCGGATGAAATGATTGAAAATCTGGCACTCAACACGATCGAAGCGAGCCGGTCGACATTTGGGTTGAACTGTGCCGGTATTTTTCGGCTCGACCCATCCCTGGAACTGGCTGCGGTCTACGCAGAGTCCGGGCGGGCGGTAGGGACCGGGCACGGTATTGACCGGTTGTTCACCCTGTTGGAAGCGCAACGGGACGATTACGATGCCGTCGCAATTACGTCCCAGATCGCGGTCCCGGATAGTTACCACGACGAATATTTTTCCAGTGACGGATCGATGGTCAATCCCTGGGGCGGTGTCGAAGCGATGCTCACTCACGCCGTCTCGCACTATTTCGATGTCCCGTCCGCCCACGCGCCGATGATGGAATCGCGCGAAATACTCTTTGCGGACACTGGCCGGGTCGATCCCCGCATGGCCGCGGAAGCGATTTCTTCTTCCTTTTTCCTGTGCGTCCTGAAGGGCCTTAACAGGAGTCCAGCGATCATGTCCGATCTTCCGGCAAGGCCGGCAACGGATGCGCTGACGGCGGAGAATATTTCCTGCCTGGTTCTGCCGGACGGTTGTATTGGACTGCCGACACTGGCGGCACTCGAACAAGGCATTCCCGTTGTCGCGGTTCGTGAAGGCAGGGGATTGCTCAACAACGATCTTTCGCAGCTTCCGTGGCGGCCGGGCCAACTCACGATCGTCGAGAATTATTGGGAAGCCGCCGGCGTTCTCGCCGCACTGCGTGCCGGTCTCGCACCCGGTGCAGTGCGCCGCCCATTCGTGAAGCTTGAACCTCAGACCTGGCGCAGTTCCGGATCGGCCCCCACATCGGCAACCCTCTCTCGACTGAGCGGCAAGCCGTAGCGGCAGCGCTCAAATTGAACTCGCGTTCGCACGGCTGATGGGCCGCCGAACCGCCATCGCTGTTTTTACCGAGGTTGCCGGTATCGTCGCCGGCCTTGTCCAAGAATCGCAAAGCGAAGCCGGGAAGGAT
>CAJWOT010000223.1 GCA_913044215.1 uncultured Rhodospirillaceae bacterium | reverse complement strand
GAAGCGCGATACGGTCGCTTTGACCGATAAGGGTGCAGGGCGTGAAGATTATATGGCCCACCGCAGCGTCTTCGATACGCGTGACGAGCGACAGCACGGTGGATCGTTGTGCAAGGAGAACCCGTACGAGCGGCAGCAGGTCTTCATCGGGAAACGCCGCCGGATAAATTCTTTCTATCGACGCCAAGTCGTCGGCCTGACTTTCACTTATTCCAATCATGACTTATTGCCACCGGTACGCATTATCGTTTCCGGGAGAAAAGCTCGACGAAGGCCTGTTTGCGTTCGTCCTTGCAACGCTGATGCGTCTTTAGCAGCTCGCGATAGGCGCTTTGCACGTAGCCGTGCAAAATTCCGATAAAGGCGAGTTGCCGGTCGGAACAGGTATCACGCTGACGCTCTCGCAGCATAAGCGGCCGATAGCTGAGATTTCGCCAATCCAACTCGCAATGTTCGGTCAGCGCGGTGTCGGCAGCACTGTTGCCGATCCGCCGCGCGTCTTCCCGTGGAATCACGCCCTGGCGCTCCTACTCCGGTGTCACCGGTGCCGGGGGCGAGCCGTCGCGCAATTGGCCTTGCGGCAGCAGCTTATTGGCGGTGTCAACGGCATGCGCCACGACTTCCTCGGCGATCTTACCGGACAGAAAGCTCTCTTCGTCGACGGCATTGACACCGGCCGGGGTAAGCCCAGCCAAAAAGAACAGGCTATAAAAGAGACGTGTGGCGGGCTTGGATGTCATGCTTTCTGACTTAGGATACCTATCGGCGCATACAACCACTCATTCCGCGCGCTTTGCCACCTACCGTTTTCCAGGGGTAGTTGCGCTCGCACCCGTTCCGCTGGATCATCAGCAGGAACCAATCTGAATAGAAAGGCATGCCAAATGAGCCGCGAACCCGTCCATATCGACAAACCCTGGGTCAAGAAAATAGCTTTCGCACAAGGCGTTACCGTGGATGGTAAGCTATTGTTTTCCTCTGGCATTACGGCGCGTGCGCCGGACGGGAGTGTCGTCGGGGTGGGCGATATCCGCAAGCAGATTGAAACCTGTTTCTCCAACCTTGGCGACGTGCTGCGCGCTGTCGACGCCGATTTCAAGGATGTTGTGAAATACACCATGTACACCACGGATATCGATGCCTTCCGCGAGCACACGGATGTCTATACCGCCCATTTCATCGATCATCCGGCTAGCACCCTGGTCGAGGTCAGCAAGTTGGCGCATCCGGACATGACGGTCGAAATCGAGGCGGTGGCGCGAATTCCGTAAAGTTCTCGCGCCGCGTTGGATTTTTCTACCCGTTTGATTCCCTGTTTGCGCCCATGTCGGAAAGGGTCTAAGCGTGCGGGAGTACCTGTTGTCGGGGGCGCGGGGTGAGTACGTCAGAGACATCGAAGCGGCATAGTCTGCTGGGCGGCGTGGCCGAAGACCGGCCGGCCCGCGCGGCGACGCTGATGGTGTTCGCACTGTTCATGCTGGGTTTTCAGGATTCGATCGTGAAGCTGACCAGCGATGCGGTGTCCTTGTGGCAGTTCCAGCTGATCCGGGCATCGATCAACCTCGGCCTGTTGATCGTCGTGACGCGGTTGATATTGGGCGCGAATTGTCCGCCGCCGAAGCGGGTTTGGGCCGTGGCGCTTCGCAGCATGTTTCTCGTTGGCGCGATGCTGTGCTTTTTCGCCGGCGTACCGTTTCTCAATCTTTCGGATATCGCCGCGGGTCTCTATGTCTTTCCGCTCTTCGTCGCATTGCTGTCGGCCATACTCCTTGGCGAAAGGGTCGGGCCGCGGCGGATCGCCGCAATAATCGTCGGCTTCACCGGAACATTGCTCATCCTGAAGCCGGGGACGGATGGCTTCCAGCTTGTATCGCTGATGCCCATCGGCGCGGCACTTTGTTACGCCGGAACGATCCTGACGACACGCCGCCTGTGCCGGGATGAGTCGCCGATAACGTTGTCCTTTGGCGTGGGCGTTTCCTTTCTCATCGTCGGCGTGATTGGCACAGTCGTGTTCACTTTCGTCGTGGCGCCGGCGGGCGCGGCCGACTGGCCGTATCTGTTGACAGGTTGGCGGGACGGTATCACCTGGTGGATCGTGGGCCTCATCGTAGCCTGTTCCTGCTTGAACCTGACCGCAAACATGATGCTGGCGCGCGCCTATCAGAGCGCGGAGGCGAGCTGGCTCGCTCCTTTCGACTACAGCTATATCGTCTTCGCGACCTTCTGGGGCTATGTGTTCTGGCAGCACATCCCCGATGCGCTGACCTTCCTCGGCATGGCCATGATCGCCGGGGCGGGCGCCTTCGTCGCCTGGCGGGAAAAGGTCGCATCGGAGCGCGCGGCAGCGAAGGCATGACGGACGCGCAAGGGCACGCGGAAGACGAACCAGGACGTTGGCGTGAGATCTTTATCGGCCGGCTCGGTGTCTACACGCTGATCCTCAATCTCGGCATGGCGGTGTTTGCCATCAATCATTTCGTTGTATCGACGATCATGCCGACCGTCGTTGCCGATATCGGCGGCCTGGATTTCTACACTTGGGCCTTTTCGCTGTTTGCTGTCGGTTCAATTATCGGTGCGGCAAGTGCTGGCCCAATAAGCGACGCTTACGGCATGCGCCGGGTCTATGCCGGGGCGGGGCTGCTAATGGGGCTCGGGCTGGCGGGCAATGCAATGGCCTGGGACATGCAAAGCGTGGTCGCCTTCCGGCTGGTTCAAGGAGTCGGCGGTGGCGCGGTCGCCTCGCTCGCCTATGGGCTGGTTGCCGTGCTCTATCCCCACAATCTGCGAAGCCGTGTCCTGGCGATAGTGTCGGGCATTTGGGGATTCGGGACCCTCAGCGGTCCCGCCGTTGGCGGGTTCTTCGCCGAGCCTGGCCTCTGGCGTGGTTCCTTCTGGACGATGATGGGGTTTGCGCTGGCATTTGCCGTGCTCGCCTGGCGCTATGTGGACGGTGAAAAGAAGGGAGGTAAACTTTCCGACCTGCCGTTCTGGCGTCTGTCGATGCTTGCCCTGTCGGTACTGCTGATGAGCGCGACATCGCTCGCCGACCGGGATGCATGGCGCATTGGTCTGTTCGTTCTGGCGGTGATCATCGCGGGCGTGGCCTTCCACCGCGATGCGCGCTCTGTGCGAAATATGTTTCCACGCGGGATAACCGCGATCATGAGCCAGCTCGGCGCAAGCTATTGGGTGCTGTTTCTGGTCAGCATCGTTATCACCGCGCACAACACCTACACGACATATTACCTACAACTGCTGCACGGCGTTGCGCCACTGACTGCGGGATACATCCTGGCGGCGCAATCGATGATGTGGACTGTCTCCGCCTTGGGCCTGTCCGGCGCGAAGCGGGATCAGGAACCCTATCTCATTGCCGCCGGTTTGCTTTGCATGCTGGTGGCGTCGGTCGGCATCGCGCTGTCGCTCGAGCATGGGCCCGTCGCCATCATTGCCGGCTGCCTTGGTCTCAGTGGATTTGGTATGGGGCTGCTCAATATTCCGGCGATGCAGCGGGTGATCACCGCCGCCGCGGAAGCCGACAAACAACTTGCCGGGATCTCGGTGCAGACGGTGCGCAATATCGGCATCTCCTTCGGCGCCGCGCTGACCGGGATGGTGGCGGCGATGGCAGGCCTCACCGACAATTCAAGCGTGGCGGAAGTGGTCCATGCCATGCATTGGGTCTACGGGGTCAATATCGGGTTTGCGTTGCTGTCCTTTCTGGCGGTGATCCCCGTCTTCATACATCGCCATGATCCGCCTGGATCGACCTAGCTCATAGCCGCTACACTCGCTGGAATGACGTTCTGGCGGAGGGCCTTACTATGGAATTGAACGACGCGATCCGGACGACGTTCTCGGCACGCGACTATACCGGCGAGGAGTTGTCGGACGAGACATTGTACGACATTCTGGAAACAGCCCGCTTCGCGCCGAGCGGCGGCAACCGCCAGGGCAACCGGGTCATCATCGTGCGCGATCAGGCAACGAAAGACCGAATCTCCGACCTCAATATCCCCGCCGCCAAACGCTATGTCGCCCAGGTGAAAGCGGGGGAGAATCCGTGGAATGCTGTCGTTCCGACGGCTGTGTCCGACGCGGAGATTGAAGCCACGGAGCCGGTGCCGCTGTTGACAGAGCCTTTCAAAACGGCATCTGCTGTACTTGTTTTCCTGGTCGATCTGAGGGTCGTCGCTTCGGTCGACCAGTATCTCGACCGTATCGGCATCATTAGCGGTGCGTCGATCTATCCCTTCGTTTGGAATGTGCTTTTGCTCGCGCGGCAGGCGGGCTATGGCGGGACGATTACGACCTTGGCGGTGACACAGGAGCCGGCAATGCGCGAACTGCTCGGCATTCCCGAGGGTTTCGGTGTCTGCGCTGTCGTGCCACTAGGCAAGCCTGTGAAACAGTTGACCAAATTGCGGCGTCTGTCCGTTGAAGAGCTTGCGACCTGCGAGCGCTTCGACGGTGAAACTTTCGCAAAGCCTTAAGAGGAGAAAATCCATGCCACACTTGCAGCGCGGTGATGCTCGTCTGTATTACGAAGATAGCGGATCAGGCACGCCTATTCTGCTCACGCACGGGTTCGGCGCGTCTACCGGGATGTGGCGTGGTCAGGTTGAAGCCTTTCAAAACCGCTACCGTTTGATTCCCTGGGACATGCGTGGACATGGTCAAACGACGTGTCCGGAGGAACTTTCCCACTTTAGTCAGGCCTTGACTGATGACGATATGGCGGCACTGCTCGATCACTTGGAGATCGACCAGGCGGTGATCGCCGGGCATTCGCTGGGCGGTTTCATGTCGCTGTCCTTCAATGTGGCACATCCGGACCGGGTGAAGGCGTTGGTGCTGCAAGGCTGCGGGCCGGGTTATCGGCGCGATGAGCCGCGGTTGGCCTGGAACGAGCGGGCTGAGCGGCGCGCGCGTACCTTGGAGGAGGGTGGTTTACCCGCACTTGGCGGTGGCGCTGAGGTCGGAGAGAGCGTGCAAGGATCCGCGAACGGTCTGGCTTTGGCGGCCCGTGGCATCCTCAGCCAGGTAGACTCCCGCGTCATGGACAGTTTGAAGGTCATTTCAGTGCCAACCCTCGTCATCTGCGGCGATGGCGACAAACCCTATGTCGATGGCGCGCGCTATATGGGCGACAGAATCCCCGGCGCGACATATGTGGAAGTGCCCGGCGCGGGTCACGGGGTCAATGTCGAGAAGCCGGACGCCGTGAATGCCGCCCTGGAGGCATTTCTAGTCGATCTGTAGCGGCCGGTTCATTTCAAGGAGTTTGGCTGGGGATATAGGATTTGAACCTATAATACTTGATTCAGAGTCAAGCGTGTTACCGTTACACCAATCCCCACCGCCCGCGTCTGGATGACGGGAAGGGGCGCTCTTTATCACACCGGATCGGGTTTGTGTAGCGTTTCGAACCCACTTGATGCGCCGTTCAGACCGGCATATTTGGCCTGCCCGTTCGAATCGGATATGTTTCAACCAAGTAAAAAAGGTCGTCTCGTAACTTATGCGAGACGATACCTGATAAGACAATGAACAGGCCGAGGAGGCGATGGTGGCGTATGTTAAGCCGCGCTGGCGTCGTGACGTAGAACGAAGGCATGGCGAGGAGACGGGCCGCCATGCCCATACGTTCGCCGCGATCGACCTGGGTACCAACAATTGCCGCCTTCTCGTCGCCCGTCCCTCCGGCGACAGTTTCCGCGTGATCGACGCGTTTTCCCGCATCGTCCGGCTTGGAGAAGGGATGCGGGAGACGGGTGCACTCACCGATGCTGCGATGTCTCGAACTGTTGATGCGTTGCGTATTTGCGCTGCGAAGATGCGCCGCCGGCGGGTCGATAGGGCACGCCTCGTGGCGACGGACGCGTGCCGTCGCGCCGCCAACAGCAGCGGTTTTCTGGAGCAGGTGGCTTCGGAAACCGGATTGCATCTGGAAATCATTTCCCCGGAAGAGGAAGCGCGGTTGGCGCTGCGGGGGTGTGCTCCCCTTTTCGCGCCGGACAAGCGCCGCGCGCTGGTGTTCGATATCGGCGGTGGGAGCACTGAGGTAATGGTGCTCGACACGGATGCGTCCGGTACGCAGGGCGATTGCGCGACCGGCGAAGGCTGTTGGATGTCGATGCCATTCGGTGTCGTTAGTCTGAGCGAGAGATATGGCGGCGATGCGCTGTCGCGTGAAAGCTATGCAGCGATGATCGATGACGTCGATCAACGTCTGGCCCCGTTCTGCGCGCGGAATGGCATCGCCGGGTCGGCGCGTGACGGTGAGCTCCAGATGCTGGGCGCGTCGGGTACGGTCACAACCTTGACGGGGGTCTATCTCGACCTGCCGCGTTACGACCGGTCGCAGGTAGACGGCGCCTATCTGGGTTTCTCGTCGATCCAGGAGATCAGTGACAAGCTGCGCCGCATGCGGTGTGCTGAGCGGGCAACCCACCCCTGCATCGGTGAAGACCGCGCCGACCTCGTGGTCGCCGGCTGCGCCATCCTCGAGGCGATGTGCCGACGCTGGCCGGTCGGTCAGTTGAGGGTCGCCGACCGCGGTCTGCGCGAAGGTATCCTGCTGGACCTGATGGTGGCGGCCGACAGGGAAAAGTCGGGTCGTGCCGAGGCGTAGGAAACCCGTCCGCGGCGACGTTTCGGTGGGCCGTGATAAGACGGTGAAGCTGAAAAAAGGGAGAGGACGAAAGGCGTCGTCCCGGCGCTGGCTCGAGCGCCAGCTCAACGATCCCTATGTCGCGGAAGCGAAACGGCGCGGTTACCGCAGCCGTGCCGCGTTCAAGCTGATCGAGCTTGATGACAAGTTCAAATTTCTGCGGGCCGGCGCACGCGTGGCCGACCTGGGGGCGGCGCCCGGCGGCTGGACGCAGGTGGCCTTGGAACGGGTCAGCTCTTCCGGGCGGGTGGTCGGAATCGATCTGACTCCGATCGAGCCGATCGGGGGCGCCACTCTGCTGACCGGCGATGTGCGCGATCGGGAGACGGAGCAGGATCTCATTGCCGCCTTGCGCGGACATGCGGACGTGGTGCTGTCCGACATGGCTGCCGCCTCGACCGGTCATGCGGCGACGGACCACCTGCGTATCGTCGGATTGATCGAAACAGCGCTTGAATTCGCGGACGCGGTATTGGCCCCAGGGGGTGCCTTCGTTGCCAAGGTTCTGCAAGGTGGGACCGAGCGCGACCTGTTGACCCGGTTGCGCCGTGATTTCGCCAAGGTCTCGCATGCCAAGCCAGGGGCGAGCCGCAAGGAGTCGGCGGAGATGTATGTGGTCGCAACCGGCTATCGGGCGA
>CAJWOT010000222.1 GCA_913044215.1 uncultured Rhodospirillaceae bacterium | reverse complement strand
CCGGCGTGATCGACGGGTTCGAATGGTTCTGCGACGCCTGCGGCGCGCGCGTTCACCGGGCGGAGGTGCAGGTGGCGGGACTGGAGCAGGGCGTGAACGATATCCTGGCGGCCTACGCTACGGACGCGACCTTAGGAACCTGCGACGCCTGCGGTCACGTCAATCCGGGCCGGGGGGAACGCTGCTAACAGGTTTCCTTTAGACCGTCGGTCCGTCGCCGGCAACCGTCGTGCGGTGCAGCGTCCGCTTGTGGACCGCATCGTTCCAGGAGCGGCCACGGTGCAGCACGGCCCGATTGTCCCAGATGACGATGTCGCCGACGGTCCATTTATGCGCGTAGACGAAATCGGGCTGCGTGGTGTGATTGAGCAATCGCACGAGCAGCGCCTCGCTTTCGTCTTCGTCCATCCCTTCGATCTTGCCCGCATGGCCGCCTGTGTAGAGCGCCTTGCGGCCGTTCACCGGGTTCGTGCGGACCATCGCGTGGCGCACCGGCGGTGTAGCGCGGCGTTCCGGTGTCACCAGGCCGGGCGCCACCATATCGCGCGTGCGCGCCGCATGGTGCAGCGCCACCTTGCCCTCTATTTGCGCTTTGGTCTCCGCGTCCAGCGCGTCGTAGGCGGCGCGCATCGAGGCGAACTCCGTCTCACCGCCTTCCGGCGGCACTTCATAGGCGTAGAGCAGGGAACAGAGCGACGGCGTTTCCTTGAACGAACTGTCCGTATGCCAGATGCGGTTTGCCTTCAGATAGATCATGCGCCGGTCTTCGGGCGGGATGATCGCACCGTCGGTCTCCGAATTGTACATGCGCGAAATGTGGCTTGGGTTCAAATTGTTGCCGGCATGCGGCAGCATCATCTCCAACGGGCCGAAGCGCTCGCTGAAGGCGATTTGTTGCCCGTCGTCGAGTGTCTGACCGGGCAGCACGATGACGGAATGTTCTTCGAACGCCGCGCGCAACTCGGCGAAATCGGTATCGCTGAAGCCGCGCGCGATATCGATCCCCTCGACCCGGGCGGCGAACAGCGGATGCAGTTTGGTGACGCTGAGGCTCATGCTGATATTATCCGCTTTCGTGCCTTCAGATGGCAAAGGCGCGCGCGTCGAGCACCGCCTGGGCCCAATCGTGCGGCCTTTCCTGCGGCATGTTGTGGCCCGTCTTGTCGAAGACCCGGTGTTCGCGCGGGCCGGTGAAGCGCTTGCCGTGATGCGCCGTGCCGGTATTCACGCCATCGCTGCTGCCGTCGATCGTCACCGCGGGTACGGTAATTGGCGGCTGCGCGGTGAGTTGCGTTTCAATATGGGCGACGGCGGGGTCGCCGGGGACCAGCCCATAGCGGTGCCGATAGGAATGGATCACCACATCGACAAAATCCGGGTTGTCGAAGGACGGCGCGGATCGGCAAAAGGTCGCGTCATCGAAATCCCAGTCGGGCGACCACATGCCCCACAAAGTCTTGGCGACGTCGTGGCGGTTCTCGGTCAGGCCGCGCCGGCCGCGCTCGGAATGAAAATAGTACTGATACCAATAGGCCGCTTCCTGGGCGGCGGGGGCCGGTTCGTAGGCCCGGGCGATATTCTGGATATTGTAGCTGTTGCCGGAGACCAGCGCGGTGACCCGTTCCGGACACAGCGCTGAGACGACGCAGGCAGCGCGGCCGCCCCAGTCGTACCCGCCAACCACGGCCTTTTGGATGTCCAGCGCATCCATCAGACAGCGCAGATCGTTGCCGAAGGCCGCCTGCTCGCCGGATCGCATCGTCTTGTCGGAGAGGAACCGAGTCGGCCCGTAGCCGCGCATGTAGGGTAAGATGACCCGCGCGCCGGCCTCGGCCAGAATCGGTGCGCATTCGACATAAGCCTGCACATCGTAGGGGAAGCCGTGCAGCATGATGCAGGGCCAGCCCTCGGCGGCGCCATACTCCAGATAGGCGGTTTCCAGGACGCCAGCGGTAACGGTCTTGTGCTCCATGTCGCTTACCCTTCGATCGATGCCATCGCGCGCACATCATCCGGGCTTCGGCCGGCCTCGCGCAAGGCCTGGATCGTTTCCGCCTTGTCGCGCTTGGCGAAACGCTTGCCCGAAGGCGCGCGTAGGAGGCCATGGTGATGGTATTCGGGCGCCGGCAGTTCGAGCAGCGCCTGCAAGATGCGGTGGACATGGGTGGCATGCAGCAGGTCCTCGCCGCGGGTCACCAAGGTGACGCCCTGCGCCGCGTCGTCCAACGTCACGGCTAGGTGGTAACTGGTCGCCACATCCTTGCGCGCCAGCACCACGTCGCCGCACCCGGCGGGATCGACGGCGCTTTCGCCTCGGGCGCGGTCGCGAAAGGTAAGGGGGCCGGTTCGGTGCGCCGCGGCCGTCATGTCGAGCCGCAGTGCAAAGGCGTCGCCGGCCGCCTTGCGGTCCGCCACTTCCGCCGCCGCCAGGGCGCGGCAGCTGCCCGGATAGAGCGCACCGTCCGGCCCGTGCGGCGCCGATGCGGACTCCGCAGCCTGACGTTGCAGATCTTTGCGGGTGCAGAAACAGGGAAACAGCAGCCCTTCGTCTTCGAGCCGTTCGAGCGCGGCGCCGTAATCCGCCATATGGTCCGATTGGCGGCGCACCGGCACCTCCCAGCCGAGGCCCAACCAGTCGAGGTCTTCGTAGATTCCGTCTTCGAATTCGGGCCGGCATCGGCCGATATCGATATCTTCGATGCGCAGCAGAAACCGTCCACCAGGCTCACAGGCCTCCGCGGCGAACAGGGCGCTGTAGGCGTGGCCCAGATGCAGACGCCCGGTCGGGCTCGGCGCGAAGCGGGTCACGATTTGCGAATCTGTGGACATGCCCCTGGCGGTATCGCGCGTAACGCTTTATGTCAATCCGCATGGTCACGACAGCGGAAACGATCGCCGCCGCGCTGGATGAACTGGCGGGGCGAGACGCGGACATCGCCCGCACCTTGGCGGATGTCGGCTACCCGGAACCGCGGGTGCGGGAACCGGGCTTCGCGACCTTGTTGAATATCATTATCGGTCAACAGGTCTCCGTCCAGTCGGCGGCGGCCATTCGGGGGAGATTGCAGGAAGCGGCCGATCCGCTGACACCGGAGTCCTTCCTGGCGCTGGACGACGATGCGTTGCGTGCCGTGGGGTTCAGCCGCCGCAAGATCGAATATGGCCGCTTGTTGGCACAGGACATCCAGGAAGGCCGCTTCGATCCGGACGCGCTGCCGGCCCTCGACGACGGCACGGCGTTGGAGCAGATCGTCGCGCGAAAAGGGCTCGGCCGCTGGAGCGCCGAGGTCTATCTGCTGTTTGCGCTGGGCCGGGGCGATATCTGGCCGGCGGACGATTTGGCGGTCCAAGTTGCCGTTCAGCATTTGAAGAGGCTGGAAGCGCGGCCGGATCGCGCCACAATGGATTCGCTCGCGGAAGCTTGGCGGCCGCATCGCGGTGCCGCGGCCCTATTGATGTGGCATGTATACAAAAAGGCGGCGCTTTGACGACCGCAGGAACGGGAGAGTAACAGATGCCGAATTTGATGACGTTGGACGGGCCGCGATGGGGACCTGCTGGGGGCGGTGAGGCCAAGCAACTGATTATCCTGTTGCACGGGTTGGGCGCCGATGGAGCTGACTTGATCGGCTTGGCGCCCCATTGGGGCGATATCCTGCCGGACGCCGCCTTCGTCGCGCCGAACGCACCGTTTCCCTGCGACATGGCGCCCATGGGTTATCAGTGGTTCAGCGCCCAGGATCGGAGTAACGAAGGCCGATTGGCCGCGGCGCAGGCTGTGGCACCGACGCTGAATGCGTTTATCGATGACGAGATGACGAAGGCCGGCGTCGGTGCGGAAAACACGGCGCTCGTCGGTTTCAGCCAGGGCACCATGATGAGCCTCTATGTTGCGCCGCGTCGCGACGCCGCCTTTGCTGCGGTGGTCGGTTATTCCGGCCGACTTTTGGCGCCGCAGCTGTTGGCTTCCGAAGCGGTGTCGAAACCGCCGGTCATGCTGATCCATGGCGAGATGGACGATCTGGTCCCGTTCGAGTCCATGGCGGAAGCCGAAGCGGGACTGATCGCGGCGGCATTCTCGGTGGAGACGCTGGCCTGTCCAGGACTCGGTCATGGCATCGATCCGAGCGGGTTGCAGCGCGGCGGCGCCTTTCTCAAGGCGGCGTTCGCCGGCTGATGCCGCTGCAGAACCGGGTAACGCCGACCGGTGAGATCGTGCCGGTGCCCGATCGCGGCCTCTTTATGGGCAACCGCGGGGTGCTGCACGACGAAAACAAGCGGCTCGGCCGGCGGCGCTGGGTCCTCAAGGCCTGGCTGATCTGCAAACTGGATTTCAAGGGGCGGCGGCGTACGGTCATGACCCCGCGGCGTTACACGGAGCTGTTCTTCCTCGACGAGGCGTCAGCCATCGCGGCCGGCCATCGCCCCTGTTACGAGTGCCGGCGATCGGACTTCCGTGCCTGGCAGGTCGCTTGGCGTGCGGCCAAAGGCCTGGCGGATTTGCCGCGAGCGCCGGAAATGGATGTTTGCCTGCATGGGGAACGAGTCGTCCCCCGGCAACGAATGCAACAGGTATGGGAAGCGGATTGCCACGATCTGCCCGATGGGACCTTTGTCATTCACGACGGCAGGCCGCACCTTGTGCAGGCGGCGGGATTGCGGCCCTGGTCGTGGCAGGGGTACGGAAACCTGGTTGAACCGCCGTCGAGCACGATGGCGGTGCTGACGCCACCGTCCAGCGTTGCGACGCTGCGCGCCGGATACCGGCCCGTTCTGCATCGCAGCGCATCCGGGTAGTGTGACAATTTCATGAAGAATTTCCCGGCGAACCCACAACATCTTGTGTGGTCACGCCGTTTCGGATATCAATTTGCCAGCTGATTGATGGAAGTTGGGTATGTCCGTCGGAGTGAATGACTGGCCTGCGCTGGTGCTGAACGCGGATTTTCGGCCGTTGAGCTATTTTCCGCTGTCGCTTTGGTCGTGGCACGAGTCGGTCAAGGCGGTGGTTACCAACCGGGTCAATGTCGTCTCCGAATATGATCAGGTCATCAGCTCGCCCTCCTTTGCCCTGCGCGTGCCGAGCGTCATCTCGCTCAAGGAATATGTCGCGGCCTTGCGCATGCCAGCCTTTACCCGCTTCAACGTGTTTCTGCGCGATCGCTTCTCCTGCCAATATTGCGGGGTGGCTTTGCCGTCGCACGAACTGACTTTCGATCATGTGGTGCCGCGTTCACGGGGCGGCCGGACGACCTGGGACAATGTGGTGACCGCCTGCGCGCCCTGCAATTTGCGCAAGGGCGGGCGCATGCCGTCGCGGGCCGGAATGAAGCCAAAACGTCCGCCGGCCCGGCCGAGCTCGTATCAGCTGCAGGAGAATGGCCGGCAGTTCCCGCCCAACTTCCTGCATGAGAGTTGGCGCGACTATCTCTATTGGGATACCGAGCTCGATTCGAGCTAAGCTGAGCGCAGCTAGAACCGTTCCGACAACCAGATTGCGACCCGGCTGCCTGCTTTGATAGCGGCGGAGAGCGCCTCGTAGGCGGGTGCATCTTCCGCGCCGTGCTCAAGACCCGTATCGCGGTGCGCCAATTCGTCATCGCGGAATTCGGCGATCGTCGTACAGAGAGACGGTTCGTCGTCTCCCAGCGCGTCGAGTTGTTTTGCGTAGTGCTCGTCGATCACATCCTCGACCGCGACCGTGCAGGCCATCGCCGCCTTCGGCCCGATAAGCGCCGTCGAGGCGCCCAGCGCGTAGCCTGCGACGCGCCACAACGGTCCCAGGGCCGTCGGGCGAACCCGGCGTTCGGCGATGATACGGTCGAAGGTCTCGAGATGCTGCTTTTCCTGATCCGCCATCTCGCGCACGGCATCGGCTTCCGGGCCACGCCGCAATACGGCTTTCTGTCCGGCGTAAATGCGCACCGCGCCGAACTCGCCTGCCTGATCGACCCTGACGATGCGGTCGAGCCGTTGACGCGGTGTCGGGTCGCCGGGCAGGTAGGCCGGGCCGGTATGTTTCGCGTCGCTCATCGTGCGTTCCGTCGCAGCAGGGCCATGGCGGCAAAACCGGTAGCCAGAGAAATCAGTCCATTGTAGCCCGCCATCGAAATACCGAACAGCGACCAGGCGACCTCGTCGCAGCGTACGACCGGCGCGCCAAGCACCTGGGCGCGCAATTCCTCCAGGGTCTGCGGCGTGCCACCGCCGCCGCTGCACGCGGTGGGACCGGCCCACCATTGCTGTTCGACCCCGACATGATAGAAGGCGATCCCGGCGCCGATGAGAACCGACAGGGCGCTGAGCGCGACGAGCGCGCGGCACAAGCGGCGGTCCGCAACGATGAACAGCGCCAGAAGCGCCAGGACACCGGCAACCCACCAGGGCCAGCGCTGGTAGAGGCATAGCGTGCAGGGCTGCAATCCGCCGAGATACTGGAAAGCGTAGGCGCCGCCGAGGATCGCGATGCTTATGAACAGCAGCCCCAGTGGCAGGCTATAGGGTCGGTCGATCATGCGCGCTCCGTCTATATGACATATTTAAGCACGACGAAGCCGGCGACCAAGAGGACGACGAAGAGCAGTGTCAGCGGGCCGAGCCAACGCTCGATGAAGGCGCGGATCGGCGCGCCGAATTTCCACAGCAAGGCGGCGACGAGCAGGAATCGGGCGCCGCGGCTGATGATCGACACGATCGTGAAGGTCCAGAAGTCGAGCTGCACCGTGCCGCTTGCGATGGTGATGACCTTATAGGGGATCGGACTGAAGCCGCCAGCGAAGACGATCCAGCCGCCCCATTCTGTGTACCAGTCCTGGAACTTGGCGAATTTGTCGAAGTAACCGTAGAAATCGAGAATTGCGCGGCCGATCGTTTCGAACAGGAAGATGCCGATCGCGTAGCCGGCAATGCCGCCCAGCACCGACGCGGCGGTGACGATGGCGACGAGTCGAAAGGCGCGGGTCGGCGCGGCCAGGACCATCGGGATCAGCAGGATATCCGGCGGTATCGGGAAGACGGAGCTTTCCAGGAAGGCGATGACGGCGATCCAGGCCGTCGCGTGGCGGTGCGCCGCCAACCCCATGGTCCAGTCGTAGAGACGTCTTAGCATCCAGGTTCCATCCAGGCCGTCAGCGCGGCGTCGAGACGATTGACGACGCCGGGCCAATCGCCCGGCGCGGCCTGCCGGAACAGGCGGGCTGTCGGATACCACGGGCTGTCGTCGCGGCCAACCATCCAGCGCCAGTCCGGCGCGAATTTCAGCAACAGCCAGACCGGGCGCCCCAGCGCGCCGGCCAGATGCGCCGTCGAGGTGTCGAT
>CAJWOT010000221.1 GCA_913044215.1 uncultured Rhodospirillaceae bacterium | reverse complement strand
TGGCCAACCTTTCAGCGGAGCCTTGCATCTGTGCGGCGGTGCTGGTGACCGCGGTCACTTCCGCCATCACGCTGGCTTCGAAATCGTCCGCCAGTCGTCGCGCTCGTCGCGCAAGGCCATAGCAACGAACATATTCGCCAGAAGGTGGGCATCACGCTGACCACGGTCAAAATTCACGTTAGCCGGGCACTCAAGACCCTTGAGGTCACGAACCGAGTGCAAGCGGCATTGCTCCTGCGGGACAGGCCGCTCTGGCCCGGGAAGTAGTCACACCGCCTCCGTTTATGAAAGCAAAAGGTCTACCAGCAGTGCATTGACCGCTTCCGCACGCTCGAACTGAACCCAGTGGCCTGCGCCCGGGATGACATGGAAGCCTGCCGCCGGGAGAATATCCGCAATATACGCGCGGTTGGTTTCCAAGTCGGGATCCAGTGTCGCGTCTGCCTCACCGAGGATACATGTCAGCGGACAAGGCAACTCTTTCAGACTGTCGGCCAGAACGCGCGAGCGGGCGATCCCGCGCGAGCGAAGGCGCGCCTTCGCCATGTTGGCAGCCTGAATGGCGATGGCTAGGTCGTCCGCCGCCGCAGGGTCGCCGAACATCAAATTCTGAAGATTGCGCCGGTAAAGGGGTGCGGCGTCCGCAGCCGGCATGCCGGGCGGAATCTCGACCAGATTGTTTGCCGGGCCGGTTCCGGTGAGACCCAGAATTGGCACACCGATCAAGGTAAGGCTGCGAATCCGGTGGGCCTGGGTATGGGCGATCAGGCCGGACAGGACACCGCCAAAGGAGAAAGAGAGGAGATCAAACGGCGCGTCACCCGGCAGCACCCGATCGATCGCTTGGGACATGATGGAGGCCAGTCTCCGCGCATCATAGGTACGAGACGGCTCATCCGAATCCCCGCATCCAGGCAGATCCGCGACCAGCAACCGACGGTGTTTTTCCAAAGTTGGAATGTTCCGCACCCAATGGTTCCAAGCGCCGGAACCGCCATGCAGCAAGACCAGCGGCGGCGCCGCCATGTTGTCCGCCGCCCATTCGCGCCAGACGATGTGGCCGTCCTCGAACGGCGTACGGATCGCATGGCTACGAGTCCGTACGGAATCCAGAAAAGCGTGCGGGTCCGTCATGTGCTGATCGTCCAGACAAGATTTTCACCATCGACTGCCGCGTCCACATCCATGAACGCTCTATGGGAGGCTATCGTCCCTTTCCAGATAGCCGTCCAGCAAGACAACAAATCGTCGCGTGCTTCGCCTTCGAGACCACGGACGATGCGCAAACCGATCTGATGGATGTTCGCGCGATCCGCTTGGATATCGGTTTCCACTGTGTCCCCCATTCCCTCGAACATCGCGGCGAGGAAGCGCGCGGCGTCCTTGACGCCGCCGTCCTTCGCACCCACCGAAGACGCCAGATGTGCGTATTGCTGCAGGCCCGTCAATCGGGCCGCAAGGACGCCGCGCTCCACTGCGCGGTCGCGTCCGAGCGTCGCCGACAGAGCGGTGACGCCGTTGCGCACGAACTCGACGGCATAGTTGCGGTAAGCCTTGGCAAGGCGCGCCTCGTCCCATTCAGCGGCGGGTGGCTTCGGCTGCGCTGCCGGGTCGAAGGGGGGTGGCCGTTCGTCCTTGGCATATTGCAATCGCTCCGCCTCGGACAGGTCGCGGTCGAATTCCTTGAAATAGCCGCAAAAGCCATATTCGCCTGTCATGTCCTCGGACACGCAGACGAACCCGAGCCGCGGATTGCCGAGCGACGCACCGTTGTTGGCGTGCCAGCCGCGCATGAAGCCGTCGCCCGCCTCGACCGGAATGCCGCAGAGCGCGGCGCCGTCCAGCCACCAGCGCGGGTAGCGGTAGCGCACCCAGGCCTTGGTGTCCGACTCCGCCATAAATTCAACGCCCACACCGCCCAGCGTATTCGACAGCACATGGTATTGCGCCGAGGCCACCGCATCCGGCAGCCCCTCCAGCCCCAGCTTCTTGAAACTCGACAGGAACTTTTCTTCGTGTTGGCGGCGGAACAGGTGAAACATCCAATCCCGGACCGCCTCCGGTCCCTCGCGGGTCGAGACCATGAGTTGCAGGCCGATGAAATACTGCTGATGCAAATCCGCCTGAGCTCGGATCAGGCCATAATTCTCATTCATGGTGGAAGCCTACGGGATGGCGCCCGCATCGCGCATTTTGCTGAGCGCCGCGTCATCGTATCCGATATTCCGCAACACTTCCTCGGTGTGCTCACCCAGCTCAGGCGGCATGGTCGGTTCAGCCTTCGTCGCGCCTTCAACCCAGATCGGCGAATCCACCACATATTCCGCGCCAGCGGCCAGGTCGTCGATCGGCCGCAGCGCGCGGCCTTCGATCATCTGCCGGTCGGTACGAATCTGATCGACTTTTCGGACATCGCCGAAAATAAACCGGTTCTCTTCAAGCAAGCGCACCCACTCGTCATAGTCCCGCTCAGCGAAAGCGCTTTCCAGAATGGGGATCAGCGAGTGGCTGTTGGCGATGCGCGCCTCCTGGCTATCGAACCGCGGGTCGTCGCCGATTTCCGGGCGCCCGAGAAGTGCCGCCAATTCAGGCCAGCGATGCAGATTGGTGTTGAAGACGATGTGGATCCAGCGTCCATCGCGGGTCTTGTAGAGGTTGTGCACCGGGTTGCCCGCCGCCTCACGCGGAGGCCGGCACGTCACCTGACCGCCGCAGAGCATCGCCTGGGTCAGCACCCCATTCCACCACACGCCGTTCGCCATGAGCGATGTGGAGACATGGCACCCTTCGCCGGTTCGTTCGCGCCGGAAGAGGCCCGTCATCACCGCCGCGTAAAGCGACATTGCTGTCGGGTGATCGCCCATGCCCGGCAGCGAACGCGCCGGCGGCGAGTCCGGCGACGGCTTGACCAAATCCATCAAGCCCGTCCGCGCCCACAATGCCGTCGTATCAAATCCCGGCCGGTCCGCTTCCGGCCCTGTTTCGCCATAGGCCGTGATCGATGCATAAACGATCCGAGGGTTGAGCGCACGGATCTGTTCATAGCCAATATCGAGACGTCCCCGCGTTGGTATGGGCATATTGGTGACAAAGACATCTGCCTGGTCGATCAGCCGCTCGAACGCTTCGCGCCCCTCTGACGTCTTGATATCGAGCGCTATACCCTTCTTGTTCCGATTGTCGACAATGTAGCCGTAGGGATATTCGGATTTAGGCGAGTCGCTGCCGCGCGTGTGAACGCCCCTGAAGGGATCCGGCCGCAGCGGCGGCTCGATCTTGATCACGTCGGCGCCAAAGTCGGCCAGGATTACGCTCGTCGCCGGTCCTGCAATGAATGTCGCAAGTTCAACAACCTTGATGCCACCGAGAATGGCTTCGCTCATTACTAAATCCCTCTGCGCAAATCAGCCTGCTGCAAGACAGGCTAGACGATAGCTTAAACTATTCGATCCAATTGACGAATCCCGTGGGTTTTGAGTTGGTAACTGAAAGCAACAACCCAAACCCCGGGATTGGGGTAAACTCTGGACGACAAATGCAAAGACTTCGAGCGAAAGGGAGGACTATGGCGATAGCAGCACAGAACCCGGAGCCGGCCGACGCGGCGGCACGCCGGGCCATCGAACCCGTCACAGTGTACACGCTGGACCGGCTACCACCCTATGACCAGGCCTTCTACGAGAATATCCGCAGCGACATGACCTTGGCCGAAACCATCGTCATTCCGCCGCGTGACGCCCGTGTCTTTGAAGTGCCCGCGGGACACCTTTTCCGCATCTGCAATAACGAGGGGCCGCAGGTCGGCGACCTAAACCTCTGGAACACCACCGACCTGACCGAGCGGTTCTACAGCGGCAAGACGCGCGCCCTGCACGCAACCCATATCAGCACCGGCGACCGGCTGTGGAGTAGCTTCCCAGGCTTTCGCCCCATGGCGACCGTCACGCACAACACGCTCGACTGGTATGGGATCGACGAATACGGCGCCGGCGTTCACGACGTCATCGGCACGCGCTGCGATCCCTATACGCAGCACATGCTATCCGGAACGGACTATCACTACTGCTGCCACTCCAACTTGACCCGGGCGCTCGCGGCAGCACGGAACCTATCGCTCGACGAGGCGGAAGCGCATGTCCATGACGTGGTCAACGTTTTCATGTGCACGGGCTACACACGCGATACCAACGAGTATTTCATGAAGGCGAGCCCGGCGCGGCCCGGCGACTTCATCGAACTGTTTGCCGAGTTCGATCTACTCGCCGGCCTGTCGACCTGTCCTGGCGGCAATTGCGGCAGCGGCCATTCCAGCGACGACGCACCATGTTGGCCGATGCAGATCGAGATCTATAAGCCGAACTCGGACAAGCTGGCTGGCTGGAGCCCTGCGACCGCAAACGGCTATGGGGGCGGCCACGGTATAGGTTAAAACGACATGCGATTAGTTGCCTATAACATCCAATACGGCACCGGCAAGGATAGCCGCGTCGACATCGACCGGATCGTCAGCGAGGTCGTGGAAGCCGATGTTATCGCGATGCAAGAAGTCGACCGATATTGGGCGCGGTCGGAGATGGTCGACCAGGTAGCAGCAATCACCGAACGCCTGCCGGCGCATCACTGGGTCTATGGTCCCGGTGTCGATCTCGATGCCAGCATCAGAAACAGCAACGGCACGCTGGTAAATCGGCGACGCCAGTTCGGCAATTTGCTGCTGTCGCGGCACCCGATCCTGGCATCTAAGAACCGGCTGTTGCCGAAAATGCGGTTTCACACGCAGTTGAGTCTGCAGCGCACCATGCTGGACGGGGTCATCGATTGCCCTGGCGGACTTGTGCGGGTTGCTTCGATCCACTTCGCCCACGCTGCCGAACCGGAACGGCTTGCGCAAGTGGCCGCCTTGCGGGCGTTCCAAAGAGAAGCAGGCCGAGATGGGGGCGTTCTGTCAGGCCGCCATGCGAACTGGCCGGAAGGAGAGGCCTCGCCGCCCTGGCCACCCCAATCCATCCTGCTTGGCGATTTCAACATGTCACCGGACGAAGCGGCTTATACCGCGATGGTTGGATCGGATGATCCGAAATATGGGCGGATTACGGAATATGACGGCTACCTCGATGCCTGGATACTGCAAGGTGGCGCGCCGGATGGCGGCCACACCAAGTACGAGCCAACCGGTAACCGGCGTATCGACTACGCGTTCGTCAGCCCGGACCTTGCCGAAGCGGTAAGATCGGTCCACGTCGACAAAGACGCGCAAGGGTCAGACCATCAGCCACTCTGGCTCGACATCGATCTTTAGTCCCAATCCGGTCAAGGAATTCGGATCGCGATCTTGCCGATATGATTTTTGTATAGAAACACCTGTTGCGCGGTATGCAAATCTCTCAGTTCGAAAATTTGCGCGATCTTAGGACTTAGCTCACCACGTTCGATGTAGCCGATCACGTCGGGCAGGATATTGCCCGGCTGGAATGTCGTCCCGAAGAAGCTGAGGTCACGCAGATAGAGGGTGCGAACATCAAGCTCGACGATCGGGCCCGCAATCGCACCCGCGGTCACGTAACGGCCACCGCGCCGCAGCGCACCGATCAAATCAGGCCACCGCGGACCGGCAACCAGATCAACGACGTCGTCGAACGTATCTTCCGGCAAGGGAGCATCCTGCAATAATGTTTCGTCGGCACCAAGGGTCAGAATTTGCTCCACTTTCCCGGCGACGTTAGAGCAGTCACCTGTGCCCCACGCCGCTTTGACAACTGTATCGCAGCGCTGCCGACACCACCTGATGCGCGGTGACCAGTACGTGTTCAGCTTGCACATTGGCGCGCTGCAGCATGCCTTCCGCTGTCGCGTAAGCACACGGAATCGAGGCAAGCTCGACATCGGACCAATCGGACTGCACGGCGAGCGCGTCCTCGGCATAGGTCTTTGCAAATTGCGCAAATCCGCCGTCACATTCGGACCCGAAGGTCCATGTAGCGAACGTGTCGCCGGAGGCGCCGGTAGTCTGCAGGGCACGTACGAGAACCCGCTCACCGATCCGCGCCTCCGGAACGCCCGGTCCTACAGCAACGATATCGCCGCAGCAGTCCGCCCCCTGAATCCGAGGAAAGGTTATAGCGTCGCCCGACCAGCCGCCGTCCGCGTCATCAGCAGCTATGGTTCCCGATAACGCACCAGCACCGGTTCCATCGCGCACCGTCTTCGAATACCAGGCTGTCCGGGTATTGATGTCGGTATTGTTAACCGAGGACGCCCGTACCCGGATCAGCACCTCCCAATCACCAAGTATCGGCACCGGCAGATCTTCGCGCCACACCAACCTATCCAAACCACCATGGCCGGTCAGGACAACACCGCACATCGTTTTCGGAATGATGGGCATTTGTCTCGGTGTATGAATTTCGTTACTTGAAGACCTAAACGCCGCTGACATCCTCGGCGGGGTCTTCGTAAACCCATTGCGTCTAGGCGGCTTCTTCCCGGCGGCGCAGCGACTCGACGGGCGGAGTCGCCGTATCCAGCGGCGGCAGTTCGTCACCAGCGGAAATGCAGTCCTCCTGCCCGAATTTACGGCACAGCACGATCAACTCACTCGGTTGCGTTCCCACGATCCGCTGCAAGGCTTCCTGCGCTTCCAGGAACAATGCTTCGGCGCGTTCCTTGTCGTGACCGCGGCCTTCGCGAACCTCAACGGTCATAATGACCATCCGCTCTTCCGGTTCCGATGCGTAATCCCGCACGGCGACCCAAATATGCTCCTTGAACCAGGTACGTTCGATGCAACCATGCATTTCCCGGCGGATTTCGAGCTTCTGCTCCCGGCTTACCCATTCCGGAACGTCAACGCGTACGATCGGCATATCCACTGCTCCTTGACGAATGTAGTGAAAATTCAGCCTAGCAAGATAAGTTGCTTGGGCAAAGAGCGGGCGCACGTTACCGGTACGCCGTGCAGGAGGAAATTCGTCGAAGTCTTTACTACACGAAGTTTTTTAGAATTTTCCAGATACATAATTGCCGCCCGGTCGATTTCCGCACTTAAAGCGAGACTCGCCAAAGATGATTCGTGAATTTCTATAAACCTCTCAAAGAATTCATCAATTCCCATTGTCTATCGACTGACTGTTGCCTTAAATAGGGCGAATTGGTGCGCAAGCACCGGCGAAGAACAAAACATCAGCACCCTGAGATTTCGAGAGATTTCTCTGGGCTATTGCTGCGACTTGCAGGGAAACGGCTTCAGGCCGACATAACGAGATAGCGCGCAACCGTAGCAGAGCGTTGAGCGGCGCGGAGTAAGCGGCGGTGATGATGCTGGCGCTGGGCGAAGAACGCGC
>CAJWOT010000220.1 GCA_913044215.1 uncultured Rhodospirillaceae bacterium | reverse complement strand
ATGTGGTCCGCGGTCATAATTCGGTCCCGTCTTGCGCCTGCGATCATCGGCATGGACGCGTTGGACAAAGAAGCGATACGGGATAGCTGTCTGCCGAAAGAGCCGTTCGATTTCGGTTATCCGGAACATCCGGTAACCCGGAATGCCTACTCCGCTATCGATATCGCGCTGTGGGATCTCGCGGCGAAGCAGGCGGGGAAGCCTCTCTACGATCTGCTGGGCGGTGCGGTGCGCGAACGCGCGTTTTTCTGCGGCTACGCCTATTCCGACGACCCGAACGCCGGCCATAGCGATGCCGAACTGGCCGCCCGCATGGCCGAAATCGCGGCGCAACAGGTGCGCGACACCGGCGCCGGTCTGTTCGAATATAAAATCGGTCTGCATTCCATCGATTGCGAGATCGGAATTTTTCACGCCGTGCGCGCGGCCGTTGGCGATCGCATCGAAATCGGTGTCGATGCCAATATGGGATTGTCGATGGATGAGGCGTGCGCATTTCTCGGTGGCGTCAAATCAGCCGGTCTTGCCAATATCGAGGAACCGGTCGCCCGCTTGGTTGAGATGGAAATTCTCAGGGCCCGTTTCGACATCCCCGTCTCAACGCATTGTTGCGATGCCGATACATTGGCACGGTACCCGAAGATCGACGCCCTCGTCGTCGATCCGCAGCTGGTCGGCGGCATTTCAGGGTTCCTTGAGAAGGTGCCGCTTGCCGAATGCCTCGGCAAGCGCATCTGGCTGCGCGCGCTCTGGGAGCTCGGCATCGCCTGGGCCGTTTTCTGCCACCCCGGCCTGGCCTGCCCGCAACTCGACCGGCCCAGCCAGGCGTTGATCGACTGGATCGAGGACGATCTGGTGCTGGGCAAGCGCTGGCAGGTCCGCGACGGCGGTGTGCGTCCACCCGATGTGCCGGGGCTGGGCGTGGAGATCGACAAGGAGGCGCTGGAGCGTTACGCGGACCGCTCTTAACAGTCTGCATTTCCCAGTCTTTGATACCTTGACAGCGCGGGCGCGCGTCGGTCTGTATGCAGGAAACGCATCAGGAGGCGCCTTGTTTTCCAAGATTTTGATCGCCAATCGGGGCGAGATCGCGTGTCGGGTCATGCGGACCGCGAAACGTATGGGGATCGCGACCGTCGCGGTTTATTCGGAGGCTGACGCCGACGCGCTGCATGTCGCGATGGCGGATGAAGCTGTGGCCGTCGGACCGGCGCCTTCGTCGGAAAGTTACCTTGTCATCGATAATATCATGGCGGCGATAAAGGAGACCGGTGCGGACGCAGTGCATCCCGGTTACGGTTTCCTGTCGGAGAACGCGGCCTTTTCGGAAGCGCTGGAGAAGGCCGGTGTCGCCTTCATCGGCCCGGGTCCGAAAGCGATCGCGGCAATGGGCGATAAGATCGAATCGAAACGGTTGGCGGAGGAAGCCGGCGTCGCGACGGTTCCTGGCCGGCCGGGCGTAATTAAAGACGCCGAAGAAGCGGTCACCGTTTCAAAAGAAATCGGCTACCCGGTCATGCTCAAGGCGTCGGCCGGCGGCGGCGGCAAGGGTATGCGCATTGCCCGCGACGATGACGGGGTGCGCGAAAGCTTCCGGCTGGCGGCGAGCGAAGCCTTGTCGAGCTTTGGCGACGACCGCATCTTCATCGAAAAGTTCATCGAGAACCCGCGTCATATCGAGATCCAGGTGCTGGCCGACAGTCACGGCAATACGATCTATCTGGGCGAACGGGAATGCTCGATCCAGCGCCGCCATCAGAAGGTCATCGAGGAGGCGCCGTCGCCCTTCATCGATCCGGACACCCGCGCCGCGATGGGCGCGCAGGCGGTCGCGCTGGCGCAGGCTGTGGACTACAAGTCGGCCGGCACGGTCGAATTCATCGTCGATGGCGAGCGCAATTTCTATTTCCTGGAGATGAATACGCGCTTGCAGGTCGAGCATCCGGTGACGGAGCTGGTGACCGGCGTCGATCTGGTCGAGCAGATGATCCGCGTGGCGGCGGGCGAGACGCTGCAGATCGCGCAGGACGATGTCACGCTCGAAGGCTGGGCGATGGAAACGCGCGTCTATGCCGAGGATCCATTCCGTAACTTCCTTCCTTCGACGGGACGGCTGGTGCGCTACCGCGCGCCCGAAGAGTCGGACACCGTCCGGGTCGATACCGGTGTCGGTGAGGGCGGCGAGATCTCCATGTTCTACGACCCGATGATCGCCAAACTGATCACCGGGGGCGCGACGCGGGACGACGCCATTGCGGCGATGCGCGATGCGCTCGACGCGTATTACATTCGCGGCGTGTCGCACAACATTCCGTTCCTGTCCGCTGTGCTGGCCCATCCGCGATTTAAGTCCGGCAATATCTCGACGGCGTTCATCGACGAGGAATATGCCGACGGCTTTACGACCGAACATCTGATGCATGACGATCCGCGCACCATTGTCGCGGTCGCCGCGGTGCTCGATGCGCGGCAACGGTCCCGCCGCGGGCAGGTAAACGGGCACGCTCCGGTACTTGCCGACCGTACCGCGATCGTCGGCGACGGGGAAACGCAGGAATTTGCCCTGAGTTTGCGCCAGACGGACGACACCTACGCCGTCGATGTCGATGGTTCGGCCTTCGCCGTAGCGGGCGACTGGCGACCGGGCGAGCCACTGTTCCAAGGCACTGTGAATGGCGGGGCCGTTTGTATCCAGGTTGAGCGGCTCGGGCCGCGCTACCGGTTGAGCCATGCGGGCGGGCAGATGGATGTGATGGTGGTCAGCCCGCAAGTTGCCGCGCTCACTCAGTTGATGCCAGTCAAGGAACCGCCGGACCTGTCGCGTTTCCTGCTGTCGCCGATGCCGGGACTGCTGATCCGGCTTGCGGTGCAGGCAGGTGACGCGGTCAAGGCGGGCGAGGAACTGGCGATCGTCGAGGCGATGAAGATGGAAAACGTGCTGCGCGCTGCGCAGGACGGTACCGTCAAGGAACTACTCGCCGGTGAGGGCGACAGCTTGATGGTTGACCAGCCGATCCTGGAGTTCGATTGAGGACACACTTCGCATGGCCGTTCGCGTGATCATCGAAGGCCGCGTACAGGGTGTCGGATTTCGTTATTGGGTCGCCCGCGAAGCGGAGAGGCTGGGCGTAGGCGGCTGGGTGCGCAACCGCCGCGAAGGGACCGTGGAGGCTCTTATTTCCGGTGATTCTGAAACGATCCGGCAGATGATTTCGCGCTGCCATCAGGGGCCGCCTGTCTCGCATGTCACGCGGTTGACGGAAACCGATGCCGAGGCACCGGAACACCCCGGCTTCGAAATTCGTCCGACGGCGCGATGAGCGACAAGCGGCCGCCTGACTTCGACGACCGGTTCCGCGACGATCTCGCGCATCTGTTCGAATGGCGCCGCGACGTGCGCCGCTTTCTGGCCGATCCGGTCGACCTGGATTTGATCGAGGGTTTGCTGGCGCAGGCTTGTCTGTCGCCGTCAGTCGGCAACAGTCAGCCCTGGCGGTTCGTACTGGTCGAGGATAAAGCGAAAAGAGCTGCGATCCGCGCCAACTTCCTGCGCGAGAATGCGGCCGCGCTGGAGGATTACGAAAACGAACGCCGCCGGCAATACACCAAGTTGAAGCTCGCCGGTCTCGACAAGGCTCCCGTACATCTCGCCGTCTTCGCCGACCGGAGCACCGCGCGAGGGCACGGGCTCGGGCGCCGCACCATGCCGGAGATGCTGGAATATTCCGCCGTCGCCGCCGTCAATACGCTGTGGCTTGCCGCGCGTGCGCATGGCATCGGTGTCGGTTGGGTCTCGATCATCGACCCGCAGGCGGTCCGTGAGACCTTGGCGGTGCCGGACGACTGGCGGCTAATCGCCTATCTCTGCATCGGCTATCCGGAGGCGCCGCATCGCGAACCGGAACTGCAGCGCGCCGGCTGGCAGGATCGCGGGCATTTGAAGGACTTCCTATTCCGGCGCTGAACAGACGGGTGGGGTTCCGAAGACCCCTTCGAAGCTTTCTTGCAGCGCCACATCCAAATCGGTCATAGTCACCGGCAGGCCGAGATCGACCAGTGAGGTAACCCCCAGTCCCGTCTCGCCGATGCCGCAAGGCACGATACCGTCGAAATGGCTCAGATCCGGCTCCACATTGATCGAGATGCCGTGGAAGGTGATCCAGCGGCGGATCCGCACGCCGATGGCGGCAATTTTGTCCTCGCGCCCACCGCCACGGTCGACCCAGATGCCGACCCGGCCTTCGCGCCGCTCACCCTTGACGTTGAAACTGGCCAGCGCCTGGATCACCCATTCCTCCAGATTGTGCACGAAACAGCGGACGTCCGGGCCGCGTTCGCGCAGATCGAGCATAGTATAGACGATGCGCTGGCCCGGGCCGTGATAGGTGTACTGGCCGCCCCGCCCGGCGCGATAGACGGGGAAGCGGGACGGTTCCAGCAAATCCGCCTCTTTGGCGCTTGTTCCGGCGGTGTAGAGCGGCGGATGCTCCAACAGCCAGATCAGTTCGCCAGCCGCGCCCTCGCGAATTGCAGCGACTCGGTCCTCCATCGTCTCCAAGGCTCCGGGATAGGGGACGGGGGAATCGCTGATGCGCCATTCCGGCGTGTTTTCCATTTTCCGGTTCGCCTATTGGTTATCGAATATGAGTCGTGCTTGCCACGGTATAGGTGATTTGGTATTTCCCGTGCGTCCTACCAAGGCGTACGTCTATAATATGTCCTGTTTCGGACGAAAGTCATGCGGTCGTGGCGGAATTGGTAGACGCGCAGCGTTGAGGTCGCTGTGGGGGCAACCCCGTGGAAGTTCGAGTCTTCTCGACCGCACCAATTCCAAAAAGGCCTGCTGATACCGGCGGGCCTTTTTGAGTCCTGGCCCGACATTAATATCGCGTTCATAGTGCGGTGATAGTCAACTTCGACCGAAGAGGGGGAAAAGGCCATGAGCAAGCTAAGCGAAAACGATAGAGAAGCACTCGTCTATCACCGTATGGACCCGCCGGGAAAACTGGCGATCGTCGCAACCAAACCAATGGCCAACCAGCGCGACCTGTCTCTCGCCTATTCGCCGGGCGTTGCCGCCGCCTGCGTCGTCATCGCCGATGACCCGGTGGAAGCGGCATCGGTAACCGCGCGTGGAAATCTGGTCGGCGTGATTTCAAACGGCACCGCGGTTCTCGGACTCGGCAATATTGGGGCACTGGCCTCCAAGCCGGTCATGGAAGGCAAGGCGGTTCTGTTTAAGAACTTTGCCGATGTCGACGTGTTCGATATCGAGGTCGACGAATCGAATGTTGACGAGTTTGTCGAATGCGTGGCCCGACTCGAGCCGACCTTCGGCGGCATTAATCTGGAAGATATCGGTGCGCCGGCTTGCTTCGAGATCGAGAAGCAACTGCGCGAGCGCATGAATATCCCCGTTTTCCATGACGATCAGCATGGCACGGCAATCGTTGTCGCCACCGCGATTTACAACGCGTTGCGCGTTGTCGAGAAGGATATCGATAAGGTTCGGCTCGTGACCTCGGGCGCCGGTGCGGCCGCGCAGGCCTGCCTGCATCAGCTCATTTCCTTGGGCATGCCAAAAGAGAACATCATCGTCACCGACCGGACCGGCACGATCTACAAGGGCCGGACCGAGAAGATGGATAAGTACAAGGAATATTTCGCGGTCGAGACCGACACGCGGAACCTTGAAGAAGCCCTCAAGGGGGCCGATGTCTTCCTCGGACTTTCGGCGCCGGGCACTTTGAGTCAGGACATGGTCAAGTCGATGGCCGACAAGCCGATCATCATGGCACTGGCCAATCCGACGCCGGAGATCCTGCCGGAAGAGGCGCACGCGGCGCGATCGGACGTTATCATGGGCACCGGCCGGTCGGACTATCCGAACCAGGTCAACAACGTGCTGTGCTTCCCCTTCATCTTCCGCGGCGCGCTGGATTGCGGTGCGACCACGATCAACGAGGAGATGAAGATCGCCTGCGTCAAGGCGCTCGCCGATCTGGCGATGGCCGAGACCTCGGATATTGAGCAGGCCGCGTTCGGCGGCAAGGCCACGACCTTCGGCCCGGAAAAGCTGCTACCGAAACCGTTTGATCCGCGTCTCATCATGGAATTGGCTCCGGCCGTCGCGAAAGCGGCGATGGACACCGGCGTTGCGACGCGGCCGATCGAGGATTTCGACGCCTATCGCCGTAAGCTGGCGGCCTTTGTTTATCGTTCCGGCGGCGCCATGCGCCCGGTCTTCGAGAAGGCGCGGCTCGATCCGAAACGGGTCGCCTATGCTGAAGGTGAGGACACCCGCGTTCTGCGCGCTGCACAGATGGCTGTCGATGACGGGCTGGCCAAGCCGATCCTGATTGGCCGCCGCGCCGTCGTCGAAGCGCAGATCAGTGAGCTCGGCCTGCGGCTCGAAATCGGCAAGGATGTTGAGCTCGTCGATCCGCAGGACGATGCGCGGTACAATGACTATTGGAAGCACTACCTTGAAATCACCGTGCGCAATGGCGTCACGCCGAACCGGGCGCGTGAGCTGGTGCGGACCAATTCGACGGTCATCGGTGCGATGATGGTGAAACGCGGCGACGCAGATGCGTTGGTCTGCGGTACCTACGGACAGTACAAGAGCCATGTCGATCATCTGCGCCAGATCATCGGCAGGGCGAAGGGCGTCAATGAGGTCGCAGGCCTTAGCCTGGTTATCCTGCCGCAAGGCACCTACTTCGTCTGCGACACGCACGTCTCGCTGGACCCGTCCGCGGAGCAAATCGCCGAAATCGTCCGCCTGGCAGCAGCCGAGGTGAAACGGTTCGGGATCGAGCCGAAGGTTGCCTTGCTGTCGCACTCGAATTTCGGCACCAGCAACCACGCGACTGCCATAAAAATGCGGGAAGCCGTTGCACTGCTGCACGAGAGCGATCCCGACCTCGAAGTCGAAGGTGAAATGCACGCCGACTCCGCGGTCAGCGAAGACATTCGCAATCATGTCTTCCCGGATTCGAAACTGACCGGTAATGCGAACCTGCTGGTCGCGCCGTCGCTGGATGCCGCGAATATCGCCTTCAACCTGTTGAAGACGGTGGGCGAGGGGTTGTCGGTCGGTCCGATGCTGGTCGGCATGGCCTCGCCCGTGCATGTGGTGACCCAGTCGGTGACGACCCGGGGCGTCATGAATATGACGGCCTACGCGGTGGTTGACGCCCAGGGGCGCTGACCCGACCCAAACGGAGACACCCAACGGGAGCATGAAAAATGGCCGGGTTGGGTGACAGACACGTCGAAACGGACGACGTTGATCTGGAAAGCCTCTACGGTCTCACGGACGAACTCGTTCGTGAGACCTTGGCGGCT
>CAJWOT010000219.1 GCA_913044215.1 uncultured Rhodospirillaceae bacterium | reverse complement strand
GTCGAAGCATTTGGACGGTTCTGCCGATGCCTTGCAGGTACTCATGAACGAGAAAGAAACCAGGCAGAAGCGATGTGGAATAGCGCAGCTTTATGAGTTTCAGCGTAATGCCATTCAGCGATTTTCAGAGATCAGTTCCGTTTTCACCATCGTGCATTCGGCAGAATCGTCGGCCGCAGCGACGGATCTAATTCGGCAGCACCTGTTTCGGGCCGATGGTCCTTGCTCGCTGCGGCGCGAGGTCAAGGAGGCGGTTGGTGAATTCGCGTCGAGCCTATGGGCCTATACTCTGGAAAGCAGCAGCGTCGAGAACGACCGCAAAGTTCGTGAAGCGTGGGACCTGATCGAGGGTGTGCTTACGGAAGTTCGTCGGCCCCGAAATCGCGTGTCCGCCTCCTAAGTTATGCCGCCATCAGTGCTTTGACGTGCCGCGCAGCGGACCGCCCGAGCGCGGCGAGGTCATAGCCGCCTTCCAATGTCGAAACGACGCGCCCCTCGCAAAGTGACGCGGCGGCTTCCAAAATACGCTCCGTGGCCCAGCCATAGTCGTCATCTGAGAAGTTGAGCGAAGCGAGCGGATCGTCGCTGTGGGCGTCGAATCCCGCAGAGATAAAGACGATATCAGGGCCAAAGCCCTCTAGCGCGGGCAGGATTGTGTTGCTCAAGGCGTCGCGGAACGATTCCGATCCGGAATGGGGCGACAGCGGCACATTGACAATGTTGTTTGCGCAACCGCGTTCATGCGCCGCCCCCGTGCCGGGATAGAGCGGCGATTGGTGGGTTGACGCAAAGAAGGAATCCGCTTCGTTCTGGAACATCGCCTGTGTTCCATTGCCATGATGCACGTCGAAATCGATCACGGCGATCCGGTTCAGTCCGTGGGCTTCGCGGGCATGGGCGCCACCGACAGCGACGCTGTTGAAAATGCAGAAGCCCATCGGAATTGTCGGCTCCGCATGGTGTCCAGGCGGCCGAACGGCGCAGAAAGCATTGTTGACCGCGCCGCTTACGACGGCATCCACGGCGGCGCAGACAGCGCCGGCGGCCCGCAATGCAGCCTCACCAGAACCGGGTGATACGATGGTATCCGCATCGAGCCGGACAGCGCCTTGCTCTGGAATATGCGATAGGACTTCCATCACGTAGTCCCGCGGATGGGCACGTGCGATTTGATCGACCGTCGCACGCGGTGCTTCCTGCCGGTTCAACGCGTCGAATGCACTATCGCTCAGAGCTGTGTTGACGGCTTCGAGCCGTGCAGGCGACTCCGGATGCGACGGTCCCGGAATGTGCTCGAGACAGGCCTTGTGCGTGAACAGGGTGGTCGGCATACGGTCCCCTTAGTAAAACGGATTGAAGGCACGCCGTTCAGGCGAATCAACGCTTTATAAGGTCATCAATTTATGCTCTGAAGTCACGCGAATTTGTGAACCGGTATTTCTTGCAATAATGCATCGGTTCGAGTTTGATCTGGTGACGCAACTGCATATATAATTACACGCAAATTTACATTTATTAACCTCGGTGCGATTTCGGTTTTGCCGATGCGGTAATCGCCGGGGGCGTATCTGGTCGACGGACAAATTCAGCGGCCTGACACGTCCACAGGATGACGGAGTAGACAGCAATGCGATTTGCGGCAGCAATTTTGACGGTAGCGCTTTCAGCGGGCGTTGTCGGTGATGCGGTCGCCCAAAAACGGGCTGCTGCCGTGAAGGTCGACCCGGTGATCAGCGAACCGCTATCGCAGACCATGCCGGTGATTGGCCGGTTCGTCGCCGCGCAGACCGGCGTCGTCGCCGCTTTGGCGGGCGGGCCCGTCGCGCAGGTCACGGTTGCCGTTGGCGATAAGGTTAAGAAGGGCGATGTCGTCGCCAAGCTCGTCACCAATAGAATCCGCTGGAACCGACAGCTTCGTGCCGCCGCGGTACGAGAGAAGAAGGCGGCGCTGCAAACCGCCAAAGCGCAATTATCGTTAACTCAAGTCGAGCTAAAGCGGCTGCGGAGCTTGAAAAAGTCCGCCGCGTTTTCGCAGGCGCGGTACGACGATAAGAGCAATGAAGTCGTCAAATACCGAAGCGAAATGGGCGAACAGGAAGCGGCCGTCGCGAGTGCCCAAGCGGAACTGCGTCTGGCAGATATCGATCTCCACAACAGCGAGATTCGGGCGCCGTATGATGGGGTTGTTTCGCGAAAACATACCGTGGCCGGCGCCTATTTGAAGGTCGGTGATGCGGTGGTGACTCTCATCAATCATATCGACCTTGAAATCGAAGCCGATGTTCCCTCAGAACGTGTCGACGGTCTCGAAATCGGGCGCGAGGTCGGCCTGAAACTGGACAGCGGCCTGCCAATGCAGGCGACCGTGCGGGCCTTGGTTCCGGACGAAAACGCCCTGACCCGAACGCGTCCCGTTCGGTTCACACCGGTATTCAAGGAAAGTGGGGCGGATCGGTTACAGCTCGCGATGAACCAGAGCGTCACCGTCATGGTGCCGATCGGACGGCCGCGCGTCATCGTCTCGGTGCACAAGGATGCGGTGATCCCGCGCGGCGGCAAGAACATCGTTTTTGTCGCGAACGAAGGGAAAGCGGATATTCGCGCGATCCGGCTCGGCAGCGCCATTGGGAATCGTTTCGAGGTCGTCCAAGGCCTGGGCGAAGGCGATGTCGTCGTGGTGCGGGGCAATGAGAGGCTGCGGCCAGGACAAGCCATCACCTACGAGGGCATGGTCAAGAAGGGCGAAGCGAAACCTGCCGCGCCCGCGGACAAGCAGAGCTGACGATGAACCTCATCCGAACAGCGATCGATCGACCGGTCGCCGTGATGGCGGCCGTTATTTTAGCGGTGTTGTTCGGCTTGGTGGCGCTCAACACGATCCCGATCCAGCTCACTCCCGATCTGCGCCGCCCCATCATTCAGGTGTCGACCAATTGGGGCGGCGCGGCACCGGCGGAAGTCGAGCGGGAGATTATCAACAGGCAGGAAGAAGCGCTGAAAGGCCTCGAAGGGCTGAAACGCATGGTCGCCCGCGCGCGCGACAATAATGGCGAAATTACCCTCGAGTTCGAGGTCGGCCAGAATATGGACAAGGCGCTGTTGCTGGTCGCCAACCGGTTGGACCGGGTGAACGGATATCCGGCGGAGGCGGACGAGCCGACGCTGCGTACCTCCGGCGCAGATGACAATTCGATTGCCTGGTTCAGGCTGACCCGCGTGGCGGGCAACACGGATCCGATTCATACGTTCGGCGATTTTGCGACCGATGTCATAAAAGAGCGAATGGAGCGCGTATCCGGGGTCGGCCGCGTGGATGTCTATGGCGGTGGCGAACGGGAAATGCGTATCGTCGTCGATCCGGCCAAGATGGCGCGTTACGGGTTGACAGTGCCGCAGGTCGTCGACCGGCTGCGCGCCGCCAACGCCTCAATCACCGGCGGTGATGTGGAGGAGGGCAAGCGGCGCTACACTGTCCGTACGGACAATGAGTTCAAGACGCCGGAGCAGGTCAGGGCCGTTCTTCTGCGCTCCAGCAATGGCGGCGACAGCGGTGGTGGTCGGATCGGCCGGGTCACCGTCGGCGACATCGCGACGGTCCGATTCGATCATAAGGACCCTGTCGCACGCATCCGGACGACCGGGGTTGAAGCGATTGCGTTAAGCGTCAAGCGGGAAACCGGCGCAAACGTGATCGAGACGATGCAGGGGCTGCGTGAAGCGGTCGCGGAGCTGCAGCAAGGTGTGTTGCCGCGCGCTGGTCTCGAAATGAAGCAGCTTTATGACGAGACAATTTACATCAACTCGTCGATCGATCTGGTTATTCAAAATATTTGGGTCGGCGGCACGTTGGCGATTGTCATTCTGCTTATCTTCCTGCGGTCCGGGCGTGCGACCTTGGTGATCGCGCTGGCGATCCCGGTTTCCGTCATCGCTTCGTTTGTTGCCATGGCAGCACTCGGCCGGTCCTTGAACGTGGTGTCTCTTGCGGGCATCGCTTTTGCTGTTGGCATGGTCGTCGATGCGGCCATTGTCGTTCTGGAGAACATTTACCGGCTGCGTGAGCAGGGCGTTCCGGTCAAGGAGGCTGCCTTTCGCGGCGCGCAGCAGGTGTGGGGCGCGATCCTTGTATCGGCGCTAACCACGGTGATGGTGTTCATCCCGATTCTGATCATGCAACTTGATGTGGGACAGTTGTTCCGTGATATCGCCGTCGCGATTTCCGTCGCCGTCATATTGTCGTTGATCGTATCGATTACCGTCATACCGGCGTTGTCGCAGCGTCTATTGGGGCGTGGTGTCCATGCGAAGGGGACCGGCATACGGTTGCCGTTGATTGACGATTTCGGCCGCTGGTTCGTGGCTGCGGCGACAGGCCTGTCTCGCGCCGTCGTGCGGAACAAAGTTCTCGGGCTCTCGATCGTCGTCGGCTTGACGGCCATCACGGCGGCCGCGACTTGGGAATTTTTGCCCAAACTCGAATATCTGCCCAAGGGCAACCGAAACCTGATCATTGGCTATATCGTGCCGCCGCCGGGCTATAATTTGAAAACCACATCGGATATCGCGCGTGACCTGGAGGACGCGGTACGTCCGTTATGGGCGGCGGAGACCGGGCCTGAATCCGCGTTGGATGAACCGCCGAAGATGGAACATTTTTTCTTCGTAACGTTCCGCGAGCTGACGATCGTCGGCGCCAAGGCTGTGGATGGCCGAAGGGTCGGCGAATTGATACCGGTCCTGTCGCGGCCTGTATTCCGGGAGCCGGGAACCTTCGGAAGCATGTCGCAGCGTTCTATATTCGGCCGCGGTGTTCGGGGGGCCCGATCCATCGATTTGGACATCTCCGGTCCTGACCTCCAAGGCGTAATCGATGTTGCGCTGCGGGCGGTCGGAAAGATCAGCCAAGCCTTGCCGCGGTCAGAGGGCAATCAGCTGCGGCCGCGTCCGGGTCTTGAGCTTGGGGCGCCGGAGGTCCGCATCATTCCCGATCCCGTTCGTCTGGCGGATAACGGTGTTTCCGCACGCGACCTGGGCGATACCGTGGACGCCTTCAATGACGGCCTTCGCGTATTGGAGTTTACCTACGGATCGGACCGTATGGACCTGATGTTGGCGGGACCGGACGGGATCGTCAACGAGACGCAGGGTATTGGCAGCCTGCCGATCGTCACGCAGTCCGGCGCCATTATTCCGCTGCGATCCTTGGCACAGGTTGTGGTCACATCGGGACCGACATCGATCCGTCATGTCGAGCGGGAACGAACTGTCACGATTGAGCTCAAACCCAACGAGAGTATGGCGTTGGGCGAAGCGCTTGAAATCTTGCAGAAAGACTGTGTCGACAAGCTGCGTGAAGAAGGGCTGCCGGCCGGTGTCCGCATTCGTTTTTCCGGTGCGGCCGATAAAATGGTCGAAACGTGGAACGAGATGCGGATCGATCTGCTGATGGCGTTGATCATCGTCTTCCTGGTGATGGCGGTGTTGTTTGAGAGCTTCTTCTATCCGTTCATCATCATGCTTTCGGTCCCACTGGCGACCGCTGGCGGCGTGGCCGGGCTCGTCGTCTTGAACAAGATACATGCCACACAATTGCCGAATGGCACGGTTACAGGGGAACAGCATCTCGACATGCTGACCTTGCTGGGCTTTGTCATCCTGATCGGAATCGTCGTGAACAACGCGATTCTGCTGGTGCATCAGACCTTGCTGCACATTCGGGAGGAGGGCATGGCGCATGACGAAGCGATCGTGGAAGCGACCCGGAACCGGATTCGGCCGATCTTCATGTCCACTTTGACCAGCGTCATCGGCATGTTGCCATTGGTTCTATTCCCCGGCGCCGGTTCGGAGATCTATCGTGGCCTGGGATCGGTCGTAATCGGGGGGCTTTCACTATCGGCACTGCTGACCCTCGCCATTGTCCCACCACTCCTCGGACTGTTTGTCGGTGCCCTAGAGAAGCGTCGGACGGGGTCGTCGGTTGACGGCGAAACCGCGGCGCGGCCAGCGGAATGACGGTACGTTGTGACTTCCTCGTCATCGGCGGCGGCATCGCCGGTGCCTCCGCGGGATATGCCCTTGCAGAACATGGCAGTGTCATCGTGTTGGAACGCGAGGATCAGCCCGGCTACCACTCGACTGGCCGTTCCGCGGCGCAGTTTACGGAATTGTATGGAAATCACGTCATCCGTTCCTTGGCGCGGATCAGCAAACCGTTTCTCGAAAATCCGCCGGAAGGCTTCACCGACAGCAAAATTCTGACGCCGCGCGGCGCCCTGTTCATCGCGACGGAAGCGCAGCAACCGCAATTGCGGGCCTTCGCCGAATTTGCCGCGGAAGAGGCCGTGCCAGTGCGGGAACTAAGCCGTGACGAAGTGTGCGACATGGTACCTGTCATGCGGCCCGATGCCTTTCGGTTCGGGCTGCACGAACCGGAATCGACCGACATGGACGTACACGCGTTGCATGGCGGATTCCTTCGTGGTCTGCGGGAGCGCGGCGGTCAGGTCGTTACGGATGCCGAAGTATCCATCTTATCTCGCGATGCCGACAGGTGGGCCGTTACGACTCGCGACGGTGCTGCTTATCAGGCACCGATTGTCGTCAACGCGGCCGGCGCTTGGGCCGACATGGTCGCGGAGATGGCAGGCGTGCGTCCGGTCGGATTGGTGCCGAAGCGCCGGACTGCAATGCTGTTCGATCCGCCGGCGGACCAAAACAGCGGCAACTGGCCGCTGGTTATCGATATGGACGAGCAGTGGTACTTTAAACCGGACGCCGGCAAGCTGCTCGGGTCATCGGCGGACGAGACGCCGATCGAACCCTGCGATGTCCAGCCGGAGGAACTCGACATAGCAATCGCCGTCGACCGGATCGAACGTATGACAAGTTTGAAAGTCGGTCGCATCGACCACCGCTGGTCCGGCCTGCGTACGTTTGCCAAGGACAAGACCGTCGTGGTCGGATTTGCGCCGGATGCGGCAGGCTTCTTCTGGCTTGCCGGCCAGGGTGGGTATGGGATCGAAACGTCGCCCGCGATGGCCACTGCGACCGCGAGCTTGATCGTAGACGGCAAGCTGCCGGACAGTTTTGCGGAATTGGGCCTGTCGCCGGCCGATATAGCACCCGACAGGCTGTTAGGCTGAGGCCTGCATCGCTGCCGGCGTTAACCGCAGAAACTGGATCGGTTCGTCGAACCCCTTCAATTCTCCATTTTCCCGCGCGAGCGAATATGCCGCCAAGATTTCCGCGACCACCGGGTCGCCAGCGATCTCCTCGGAGAAAACGATATCCTCGCCCTCGCTATCACCCTGCAGGCGCGCGGCCATGTCGATGGTCGACCCGAAATAATCGAGGCGCCCGTTCAGTGTCACCGCAATGCACGATCCGCAGTGAACC
>CAJWOT010000218.1 GCA_913044215.1 uncultured Rhodospirillaceae bacterium | reverse complement strand
GAATTCCGCATGTTCGGTATGCGGTTACGATCAAAAAGCCGCTGCGCACGAATTCCTTTCGCGAAGGCCCGCGTCTCCTGGCGTTGGAAGCCTTTTCACAAGCCTATCGCATGCGTACGAGTTCGTAGGCACACATTCAGTCGCATTTTGTCCAATTATATGCGGTAGGGTTTGCTTGACCGCATACTTCCCTATTCTTATACAGGAGCGCCTTCGGCGAGGCGCCTTTGGCGGCGTCAACGCGCGGGCGTGGCGGAATTGGTAGACGCGCCAGATTTAGGATCTGGTGGAGAAATCCGTGGGGGTTCAAGTCCCTCCGCCCGCACCAACGCGTTGGACCATTCATCCAACGGGCGGTACGCCGTCCAACTAATCGTTACGCGGGCAGGTTTCCATGCAAGTAGTCGAGACTAAGAACGAAGGTCTTCTTCGCGAGTATACGATCACTCTTCTCGCCTCCGAGATTGAGGAGAAGGTTGATTACCGGCTTGAAGATCTGCGCAAGACGGCGAATATCCCGGGTTTCCGACCCGGCAAGGTTCCGACTGCGCTGTTGAAGCAGCGCTTTGGCAAGAACGTGATGGGCGAAGTGTTGGAGCAGGCCGTCAGCGAGTCGTCGCGGCAGGCGATCGATGACAATACGCTGCGGCCGGCAATGCAGCCGAATATCGAGATCACCAAATTCGAGGAAGGTGAAGATCTCGAATACAAGATGGCGGTCGAGATCATGCCGGAAATCCAGCCGATGGATTTCTCCAAGATCGAAGTCGAACGGCTGGTCGCCAAGGCGGACGAAAAAGAGGTCGACGAAACGATCGACCGGTTGGCTCAGCAATATCGCAACTCCGAACCGATCAAACGGGCCCGGAAATCGAGGAAGGGCGATGTCGTCGTCATCGACTTCAAGGGCATGATCGATGGTGAGGCGTTCGACGGCGGCAGTGCGGAGGGCCACCATCTGGAACTCGGTTCGAACCAGTTCATTCCAGGCTTCGAGGATCAGCTTATCGGTGTGAAGGCGGGCGAAAGCCACTCGGTTCCGGTGACGTTCCCGGAAGATTACGGGGCCGATACCTTAGCGGGGAAGGAAGCGGTCTTCGATGTTGAGGTCAAAGAGATCCGCGAAATGGTCGACACGGTTGTCGATGATGAATTCGCCAAGACGTTGGGGCAGGAGTCACTTGAGGATTTGCGCAAGTCGATCGGTGAGCGGCTGGAACAGGACTATGCGTCGCTGTCACGGGAACGGCTGAAGCGCGAGCTGCTGGATATTCTGGAAAATGAGCACGAATTCGAAGTGCCGCCGGGCATGGTCGATGCGGAGTTCGACTCGATCTGGGCCCAGGTAGAGGAGACCCGGCGCCAGCAGGAAGCGGGCGAGGCGGAAGCCGACGATGAGGATGAAGGCAAGAGCGACGACGAGCTGAAGGAAGAGTACCGCAAAATCAGTACCCGGCGTGTCCAGCTCGGATTGTTACTGACCGAAGTCGGCAATACCAACAATGTCGAAGTCTCGGCCGAGGAGGTAAACCGCGCGCTGATGATGGAAGCGCAAAAATATCCCGGCCGCGAGAAAGAATTTATCGAGATGTACCGCAACAACCCTGAAGCGATGGCAACCATGCGGGCGCCGATCTTCGAAGAGAAAGTCGTCGATTTCATTCTCGAACTGGCAAATGTCACGGACCGCGAAGTCAGTATCGAAGAATTGATGCAACTGCCGGATGCGGAAGGCGGGGCTGCTGAAGACGAAAAGAAGGAAACGAAAAAAGCGGCCACGAAGCCCAAGCGTAAGAAAACGGCTGCCAAAAAGGACGAATCGGCGGAAGATGACGGATAAGCGGCTGCAGTTCGCGCTGATTGCCGATGCGAGAATTGTAATTCGTGGCGAATGACGCCACATAGATCGAACAGTATCTCCCCTGGGCCGGTCGTCCGATCGGTACCCTCATCTAATGGCAGGCTATGACGGATCCGATTGAAACGACGATGAACGCGCTAGTCCCGATGGTTGTGGAGCAGACCAATCGCGGCGAACGCGCCTACGACATCTACTCGCGGCTGCTCAAGGAGCGGATTATTTTCCTGACCGGCGGGGTCAACGATGCGGTCGCGTCGTTGGTTAGCGCGCAACTGCTGTATCTGGAATCGGAAAACCCGACCAAGGATATCGCGTTCTACATCAATTCGCCGGGCGGCATTGTGACGTCTGGCCTATCGATCTACGACACGATGCAATACATTAAGCCCGATATTACAACGGTTTGCTTGGGGCAGGCCGCCTCGATGGGCTCTCTGTTGCTGACCGCGGGCACGGCGGGCAAGCGGTATTCGCTGCCGAACAGCAGGATCATGCTGCACCAGCCTTCAGGCGGGTTCCAGGGGCAGGCCACGGATATTGAAATCCACGCCAAAGAGATACTGGATTTGCGCAAACGGTTGAACGAAATCTACGTCAGCCATACCGGGCAGGATATCGAGAAAATCGAGAAAGCCCTCGAGCGGGACAACTTCATGACACCCGAAGAGGCGAAGGAATTCGGGCTGTTGGATCATGTGGTCGCCACGCGGGCGGAAACCGGTGACGACGACAGCGAAGCCGAAACGGACAGCTAGCCGTTTCGCGCGGAAATTCAACGGCTATTGCGGTTAATTTCCGTTCATGGACGGTTAACAGGTCCCCGGCTAAGTTGGCCGCGTGGCGCGGCTTCCGGAGCTGTGCTATAGTTATGAGAAGTGGAAGACGATGACACTGGGCGGATACGAGTGCGATGAGTAAGTCGGGTTCTGGCGATTCTAAAAACACGCTGTACTGTTCCTTCTGCGGGAAGAGCCAGCACGAGGTCCGCAAGCTGATTGCCGGTCCGACCGTATTCATCTGCGATGAATGCGTCGAACTGTGCATGGACATCATCAAAGAGGACCATAAATCCAGCGTTTCGAAATCGCGCGATGGGGTTCCGACGCCGCGCGAGATCCGCAAGGTGCTCGATGACTATGTGATCGGTCAGAGCTACGCGAAAAAGGTTCTCTCCGTCGCTGTACATAATCACTACAAACGCCTGTCTCATAGCGGCAAGAACAACGACGTCGAACTGGCCAAATCCAATATCTTGCTTGTGGGCCCGACCGGTTGTGGCAAGACATTGCTCGCGCAGACTCTCGCACGCATTTTGGACGTGCCGTTCACGATGGCGGATGCCACGACGCTGACGGAAGCGGGCTATGTCGGCGACGATGTCGAGAATATTATTCTCAAACTGTTGCAGGCCGCCGACTACAACGTCGAACGCGCGCAGCGCGGCATCATTTATATCGACGAAGTCGACAAAATCAGCCGCAAATCCGATAACCCGTCAATCACCCGTGACGTATCGGGTGAGGGCGTCCAGCAGGCGCTGCTGAAGATCATGGAAGGCACGGTGGCGAGCGTGCCGCCGCAGGGCGGTCGCAAGCACCCGCAGCAGGAATTCCTGCAGGTCGATACGACGAATATCCTGTTTATTTGCGGCGGCGCCTTTTCCGGCCTGGAGAAGATCATCTCTTCGCGCGGCAAGGGATCGTCTATCGGCTTCGGCGCGGACGTGCAGGGACCGGATGAGCGCAAGATCGGTGACGTTCTGACGGAAGTCGAGCCGGAGGATCTTTTGAAGTTCGGCTTGATCCCCGAGTTCGTTGGCCGTCTACCGGTTTTGGCGACCTTGACGGATTTGAACGAGGAAGCGTTGGTCGAGATTTTGACCGCCCCGCGCAACGCCTTGGTCAAACAGTACCAGCGCCTGTTCGACATGGAGGATGTGCGCCTCGAGTTTGCCGAAGACGCATTGCTCGCGATTGCCCGCAAGGCGATTGCCCGCAAGACCGGCGCACGAGGCCTGCGGTCGATCATGGAGAGCATTTTGCTTGATCCAATGTATCAACTGCCCGGGTTGGATGGCGCGGAAGAGATTGTCATCAATCGGGAGGTCGTCGAGGGGCGGGCCGAACCGCTCTATATCTATTCAGATCGCCGCGAAGACGTGGAAAACAGCGCCTAATACGGCACAGTATTTGCAGTTCAAGGGTTGATCGTCCCCGCTGCCAGCGCCACCTATACGAGGGAGGGGTAGCGAAACGGCAGGGGGGGGAACGTACGAACAAAAAACGGAATAAAGCACAATGATTGATGTACCCGGTGGTAAGCTTCACCCCGTATTACCGCTCCGCGACATAGTCGTCTTCCCTCACATGATCGTGCCGCTGTTCGTCGGGCGCGAGAAATCGGTTCGGGCACTCGAGGATGTGATGAAGGATGACAAGCAGATCCTGCTCGTCACCCAGAAGAACGCATCCGATGACGATCCGTCTCCCGATGATATTTTCACACTGGGCACGATTGGGACGGTACTGCAACTGCTCAAGCTGCCGGACGGTACGGTCAAGGTCCTGGTCGAAGGCGTGCAGCGCGCCAAGATCAACGGCTACACGGACAATCCCGAATTCTTCGAGGCCTATGCGGAGTTGGTCGAAGATGCCGGTGACCTGAGCGATCTTGAAGCGTTGAGCCGGGCCGTGGTGACCCAGTTCGAGCAATACATCAAGCTCAATAAGAAGATCCCGGCGGAAGTTCTGATCTCGATCAATCAGATCGATGACCCCAGCAAGCTGGCCGATACGGTGGCACAGCACCTCACACTGAAAATTCCCGACAAGCAGCAACTGCTTGAGATCGAGCCTGTCAGTGAACGTTTGGAGCGAATCTATTCGTTTATGGAAGGCGAGATCAGCGTTCTCCAGGTGGAGAAGCGGATTCGCGGCCGCGTCAAACGCCAGATGGAGAAGACGCAGCGCGAGTACTATCTGAACGAACAGATGAAGGCGATCCAGAAGGAGCTGGGCGAGGGCGAAGACGGCAAGGACGAAACGTCCGAACTGGAAGAGCGCATCGAAAAGACCAAGCTCTCGAAGGAAGCGCGCGAAAAGGCGATGGCGGAGCTGAAGAAGCTGCGCGCGATGAGCCCGATGTCGGCCGAGTCGACGGTGGTGCGCAATTATCTCGACTGGATGCTGTCGATCCCTTGGAAGAAGCGGACGCGGGTCAAGCGCGATCTGAACGCCGCGGAGGCGGTGCTCGACGCCGATCATTTCGGTCTGGAGAAGGTCAAGGAACGAATCATCGAGTACCTTGCCGTTCAGAACCGGGTAAAGAAGGTGAAGGGGCCGATCTTGTGTCTGGTGGGCCCGCCGGGTGTTGGCAAGACGTCGCTTGGCAAGTCGATTGCGCGCGCGACCGGCCGAAACTTCGTCCGTATGTCGCTTGGCGGCGTTCGCGACGAGGCGGAAGTCCGGGGACATCGCCGCACCTATATCGGATCGATGCCGGGCAAGGTTTTGCAGGGCATGAAGAAGGCGAAGTCGTCGAACCCGCTGTTCCTGCTGGATGAAATCGACAAACTTGGCGCGGATTGGCGCGGTGATCCGACGTCCGCCCTGTTGGAGGTTCTCGATCCGGAACAGAACAACAGCTTCAACGATCACTATCTGGAGGTCGACTACGACCTGTCGGACGTGATGTTCGTGACGACGGCGAACACGCTGCGCATGCCGGCGCCGTTGATGGACCGCATGGAGATCATCCGCATTCCCGGCTACACCGAGGATGAGAAGGTGGAGATTGCGAACCGTCACCTGATCCCCAAGCAGATGAAAGAGCACGGGCTAAAGCAAAAAGAATGGTCGATCTCCGACGAAGCACTGCGTGGCTTGATTCGTCACTACACGCGCGAGGCGGGCGTTCGGAACCTCGAACGCGAAATCGCAAATCTGGCGCGTAAGGGGATCAAGGAGATCCTCAAGGAGAAGAAAGAGCAGGTCCACATCACACGGCGCAATCTCAACAAATTCGCCGGCGTTCACAAATTCCGCTTCGGTGAGGTCGAGGAAGAGGATCTGGTCGGTGTCGTAACCGGATTGGCATGGACCGAAGTCGGCGGCGAATTGCTGACCATCGAGTCGGTCAAGCTGCCGGGCAAAGGCAAGATCACCCGCACAGGCAAGCTGGGCGACGTGATGCAGGAATCCGTGCAAGCGGCGGAAAGCTATGTGAAAAGCCGGTCGCCTTCGTTCGGTATTGTCCCGACGGTTTTCGGCAAGACCGATATCCACGTACACGTGCCCGAAGGAGCGACGCCAAAAGACGGGCCGTCGGCCGGTGTCGCAATGGTAACGTCGATTGTTTCCGTTCTCACCGGTATTCCGGTGCGCAAGGATATCGCCATGACCGGTGAAATCACGCTACGCGGCCGCGTATTGCCGATCGGAGGTCTGAAGGAGAAGCTGCTGGCTGCAATGCGTGGCGGGCTGAAGACGGTGCTGATCCCAGCGGAGAACGAAAAAGATCTGGCTGATGTCCCCGACAATGTGAAGAAGGGACTGGAAATCATTCCAGTGCGTGAAGTCGATCAGGTCCTCAAGGAAGCCCTCGTCGAATCGCTATCGCCGATTGAATGGAATCCCGAGGAAGATGGCGTCGATGTCGCGGTCGCGCAGCAGGCCGATGGCGACCATAGCGGTGTGACAACGCACTGAGTGTAAGTCTCTGGTTTGGTTTGTTTTTGCGCACACTGCGGCAGCAGGAGTTTGCCTAAAATAAACCTTAAAAACCTAGGTTTTCTGCGGTTTTCACGTTGACGTGCTTCGCGAATCTCCATTAGACTCCGCGCCATCGTACGCAGATCTCGATCCTAGAGTTTGTCTTTCCAATCCCTATTCGAAGGGGGACTTATAGTGAATAAAAATGATCTCATCGCGTCGGTTTCCGATAGCGCCGGCCTGAGCAAAGCTGACGCGGGGAAAGCCGTCGATGCGGTTTTCGATTCCATCACCGGTTCTCTGAAGTCCGGCACCGAGGTTCGCCTCGTTGGATTTGGCACGTTCAGCGTTTCGCGGCGCGCGGCCTCGCAGGGGCGTAACCCGCGGACGGGTGAGCCGATCCAGATTCCGGCTTCCAATCAACCGAAGTTCAAGGCCGGTAAGGGCCTCAAGGACGCCGTCAACTAAGGCTGCGTTCCAGAACTGTTGATGTTCGTTGACCGGTCTGCCGCAATGCGGTAGGCCGGTCATCGTTTGCGATAAAGCAAAGGCTAAATAGGGCGATTAGCTCAGCTGGAAGAGCGCCTCGTTTACACCGAGGATGTCGGAGGTTCGAGTCCTTCATCGCCCACCAGCCTTACAACATTTGATTCTGCCCGGGTCGCCGGAGTGCAGCTGCAAAAAGAAGGCTGTAACGCCGTATTTTCAAGATAAAGACGGCGTAGAACCAAAGTTTCCGTTTTGCCCTTTCCCCTTGCTTGACACGTGCAGGGGTGTGCAGTACATCGGGCGCGCGCGATGCGCATGGGGGTGTAGCTCAGTTGGTTAGAGCGCCGGCCTGTCACGCCGGAGGCCGCGGG
>CAJWOT010000217.1 GCA_913044215.1 uncultured Rhodospirillaceae bacterium | reverse complement strand
TAAAGGTTAACAGCGTCGTATCTCCTGAACGAACATTGAGCACCTTGAAACCATAATGAATGTCGTCGTTGTAGAATCGCCAGCCAAGGCGAAAACGATCAATAAATACCTAGGTTCCGACTTCCGCGTTCTTGCCAGTTACGGTCACGTGCGGGATTTGCCGCCTAAGGACGGTTCTGTGCGGCCCGAGGAAGATTTCTCGCTGATTTGGCAGACCGATCCGAAGTCGAAGAAGCATCTCGATGAAATCGCAAACGCGCTGGACGGATCCGGCAATCTCTACCTCGCGACAGACCCGGATCGCGAAGGCGAAGCAATTTCCTGGCATGTTCAGCAACTCCTGGCCGACCGGGATGTTCTCGACGGTGTCGACGTCAAACGTGTGGTCTTTCACGAAATCACCAAGGACGCGGTCCTGGCCGCCATGGCCAACCCGCGAGAGCTCAACCGCGAACTGATCGACGCCTACCTGGCGCGCCGTGCCTTGGATTATCTCGTTGGATTTACCCTGTCGCCCGTACTGTGGCGCAAGCTTCCGGGATCGCGGTCAGCGGGACGGGTTCAATCTGTCGCCCTACGCCTGATCTGCGAACGCGAAGCGGAAATCGAGGCGTTCAAATCGGACGAGTTCTGGTCGCTCGAAGCGCAATTCACATCAGCCGAGGGCAATCCCTATACGGCCCGGCTCACGCATCTGAACGGCGAGCGGCTGAGCAAACTCGCGCTTGGAAACGAAACGGCGGCAAACGATGCCGTGGCCGCGGTCAAGGCCGGCACCTACAGCATCGCGAAGGTCGATAAGAAGACCGTCAAACGCAACCCCTCCCCGCCCTTCACCACCTCGACCTTACAGCAGGAAGCAAGCCGCAAGCTCGGCTTCGGCACGAGCCGAACGATGCAATTGGCCCAGCGCCTGTATGAAGGGTTCGATATCGACGGCGAAACCGTCGGCCTCATAACCTATATGCGGACGGACAGCGTGACCTTGAGCGGCGAAGCGATCGCCGGGTCGCGGGCGCTCATCGCGAAGGATTTCGGCGACAACTATGTGCCGTCGACACCGCGCGTGTTCAAAACCAAAGCGAAGAACGCACAGGAAGCGCACGAAGCCATCCGGCCAACGGATTTCTTCCGGCGCCCGGGCGAACTCACGCATATTCTCGATGCCGACCAATTGCGTCTTTACGAATTGATTTGGAAACGGGCGATCGCCAGCAGCATGGAAAGCGCCCTGCTTGACCAAATGGCGGTGGATGTCACGTCGGCCGACAAGGCAATCACCTTGCGGGCGAACGGCAGCACCGTGAAATTCGACGGCTTTTACAAGCTGTACCGCGAAGGCAGCGACGACGCCGAGCCCGGCGAGGAAGGCGACCGGCGCCTCCCGCCGTTGAAGGAAGGCGAGAAGGCACCGCTCAAGGATGCCACCGCCGAACAGCATTTCACCCAGCCGCCGCCACGTTACACGGAAGCCAGCCTGGTCAAGAAGATGGAGGAGTTGGGCATCGGGCGCCCCTCCACTTACGCCTCGATCCTCAAGGTCCTGCAGGACCGTGACTATGTGCGCCTGGAGAAGCGGCGTTTCACGCCGGAGGACCGTGGCCGACTGGTCACTGCCTTCCTGTCTAACTTTTTCCGACGGTATGTCGAGTACGGTTTCACCGCGGATATGGAAGAGCAGCTCGACGATATTTCCGGCGGACGGATCGACTGGAAAAAGGTCCTGCGCGATTTTTGGAATGCCTTTTCGGGCTCAATCGACGGCACGAAAGATCTCACGATCACCCAGGTCCTGGATACGCTCGACGAAGATCTAGGGCCCCATTTCTTCCCCGCCGACGAGAATGGCGACGACAGCGCCACGCGCAAATGTCCGGGCTGCGAAACAGGCCGCCTGAGCCTCAAACTCGGTAAATTCGGTGCCTTCATCGGCTGCGCCAATTACCCGGACTGCCGCTATACGCGGCGCTTCGGCGTTGCGGGTGATGAAGAAGACGACATGCTCGCCAGCGGTCCGCTGGTCCTGGGTCAGGATCCGGATACCGGTTTGGACGTCGCGCTGCGCAAAGGGCCCTACGGCATTTACCTGCAACTGGGTGAACAGTTACCCAAGGAAAAGGGGAAAAAGGCACCGCCGAAGCCGAAACGATCGTCCCTGCCGAAGGACATGGCACCGGATACGGTCACGCTTGAGATAGCGCTGAAGTTGCTTTCGCTACCGCGCGACGTCGGCGCGCATCCTGAAAGCGGGGACATGATCACGGCGGGGATTGGACGCTTTGGGCCTTATATCAAGCTAGGGCCAAAATACGCCTCGCTCAAGGATGGCGACGACGTGCTGTCGATCGGCCTTAACCGCGCGGTCACGTTGCTGGCCGAGGCCAAGTCGCGCACCAGCGGGCGGGAACTGGGCAATCACGAGGACAAGCCCGTAACCGTACGGAAGGGTCGTTTCGGTCCCTATGTGAAGTGGGGCAAGATCAACGCGACGCTGCCCGCGGGCTCAGAGATGGACACTGTCACGCTGGAAGAGGCCATCGCCTTGGTTGAAGCGAAAGCCGCGAAAGCACCGGCGAAAAAGGCGACAAAGAAGAAGCCAGCGAAGAAGAAAGCCGCGAAAAAGAAGCCTGCGAAGAAGACCACCGCAAAACGGAAACCCGCAAAGAAGACCAAGGCGGAACCGGCGGATGCAGGTGCGGCGGACTGACGGCGTTGGCCAAGCCCTCCCCACTTTCGAAACGGCAGATACTCGAATTCATTAAGGAAAGCCCGACGCCGGTTGGCAAACGGGAAATCGCGCGCGCCTTCCAGATCCGCGGCGGTGCGCGTATTGCGCTAAAAGCCATCCTGAAAGAATTGCAGGAAGAAGGTCATCTCGACAAGGAACGGCGCCGGGTTCGGCCAGCGGGTGACCTGCCGCCGGTGCTCGTCATCGAGGTGATCGGCATGGATAGCGACGGCGAAGTACTCTGCCGTCCTACCCGATGGGAGGAAGACGCCCCGCCCCCAGCCATTTACCTCAATCCCGGCAAAACGCAGGTCGCTGCTCCGGGACCGCGCGACCATATTCTCGTCCGGGTCAAGAAAACCGCCCCCAACGTCTATGAGGCCGATACGATCCGCTTGCTTGGCAAGGGTCCTAGCGTGGTGGTCGGCGTTTACGAGCAGCGCGGTGCCTACGGGACCATTCGCCCGACGACCCGCAGCAAGCAGCGCGATATCCGAATCGCGCCGGAGGACAATGGGGGCGCACGGGATGGAGATGTCGTTGCCATTGAGTATATGCGGGTCGGCCGCGGCGCCGCGCGAAAGGCCAAGGTCGTCGAACGTATTGGTCCGATATCCGACCCCAAGACCTATAGCCTGATCGCCATCCATAGCCGCGAAATTCCCGTCGAATTCAACGGCGAGGCGCTGGCCCAGGCCGAAGCAGCAGGACCGACACCTTTGGGCAAGCGCACAGACCTGCGCGACCTGCCGCTGGTGACGATAGATGGCGCTGACGCCCGCGACTATGACGATGCCGTTTGGGCTGCGCCGGATGATGAAATTTCCGGCGGCTGGCGCCTTATTGTCGCGATCGCGGACGTCGCCAGTTACGTCAAACCCGGCGACGCGCTGGACAGGTCGGCAGAGGATCGGGGGACGTCCGTTTACTTCCCGGACCGGGTCGTCCCCATGCTGCCAGAGGCATTGTCGAATGGCTGGTGCTCGCTTGTTCCCGGCGAAGACAGGCCGTGCCTAGCAGTTGAAATCAGGATCGACGCACAAGGTGCAATCCGCGGCCACAAATTCCAGCGCGGCCTGATGCGCTCCGCTGCGCGCCTTACCTACGAGCAGGTGCAAGCGGCCCATGACGGCTATCCGGATGACGACACCGACCAGCTCCTCAAACCCGTCATTCGGCCGCTTTACGGCGCGTATGAAGCCCTGATACGCGGCCGCGACAAACGTGGAACGCTCGATCTAGATCTCGCGGAACTGCAGATTTCAATCGGCGAGGATGGTCATGTCGCCGCGATCGAGCCCCGCACGCGGCTCGACAGCCACCGTTTGATCGAAGAATTCATGATCACGGCCAATGTTGCCGCTGCGGAAAGCCTTGAGTCTAAAGGGGCGCCCGTCATGTATCGGGTACATGAGCCCCCCTCACCCGACAAGCTCGAAGGGCTGCGCCAATCACTTGCTTCTCTCGGCTACAAATTACAGCGCAGCAGCGCGGTTCGGCCATCACATCTAGCCAGCATTCTGCGCCAAGCCGCGGACAGCGGGCATGTGGATTTGGTCAGCGGCCTCATCCTGCGTAGCCAGTCGAAAGCGGTATACAGTCCAGTTAATGCAGGACATTTCGGTCTGGCTCTGCAGCGTTATTGTCATTTCACCTCCCCGATCCGTCGCTATCCCGACATCCTCGTCCACCGTGCATTGATCGCTGCAAATGGACTTGGCGCGGGCGGCCTGCCCGAGGAAGCAGCGGACCGGTTCGATGAACTAGGCGAAAAGATTTCGATGACGGAACGCCGGGCGGAAGCGGCGGAACGGGAGGCGAAGGACCGGTACGTTACGGCCTTTCTGTCCGATCGCGTTGGTGCCCGGTTCGGTGGGCGGATCACAGGCGTGACGCGCTTTGGCCTCTTCGTAACCTTGGACAAGATAGGTGCGGACGGGCTGATACCGATCAGGACGCTGCCACATGATTATTACGACCATGAAGAAACCGAGCACAGGCTGATCGGGCGAGATAGCGGCCTGACCTATACCCTCGGCGAAACCGTTCAGATCGAACTGCGGGAAGCGAACGTCGATACCGGCGGCCTGGTCTTCGAGTTGATTGAGGGTGGCGCGCAGCTTCAGCGCGACAAACGTCCCAGCAGCAAGCATCGGCAGAAACGCAGACGGAAAGTGCACCGTGGGCGCCGATAATGGCAGCCTATGGATATTCGGTGGCCGACTGGCTAATTTCGAAAGTCTAACAGGATCAATTTAGCGGTGATCCGAGGCAACATGTCGTCGAAACACCTTGGAACGAGTCTTATCGGTTGCTTCGCGATAACGCGATCGCCTTTGCGGTTCGTTCTTGTCGCCGCTTTCCTGGCCCTCGCGGCCTGCGCCTCCCAGAACGTCTCGCCGCCGCCGACGATAGAAAAGCCCGCCGACAAATCCGAAGTCGCGCGAATGTACGCAACGGTCCTCGAAAACGTCCACAAGATGTATCTGGACGAAATTCCCGTGGCCGAGCTCGCTCTGTCCGGCCTCGCAGGCCTCTCCAAGCTGGAACCTGGGGCGACCGTACAGCGCAAAGAAGATCGCGTGGACTTGCAGATCAATGGTACTTCGGTCGGCTTCGTTGCGGCAGCACCGCGAAACGATTCAGACGGATGGGCGTCGGCAATAGAGGACCTGATCAAATCGGGGCGTAAGGCCTCCACCAAACTCGCCGAGGCGGAAATCGAAAATATCTATAAAGTCACGATTGATGCCATTCTGGTCGATCTCGACCGATACACGCGCTACGACGGGAAACAGGCTGGTCTACGCAATCGGGAGTCCCGGGAAGGTTTTGGCGGTATCGGTGTCTCGATCGTTGGCCACGATCAGGGCGTGCGCGTCAAAGCCGTCTCTTCGGATCTTCCGGCAAGCCGCGCCGGTATCGTCGCCGGGGACATTATCGTCAATGTCGACGGCATGCCGCTGCGCGGTCTCTCACTGCGGCGTATCGTCCGACTGCTGCGGGGACCACCCGGTAAGCCAGTTCGGGTAACAGTTCAGCGGGAAAACCAGTCCGCGCCGATCGATCTCTTGATCTCTCGCACGAGGATCATCCCCACGACAGTGTTTTACCAAGCGCGCGACCGTTACGCCTATCTCAAGGTGACCGGGTTCAATCAGGACACGACGACTGAACTAAGCGAAAATGTCCAAAAGGCGGTGCGCGAATTCGGCGGCGCACTGGACGGGATCGTCATTGACCTTCGAGGCAACCCGGGTGGCTTGCTCGACCAGGCCGTCAGTGCGGCCGACCTTTTTCTTCAAACCGGGCGGATTAGCACAACGCGCGGCCGTCATCCGGATAGCCTGCAACTCTTCGACGCTTCGGAAGGCGAGATCGCTCAGGACATCCCCTTGGTCCTGCTGGTGAACGGCGCCTCCGCCTCCGCATCCGAAGTGCTCGCCGCCGCCTTGCAGGATCACGGCCGAGCGGTGCTGATCGGCAGCAACAGTTTCGGCAAGGGAACGGTGCAAACGGTGATACGCCTGCCCAACGAAGGCGAGTTGATCCTGACCTGGGCCCGCCTGCACTCTCCGCTAGGGTTCGACCTCAACCGGATCGGCGTCGTTCCGGCCTTTTGCACCAGCGGCGCGAAGGATATCGCTACCGTTCTGAAGCGCAGCCTCGGAAACCCCGCCCCCCGTGCGCAGATCGCAGCCAGTCACGCCATGACAAACAAAACGCGCGCCACGGCGGGCAAAGAGTGTCCATGGCAACCTCAAGAAGGTGACGATGTTGACATCGCTGTCGCTAAGCGGATTCTAGAGAAACCAGACCTCTATAAACACGCGTTGGGGCACTCCGCACCGACCGCGGGGAGCTAAGTTTATGTCAGATCTCCGGTCGTCGGCACCGTCGAAGCGGCCCGTTCGCCCGAGAGATGCTGCGAGCGTTGTCCTGCTGCGCGGATCGCGAGAAGACCCCGAAGTCTTGCTCGGGAGACGGCGGTTGGATGCGCGCTTCATGCCAGGAATCTACGTCTTCCCCGGCGGGCGGGTCGACCGTGCCGATTACCGGCACGCGGCGTCGGCGTTGATTGAGGACTCTGTCCTGCAGAAAATGCAGCGCCACTGTCCGACAGGCCGCGCCAAGGCCTTAATCTGGGCGGCCCTGCGGGAAACATGGGAGGAATCAGGCCTCCTGATCGGTCAGCCAGGCCAGATCGAAACCCATGACCTGTCAGACCTGCACGAAGCCTACGCGGATGCCGGACACGCCCCTGTCTTGAACGGTCTCGACTATATTGCGCGCGCCATTACGCCAGCCCGCAATCCGATTCGGTACAATACGCGTTTCTTCCTGATTGATGGCGCCAATGCCGCCGGCAAGTTGCACCATACGAGCGAATTGGAGGACATCGGCTGGCGCCGGGTGTCTGAAGCACTCGATACATACGGTCTAATGAACGTCACCAGTTTCGCATTGGAAGAAGCGATGAAGCATTGGCGTGAAGGCGCCCCGCTCAATTCGGCCCGGAAGGTGCCGTTGCTGTCGACCCGGGTGGATACGAAACTGATAACAATGGAATAGGCTTGACTTGCAACCGCCGGGCGCTAATGTGCCGCGTTCATGAATTTGGATGTTTAGGGAAATACGGGACGGTCGATCATGGCGAAACCGAGCACGATCCTGATCAAAATGGTCAGCTCCGCGGACACCGGTTACTACTACGTAACGAAGAAGAACCCGCGCACGCAGACTGAAAAGCTTGAAATGCGCAAGTACGA
>CAJWOT010000216.1 GCA_913044215.1 uncultured Rhodospirillaceae bacterium | reverse complement strand
AACGCCGCGAAATGACCTTCAACCGTCGCTTTGATCGACGCAAAGTCGCGCTCGAGAGCGTCCATGGTGCGCATCAACGTGGCATTTTGCCGAAGCTGATGATTCTCACGGATCAGCTCGATCGCGGAAAAGAACGATTCAAGCTTCGGTTCCAACGCGTCCAGCGCATCACAAAAATAGGCAAGCGATAGAAACGTATCGCCTTAGTCTTCCAAAAATCTTGGCAAGTCACCGATTCCAATCCGCAAATTTACGGTGATCAGCTTGAGGTTTTTCAAGGCCTCGTCGCGGTTTGGATTGTCGAAGAGTGCGATCAATTCGGAAACGTCGGAGATACTCGTCTCGGCATCGCCATAAATCTGACGGATTAACGGTCGGGTGAATCCGACCATGTACCGGGTCAATTGCGATCGCTTCTCTTTGGACAGGCGAAGGTTTTCGATGTCATCGACATCGATACCAAGCGTTCGGAGTTGAATGCGCAGGCTGTAAACGTCGAAACTCGTCAAGCCGCAAAGCGAGCGGATCTTATCCGCATCAGTAATTCGCTCATCTTCCGCGATATGGAAGACTTGTTCGAGAGTGACGGGATCAACCTGTCCGCTTCCCGTGCCCTGCCCGCGGAACACTTCGACCATACCTTCCATACGGACATTTTTGACCAAGCGCGCGCGGGATAGCACGGGCGACTGAAGGGGAATGATTTCCAACGGCAGGAGGTGGAGGGAATCCTTCTCAAAATTGAATTCCTCGCTCGAGCGGGTTTGGGATTTTTCCTCGTCTGTAAGCCCCATCAATTGATCTTTCGCGTTCATCCCGCCGCCTAACGGTCGTTCACGCGAGACGGTTCGGAATTCTACCGCGCCGCCAACACGGTTTGGAACGGCAAAATCCAAGCCGGCAAGGGGTTTGGTTAACGGTGCACGGCCTCCACTATCCCGGTAGTGACGGCAAGACCCGTCGCCGTCAAGCCTGCGGAGACGTCTTCACAGACGCGAGAGGCCTGCCGAAGCTATAGGCTCCGGGATGTTCACGAGCATCCAGCCAGGTCCATAAACCCATGAGTCACAAACGGCTTACCAATTGTTGTGATCCTTTGAGGCTCCTGTGAGGCCTCCATGCGCCACATTAAGCCTGCGGGTTCATTGATCACCCAACGCAAAGCGCACAGGTGTCCTCATGAGACGGAATTCATGGCTTCCATACATCGCCATACTGGCAGGCGTAATCGCTGCAGTTGCATCGGTGGGAGAGGCCTCACCGCCCACTTCACCGAAGGAACACCTTCTTGCCTTCAGCGGCGATCCGAACAAACCGCGGCGCCACTTTCGGGTCAAGGACGTCGCGGACTTGCCCGACCAGGAACGCGAGGCTTTGTATCGAGACATCCAAAATCAGCTGCAATCCGGATACGCCATATCCGGTGAACCGATGGCGAAACACTACCAGCGCTTGAAGCGGGCCAACACAGCCCCCTACTGTTCCGCAACGCACGGCCGTCGCTTTGTCAGCAATTTCGTAAACGCGAAGGCTGTGGCGTACCTGCAGTATGAGAAAGCGGGCACCCTGCCGGTCGGGGCCATTATCGCTAAAGACAGTTTCGTCGTCGCCAAAGACGGCACGCTGACGCCCGGTCCTCTCTTCGTGATGGAAAAAATGGCCAAAGGGTTCAGCTATGTCAGCGGCGATTGGCGTTACGCCATGATCATGCCTGACGGCAGTCTTTTCGGCGAAACGAATGGCGAAAATGCCGGGCGGGTCGAGTTCTGTATCGGATGCCATCTCGCGCAAGAAAAACAGGACCATCTATATTTCGTCCCGAAGAAGTACCGCATCCAGTAGGCGCGTGTTTCCGAACGCAGCGGCCTCGCGCATCCCCGCAAACCGGTAGCTGTTACGCAGCGCGCCCGGATCGGCAGGGTCAAACGGCCGGTGGCCGCCCCTTCAGGCGTCCTTGCCGCGACTTTTGGACTTTCCGGAAAGGCGCTTCTGCAGGGCCGAAAGATACTGCCGGTCGGACGCGGTGAAATCGCCTTCCGTAATATCTTCCTTATACCCTTCAAGTTCCTCCCGCAGTGCCGCCGAGATGTCCTTGCGTTCCAGCAACTGGTCGATCTGTTTGATGTCGGCAGCAGCCTCTTCGGTCGAAACTATCTTGTCGTCGAAATCGGATTCGTCTTCTTCGCTGTCATCGAAATCATCATCATCGTCGTCATAATGATCCGACCCTGCGGATGCCTCACCGTCGGGCACGAGCAGATCGTCCCAGGTCAAACCTGAACCGGAAATCAAGCCGTGCAGATCCCGCGCCGCTGCAAGCGCCTGAGTGTCGTCGGGCTCGCCCAACTTTTCCAGCAGCTCGATTACGTTTTCCCGATCCGGTGTTTTTTCCATCGACGGTTCTCCCTTGCCGCGCTCGTTTGCAGCGCACAGTAGCAGTTTTACAACCACCTTGCCGAGACGCTATTTCTGCCAACAAGGATGAAACGCTAGGATAGACTCGATGCCATTCGCCACAAATCTGCAAAGCCTGCTCGGCTTATTGGCCTTGGCCCTCCTGGCGGCATTGCTGGCGCCACGGGCGTCGGGCCGGACGCCTCGCAGTGCCTTGAAAACAGCCGCGGCTGGCCTGGCGGTGCAGCTTCTCATCGCGCTGATCATTTTGAAGCTCCCTCCCGTCCGCTTTCTCTTCGCCACGCTAAACGAAGCCGTTGGCGCGTTACAGGCTGCCACCGAGGCCGGGACGGCGTTCGTCTTCGGCTATCTCGGCGGCGGACCGTTGCCTTTCGAGGAAACACACCCCGGTTCGAGCTTTATCTTCGCATTCCGCGCCCTACCCCTGATTCTGGTGATGAGCGCAATCTCCGGCCTGTTGTTCTATTGGCGTATCTTGCCCTGGATCGTGCGCGGTTTCGCTTGGGCCCTGCAACGGACGCTTTCGATCGGTGGTGCGGTCGGCGTCGGGGTCGCCGCCAACATCTTTATTGGCATGGTCGAGGCGCCACTTCTGATAAAGCCCTATATGGCGAAGGTCAGCCGGAGCGAACTCTTCACGATAATGACCTGCGGCATGGCAACGATCGCCGGCACCGTCATGGTGCTCTACGCCTCGATCCTGGCGCCGGTGGTACCGGACGCCCTAGGTCATCTGCTCGCTGCATCGATCATAAGCGCCCCCGCCGCCGTCATGGTCGCGCGGTTGATGATGCCAGAGACCGCGCCCCCGACCGACGGGACTTTTGCAACGGAAGACCTTCCTGATAGCGCCATGGAAGCCGTGACCCGCGGCACCCTGGACGGCGTTACGCTACTGATTAACGTGATCGCCATGCTGGTCGTCCTCGTCGCGCTGGTGCACCTGATTAATCTGGCTTTAGGATTACTGCCTGACCTGTTTGCCGCTCCGATAACGTTGCAGCGCCTGTTGGGTTACGCCCTGGCGCCGGTCGCTTGGCTGATGGGTATCCCCTGGTCGGAAGCGGTCACCGGCGGCGGGCTTTTGGGCGTCAAGATCGTGCTCAACGAGTTCCTCGCCTTCTTGGATCTTGTCGCGCTCCCCAAGGATGCGATATCGCCGCGCAGCACGCTGATCATGACCTATGCGCTGACCGGCTTCGCGAATTTCGCAAGTTTGGGGATCATGATCGGTGGGCTGGTGACGATCGCACCCTCCCGCCGCACGGAAATCGTTCAACTGGGCCTGCGTTCGATCGTCGCCGGTACGATCGCGACCTGCATGACGGGTGCGATCGTCGGATTGCTTACGATTTAGGTTTCTTCGCCGTCAGCAGTTTTGCGACGCGCGGCGAGACGAACTGGTCAATATCCCCGTCAAGAAAGCAGATTTCCTTGACCAAACGCGACGAAATGAACTGGTTGCGATCGGACGCCATCAGGAACGCCGTTTCGATATGTGGCTTCAGGTAGCTGTTCATGGATGCCATCTGAAATTCGTACTCGAAGTCCGAAACAGCGCGCAATCCGCGGATCAGCATGCTCGCCCCATTCACCTCAGCGAAGTCTGTCAGCAGGCTGGAGAAGGGTTGCACATCAACCTGAACGGCGCGGCCGAAATTGCAGGCTGAAATCTCTTCCTGCACCATCGCCACCCGTTCCTCAACGGTGAAGATCGGGCCTTTGCCGGGATTGATCGCGACCGCCACGATGAGTTTGTCGACCATGTGGGTCGCCGCACGCGTGATGATATCCATATGGCCATTTGTGACCGGGTCGAAAGTTCCCGCATACACGCCGACGCGCTGATCAGCCATTCTTGTTACTCTCCTCGTTCCCTAAATCCACCGGCGATCGTCTATTCCGTCGCTGGAGCGGCGTCGCTGCCCTCCGCAGCATCCTCGTCATCTTCGCCCCCAACATCACGAAGACGGGCCACCGATACGACCTCGGCGTCCCCTTCGACATCGAAGAGGTTCACCCCTTGCGTTCGCCGGCTGGCGATACGCACATCATCGACGGGGCAGCGAATAACCTGCCCTCCGTCGGTTACCAGCATGATCTGATCGGTTGGCTCGACGGGGAAGGTCGCAACGACGGTATCGTCCCGCTTCTCCGTATCGACATTGACGATACCCTTACCGCCGCGTTTCGTGGTCCGGTAATCGTAAGCGGACGTCCGTTTACCAAAGCCCTTTGCCGTCGCGGCGAGCACGAATTGCTCCTGCGACGCCAAGCTATCGAACTGTTCGGATGGCAATGCCGGTATGTCGCCATCCGTGTTCGCATCATCACCGTCGCCGTCCGCACGCCGCAACGCATTCGCCTGGCGCAAATATGCGTCGCGGGTCTCGGTCTCGATTTCCACATGACGCAGCATGGACATCCAGATCACATCATCATCCTGGTCAAGGCGGATACCTCGCACCCCCGTTGAGGTCCGGCCGGTGAACAACCGCACGTCAGAAACCGGAAAGCGAATACACATGCCGCGGCGCGTCGCCAGCAGTACGTCATCTTCTTCGGTACAGGTACGCACCCGGATCAGGCGGTCGCCGTCGCTCAGCTTCATGGCGATTTTTCCGTTCGCCATGATATTTGTGAAATCCTTCAGCGAGTTACGCCGAACGTTGCCGCTCGCGGTCGAGAACATAACATGCAAATGTTCCCAGCTGTCCTCGTCTTCCGGCAACATCATCACCGTCGAAATGGTCTCGCCTTCTTCCAGCGGGAGCAAATTGATCATCGCCTTGCCACGCGCCTGCGGGCTGCCGGAAGGCAGTCTGTAGACCTTGAGCTGGTAGACCATGCCCCGAGACGAGAAAAAGAGGATGATCGCGTGGGTCGAGGCGACGAAAACGTCCTTGACGAAATCCTCATCGCGCGTGGCCATGCCGGTACGGCCCTTGCCGCCACGCCGCTGCGCACGATAGCTGGATAACGGTACCCGCTTGATGTAGCCGCCGTTGGTCACCGTAACGACCATATCCTCGCGCTGGATAAGGTCTTCGATATCGTGCTCGAATTCATTCGGTTCGATTTCCGTTCGGCGATCGTCGCCGAACTTCTCGGAAATCTCGATTAACTCCGACCGCAAAACCTCGAGCAGCCGCGGGCGGCTGGTGAGAATTTCGAGGTAACCCAAAATCTTTTCAGAGAGTTCCTCGGTTTCAGCGACAAGCTTGTCTTGCTCCAGCCCGGTCAAACGCTGCAGACGCAATTCAAGGATCGCCCGCGCCTGTGCCTCTGAAAGCCGGTAGCGGCCATCAACGACCTCGTGCCCCGGATCGTCGATCAACTCGATGAACGCCGCAACATCGCCGGCGAGCCAGTCTTCCGCCATCAGCCGCTCACGCGCGACAACCGGATCCGGCGCGGCGCGGATCAACTCGATAACGGGATCGAGATTGGCGAGCGCAACGAGCAATCCCGCGAGAATATGCGCCCTTTCGCGCGCCCGACGCAGCTCATAGGCCGTCCGACGCGTAATGACCTCTTCACGGAAATCCACGAATGCGGCGATCACCTGCCGCAGGTTCATCAGCTCCGGTTGACCATTGTTCAGCGCCAGCATGTTCACGCCGAAGCTGGTCTGCAGCGGTGTGTACCGGTAGAGCTGCGCCAGAACCACCTCTGCGATGGCGTCACGTTTCAGTTCTATAACGACGCGGATACCCTGCCGGTCCGATTCGTCGCGAAGCGCCGAAATGCCTTCAATCGTCTTTTCCTGAACGACTTCCGCGATTCGCTCGATCATCCGCGACTTATTGACCTGATACGGAATTTCGGTGGCGATGATCGCTTCACGATCTTTGCCAAACGGTTCGATATGCGTGCGCGCCCGCATCACAACGGATCCGCGCCCCTTGTGATAAGCCGCTTTGATGCCCGCTTCGCCAAGGATCAAACCGCCGGTCGGGAAATCCGGTCCCGGGATGTGTTCCATCAGTTCGTCAACTTGGATCCCCGGATTGTCCACATAGGCCAGGCAGGCATTCACCACTTCCCGCAAATTGTGCGGCGGGATATTGGTCGCCATGCCGACGGCGATACCACCGGCGCCGTTCACCAGGAGATTCGGAAAGCGCGCCGGGAGGACCTGCGGTTCCTTGGTCGTTTCGTCGTAGTTATCGACGAAATCGACCGTCTCCTTGTCGATATCGTCGAGCAGGCTTTCCGCCGACGTTGCCAGCCGCGCTTCCGTGTAACGCATGGCAGCCGGCCGGTCGCCATCCATCGAGCCGAAGTTACCCTGCCCGTCGATAAGTGGCAGGCGCATGGAGAAGGTTTGCGCCATGCGAACCATCGCGTCGTAGATCGCCTGATCGCCATGCGGGTGATACTTACCCATGACGTCGCCGACGATTCGCGCAGATTTTCGGTAGGGCCGGTTCGAGTCGTAACCATTTTCCTTCATCGAATAGAGAATTCGACGATGGACCGGTTTCAAACCGTCCCGCGCATCCGGCAGCGCCCGGCTCACGATCACGCTCATCGCGTAATCGAGATAGGATCGCCGCATCTCCTCTTCGATTGTAATTTGGGAGATTTCAGATGATGCCATGCAGGCTTAACTCTATCTGTAACAGACCGCCGTACCCGGCGTTGATCAGGAATTGAACGTCGACTGAACTCTTGCCGTTCGAGTCGGATTTTAACGGAGCAAAGGGTCTAACGCAAAAAATGAAGATTAAATTATCACCAAAAAGTATAACCCCGCCCACCACGCCAAAGGGGCGCAATGGGCGGGGCTAAAAGGGGTCTGTCTAGCGTACGTTGATCTCGACGCGACGGTTCTTGCCTTCGCGGACACCGTCTCCGGTGTTTACGCCAGGATCATTTTCACCGCTCGCGTGACGCTCGATGATCAATCGGTTGATACCCAGCGCAATTAGAGCCTCATCGACGACCTTCGCACGAGCTTCCGACAGTCTCTGATTGTAGTCGGACGCGCCGGACGTATCGGTGTGTCCGGTTACTTCGATTCGGGTCGATTTGTTCGACTTCGCCGCTTTCGCTGCTGCCGTGATATTGCGGACCGACTCCATGTCGGCAATC
>CAJWOT010000215.1 GCA_913044215.1 uncultured Rhodospirillaceae bacterium | reverse complement strand
CTGAAACGCAAACACGCGGCCCGCACGGCGCGGCAAGCCCTCGATCTGGTCGCCGCTGAATAGCTGTTCATCCAGCAGAATATGGTAGCGTGCGGGCCCATGCGGTCCGCCAATCCCCTCGCCTATTCGCTGATGGCCTGCGCCGCCCTGCTGTGGGCAGGCAATATCGTGCTCGGCCGCGCGGCAAGCGTTTCGGTGCCGCCGGTCGGCCTGTCCTTCTGGCGCTGGGCCGTCGCCTTTGCGATCTTCCTGCCTTTCGTACTACCGCTCGTGCGCAAACAATGGCCGGTCCTGCGCCGCGAATGGCGGTTGCTCGCCATACTCGGCCTGCTCGGCGTCGCGGTCTTTCACACCTTCCTCTATATCGCGGTCAATACGACCACGGCGATCAACGTCTCGCTGATCTATGCCGCGACACCGGCTCTAGTCCCTTTATTGGCGCGCCTAGTGCTAAGCGACCGGATCGGCACGCGGCAGGCGGCCGGTATCGTCCTGTCCTCACTCGGTATCGCCATCGTCGTAACCCGGGCCGACTGGGACGCCCTGAGGGCGCTGCAATTTACCACCGGCGACCTGTGGATGATCGCCGCCGTCATCGGGTGGAGCCTGTATTCCGTGCTGGTCAAACGACGGCCTGCGGATTTGCACCCCAATGCGATGCTTGCCGGCATGATGGGCTGCGGCCTGTTGATGATCTTGCCCTTCTATCTGTGGGAAGCCCTAACCGCCCGTACGATGCCGCTCGATTGGAACACCACATGGATCGTCGGCTATGTCGCGATCTTCGCGTCGATCATCGCCTATCTCTGCTACAACCGCGGCATCGAGCTCGTTGGGCCGAGCCGAGCCGCGCTCACCGCGCATATGCTCCCAGTGTTCGCCGCCATTTTGGCGGTCATCTTCCTGGGCGAAACTCTGCATCTCTATCATCTGGCCGGCGCGGCCGCCGTTGTCATCGGCATCGTCCTGTCCGGTTCCACGGGTTCCGCCAAAACCACGTAGCGCAGCGGACCGCCCGTCGTGACCGCGTCGAAGGGATAGCAGGTGACAAGCGCCAGGCCGCGCTGGTCCATGGCGAGCCGCGCGCGATCCTTGTGCACCACGTAGCGGGTCCGCACCGCATATTCCGTGACACCGCCATCGCGGCCGGTAACCTGCAGCCGGTCCCCGGGCAGCAGGTCGCGCAGAAAGCTAAAATGCGTATCGCGATGACCAGCGATCACGCTCATGCCGGCGCCGCCGGGCAGCGCCGTCCCGTCGACATGGCCCGGCCCGAAAGCCAAGGTGCGGCCGCTGCCGCCGGCGAGCACCAGCAAATCCTCCGACAAGCGGGGGGCCTGCAAGCGCGCGACCGGCCAGGTATCGGCCCAGGGCCAGGGATGCGGTTCCGCAATGCCGAGTTGGGCCCGGGTCCAGGCGCCGGCGAGCAGCGCTTGCGCGAATACGGCTTTGGCGTGGATCCAGCCGCCGGCGGCGATTTGCCATATTCCGAGGGCGAACAGGACGGCGACGGCAAAGATGCGGCGGCGGCTCATGCCGCGCGCCTGCGCCGCGCCAAAACCAATCCGAGCCCCAGCAGCAGAATTGCGCCGCCGATCAACAAGTTCAATGTCGCCGGCGTCGCGCCGCGGCTGCCGAAAACCTTGGCGTAGGTCCAACCAGCTGGCAGATCGGTCGGGACCGCTTGCCGCCGCAAGCCGTCCGCCGCCGGCCGTGCCGGCGTCCGGTCGACGCTCACCAAGCTGGTATATTTGCTCAGCAATCCGTGCGTGAGCGCCAGCTCCAATACCGACTGACGCACGGCCTTCGGATCGGCGCCGAACGCCAATTCGTTCATCGCTGCGGCGATACCGTCGCGCGCCCACAGCTTGGCAATCCCCCGGGCTTCCCGCGCGGTGGCGATATCGAGATGGCGGCGCCACCGGTCATCGCCGCGCAGACCGGACACCGTCAGCGCTTGGGGACCGCCCGACAGGCGGGCGGTAAAGACGAGCGGCTCGGCATTGTACAAGTCCGGCAGATTGACTGGCCATTGATCGTTGAGCGGCGCCCCGTCGCGCGCGGCAGCGACCCGGGTCATGGCGGGCCGCTCCAGCTTTCCGAACAGGCGCGACATCACCGCTTTCACGTCCGCCAGATTGCCGATATGGGTGAAGGTACCACGGCCGAAGGTGGCGGCGCGGCGCATGAAATAGCTGTTCGGCGCGCTGCCGATACCAACGGTGAAGAGCCGGCTGTCCCCGAGGTCGCGGCGGATACGGCGGAACAACGCCGCCTCGTTGCCGACCGAACCGTCGGTGATCAAAACCACCTGGTGCAGCCGCGGCCCGCCGATCTTGCCATCGAGCGCCAGTGCCAGTCCCGCGGCAATATTGGTGCCGCCGTCCGCCTCCAACCCGTCGATACGGCGCAGCGCGCCCGCGAGGTGGCGCCCACGCGCGGGCCGCAGACCGTCATACAGGGCCGTCGCATCGCTGGCGAAGCGCACCACATTGAACCGGTCTTCCGGCCGCAACCGTTCCAGCGCGAGGCGCAGCGCCGCCTTGGCCTGCGCGATCGAATCCCCATGCATCGAGCCGGACGTGTCGATGATGAACACGACGTCGCGTGGGATCAGTGGTTGCGCCGAAGGGGCGCGGGTCGGCGGCGCGACGATAGCCATCACATAGGTTTCCTCGTCCCGGATCTCACGGAAGAGGGCGGCGAACGGGGCCGCGCCGGTGTCCGGACGCCACTGTAGTACATAGTCACGATTGGCGGCCTGATCGCCCCCGTCGAGCGTGATCTCAAAGCGATCCGCGCCGGCATCGGCAACATCGATCCTGTGGCTCGGGCTGCGCAGCATTGCGACCGGCATGCCGGGATCGAGCCGCACATTTATTGCAATGGGATTGGCCGGCCCCGACGCCGTATGGCGGACCGGCGGGGTGATCCGTTCCGCATCCGGAACCTGTGCGGTGTTCGCCGCCCAGCCGGTGCCGCCGACTCCGACGATGGCCCGGTTGCCGGGAATGAAGCGCGGCGCCACGACGGACGGGAAGCGCAGCCCGACGAGCCCGTCGGTGAAGCGCAACCGCTGCTGATAGCCGATCTCAACCGCGATCTCGCTGCGCGGCGCAATGTTGGCCACCGAGGCGGTGAAGATATTCGGCCGCTCCTGCTCGATCAGACTGGCCTGCTGTCCGGCGTGCCTGGCGGCATTGTATACCCGTTGCGCCTGTTCCTTCTCGCGGATCTCGCCTTCGATGATCCGCTCGCCGATCTTCATGCGCAGCGTGTCGATGGCTGCGTTCTCCGCCAACGGGAAGACATAGACCCCTTCGACCCATTCGTCGCCCGGATTGCGGAAGGTCTGCCGCACCCGAACCCGCGCGATGACGCCGCTGACGTCGATCTGGACATCGGTCCGCAGCGCCCGTGCGGTCTGCGGCTCGACTCCGTCGCCATGGAAGGTCATGCCGGTCCCCGGCGGCCGGCGGTCCGGCTCGGCTTGTATCGCCCAAACCGGTTGCGTGCTCAAAATCAGCGCCGCGATGAATGCGAACAAACGCATGCGAATTCTCCCAATCCGTTTCGGCGGACAGGAGACAGGGCGAAGACGGCGCGGCTAGGTCGCCGCCGCGCCGTTTCGCGGGCAAGACTGTGGCAATATGGGGGCGGGCGCTACAGCGCCTTGGCGCGCACCGGGTCCTTCAGCACGTTGACCAGCGCGTCGGCGGCCTCAGTGCCCTTGATCTTGAAATGGTCCTGGAAGAAGCGAACATGCTCGCTGTGGCCGTGGAACTGCTGTGGCGTCAGCACCATGGAGAGGATCGGTACTTCGGTCTCGAGCTGTACCTTCATCAAACCGTTCAGGACGGCGCGGGCGACGAATTCGTGCCGGTAGATGCCGCCATCGACGACGAAACCGGCGGCGACAATGGCAGCGAACTCGCCCGTCTTGGCCAGCAGTTTCGCCTGCAGCGGGATCTCGTAACTGCCGGGGACATCGTAGATTTCGACCCGCGCCCGGTCGCCGCCCTCGGCTTCGAAAGCGTCGAGGAAGGCCTCGCGCCCCTGATCGACGATCTCCTTGTGCCAGTTCGCCTGGACGAAGGCGACGCGGCTGGTAGCGATGCCGGCGGGCAGCGGGGTGACGTTGTCGTTCGGGTCGCTCTGGGGCATTAAAATCCTCTCGTTTAACACCTGTGCAGTGTGCGGGATAGGAGGGGGTATCGACAAAAAAATAATTGGCGATTATATTATGAGAAAATCTCATCAAATGAAATACACATGCCGGACCGGCCCTTCCGCACCCCCTTGAACGCGGTGCGCGCCTTCGAATGCGCGGCCCGCCTGCTCAGCTACACGCGCGCCGCCGCCGAGCTGGGCGTGACCCAGGGCGCGGTGAGCCGGCAGATCGCTACCCTGGAATCCTATATCGGCCAGCCCCTGTTCCGCCGCGCCGGCCGCGGCATCGCGCTGACCTTCGCCGGCGAGCGCTACGCCGCCGATGTGCGCGCCGCCCTGGCCAGCCTCGAATCCGCCTCCGCCCGCATCATGCACCGCCCGGACGAATCCGTCTTGATCGTCGGCGCAAGCGCGGTGGCGAGCCGCTGGCTGATCGGCCGCCTGGCGGAATTCCAGCGCGCGCACCGCACGCTTTCGGTGCATCTGCGCGACATCGCCGGCACCGCGGATCTGCACGGCATCGACATCGCCGTCCTGGACGCACCGGCGACGGAGCCCAGCCTCGACTCGCGCGAGATCCTGCGCGAGCGCCTGACCCCGGTCTGCAGCCCCGCCGGCGCGGTGCCGGACAGCCCCGCCGCCCTGGCGGCCAACACGCTCTTGCACCTGACCGCCTATCCGGATGCCTGGACGCACTGGTTCGCCGCGGCTGGCGTCACCGGCGGCTACGGTATCCAGGGCCCGGTCTTCGACGATGTGGCGCTCGCCATCGAGGCCGCGATCCAGGGCCAGGGGGTCGCGATCGCGCCGGCGCACGCGGTCGAGGTGGATCTCCGCGCCGGCCGCCTGGCCGCCCCCTTCCCGGTCAGCGTCTCCAGCGGCCGCCGCTACCACCTCGCCTGGCCCAAGGCCAAGGGCCGGCTGCAGAAAGTCCGCCTGTTCCGCGATTTTATCCTTGCCGCACCTGCGGCCGACCGCGTTTGATTGGGCCCGATACCAAGCGTGCAGGGGGAGATAAATTGCCGCAATTCGACGAAACATTCGAGGGCCCGCTGGCCGGGGTCACGGTGCTCGACCTGTCGCGCCTGGTGGCGGGCAACATGGTCAGCCTGCAGCTCGCCGATTACGGCGCCGAGGTCATCAAGATCGAACCGGCGGACAAGGGCGACCCGCTGCGCCACTGGGTGACCGACGGCCTGTCCCTCAGCTGGAAGGTCTATGGCCGCAACAAGAAGAGCGTCTCGCTCAACCTGCGCGAGGAGGCGGGCAAGAACATCCTGCTGCGCCTGGTCGAACAGGCCGACGTGATGATCGAGAACTACCGGCCCGGCACGCTCGAGAAAATGGGGCTCGGCCCCGACGTGTTGCACGGGCGCAATCCCGGGCTGGTGCTGGTGCGCGTCTCCGGCTTCGGTCAGACCGGCCCCTACAAGCACCGGCCGGGCTTCGGCACCCTGGTCGAGGCGATGTCCGGCTTCGCCTACCGTAACGGTTTCGCCGACCGCGAGCCGGTGCTGCCGCCGCTCGCCATGGCCGACATGATCGCCGGCCTGTCGGGCGCCATGTCGGTACTGATCGCCCTGCGCGAGCGCGAGGTCAAGGGCGGCGATGGCCAGGTCATCGATCTGTCCCTGCTGGAGCCGATCTTTTCCATCATGGGCGCCGAAGCGGCCTGGCACCAGGTCACCGGCAAGACCCGCGTGCGGGCCGGCAGCGGCTCGACCACTGCCTCGCCGCGCAATGTCTACGCCACCAAGGACGGCAAGTGGCTCGCCATGTCCGGCTCCATGCAGTCGATGGCGGAACGGATCTTCAAGGTCATCGGGCGCGCCGACATGATCGACGACCCCAAATTCCTGACCAACGAGGACCGGGTGAAGAACCGGCTCGAAGTGGACGAAGCGGTCGGCGGCTGGATCGGCACGCGCAACCTGGAGGAATGCATGGAGGTGTTCGAGCGCGAGAGCGTCACGGTCGCGCCGGTCTACGATATCGAGCAGATCATGGCCGATCCGCATTTCCGCGAGCGCGAGGTGATCGTCGATCTGCCGGACGAGGAGATGGGCACCGTGGCGATGCACAACATCACCCCGCGCCTGTCCGGCACCCCCGGCGGCTTCGCCCGCCCGGCCCCGGATCTGGGCCAGCACAACGCGGAGGTGCTCGGCCGCATCGGCATCGGCGAGGGCGATCTGGCAAAACTGAAGGATGACGGGGTGGTATAAGAGCGCGCTGTCGCGACAAAGCCGCCGTGTCGTCCCGGACTTGATCCGGGGTCCAGCCCCTATGCAAGCCTCGCCGTTTCCCTGGGTCCCGGCTCAGCGGCGCAATGCGCCTTGGCCGGGACGACATGGGGTCATTTGCAACAAACGAAATCGCAACGGTTTTCAACGAGGCGCGGGACTTGCACCAGCCCTCCCTACATTGAATGCTGGGTACAACGCGTTGAAATAATCCCACCGTGTCATCCTTGGCCATGACACAGTGGGCCGAACGTCCAAGGGAGAGAAGAAAATGAGCGATGCGGCGAACGACCGGCCGGTCTGGCGGTCCCTGCTTTATGTCCCGGTGAATGTCGACCGCTATGTCGACAAGGCGCACACGCGCGGCGCCGACGGGGTGATCCTCGATCTGGAGGATAGCGTGCCGCCGGCGGAGAAGGCGCAGGCTCGCACCCTGATCGACGCCGCGGCGGACAAGGTCTCGCGCAACGGCGCCGACGTGCTGGTCCGCATCAACCGGCCGATCGAGCTGGCGATCCGCGATATCGAGGCCGCCGTGTCGCCGAAGATCACGGCGCTGAAGCTGCCGAAGATCCAGAGCGCCGACCACGTCAAGCTGATCGCCGAGCTGGTCGGTGACTTGGAGGCGCAGCGCGGCATGACGGTCGGGTCGACCTGGCTGCTGCCCATGGTCGAGACGGCGGACGCCTTCTTTGCGATCGACGCGATCGCAAAGGCTCACCCGCGGGTCTACACGGTGTTACTCGGCGGCGAGGATTTCGCCCTAGATGTCGGCTTCGTCCCCGACCCGGCCGTCTATCAATATCCCAAGCAGCAATCGATCATCGCCGCCCGCGCCGCCGGGCTGACTCCGATGGGGCTGATCGGCACGGTGGCTGATTACAGCGACCTGGACGGCTTCCGCGAGGTGGTCCGCAACTCCGCCCGCTTCGGCTTCGAGGGCGCGTCCTGCATCCACCCGGCCAACGTGCCTATCCTAAACGAGGAGTTCAGCCCGCGCGAAGAGGACATCGCCTACGCCCGCAAGGTAATCGAGGCGGACAAGGCAATGGCGGCGGAAGGCCGCGGCTCGTTCGAGATGGACGGCAAGATGATCGACATCCC
>CAJWOT010000214.1 GCA_913044215.1 uncultured Rhodospirillaceae bacterium | reverse complement strand
AATCCGCTTGCGGCGGCAAATCTTCCTTGTCATCGAGCTCGATGAGCCGTTTCGTGCAGGTCGTTTTCGCCTTTTGGCCTTTCTTGACCACGGCCGCCGGCTCGACACCGTGCCACCAGGCCCGGAACCGTTCACGGAAAGGGATATAGCCATCCGCTTTGGCATGCGCCTCAGGCGCCGCCGGCTTGCGTACCGCGGCCTTCTTGCGGGGCTTGCCGGTCGGCCGAAGCACCTTCGGCGGCTTAGACGGTTTCGATCGCACCAAATGATCAGGCATAAGCGCAGTTTCCCGAAAGCCCTTTAATGCATGGTTAATATCTTAAGACATTTGAGGAAAATTCGCGTTATGCAAGATCGTCAACCCGCATTAAATCATAAAGAATTGCAACTCGTTTCAGCCCTTTTGAATGTCCCGCAAGACAAGGTGCGTATAGGCTCAGACGATGTTTAACCAGCTATATTCGGCACTCGACCCGGCATCCCAGCTGACCGTCAAACGCATCGGGGTCACCCTGGCAATCGCCGCCGTGCTGGCATTTTTGTCAAACCCGAGCGCCCAGCCGAGTTTCTTTGTTGGTCTCTGCGGACTTGCCGTCTTCGTATCCGGCGTGCTGGCCATGCACGCAAAGCAGCCCTTCAACGCGCCTGAACTCAACCATTGGAACGAGACGGCATTCTTCGCCTTCGTCGCCGTTCTCTGCTTGCCTTTTGTAAAGGGCTAGACAACCCCTTTTTCGCGCAAGGCGGCAACGTCACTCGCGGACAGGCCCAGCATTTCACCAAGAACTTCTTTAGTATGCTGGCCGAGCATCGGCGGCGCATGGCGATAACCTACCGGCGTTTCGGACATTTTTATCGGGCTGGCGATCAGCTTCGCCGGCCGGTCACCGGTCGCGGGGTGTGCCATTTCTACCGTCATCTCGCGCGCCTTGACATGCGGATCGTCGAACACCTGTTCCAGGGTGTTGATAGGACCGCAGCCGACCTTGGCCTTCTCCAACTCCGCCAACCACCAGGATGACGGTTTCTGGCGGGTGATATCATTCAAGGTCGCCGTAACATGGTCGCGATTGCGGACACGCTCGACTGCCGTGCTGAATTGCGCGTCTTCAAGCAGTTCCTTGCAGCCGGCCACCTCGCAAAAGCGTTCGAACGTCGGATCGTTGCCCACCGACAGCACGAAATAGCCATCCGAAGACGGCATGACCTGGTAGGGCACGATGTTCGGGTGCAAATTTCCAAGACGAGTCGGGTTTTCGCCGGTCGCAAGGTAATTCATGCCCTGATTGGCAAGCCAGGCCACATGTGTGTCCAGCATAGAGATATCGATATGCTGGCCTTCACCGGTCAATTGCTGGTGCCGCACGGCGGCCAGGATCGACATCCCGGCATACATGCCAGCCATCATGTCCGCAATCGACACGCCGACCTTCATCGGTTCCCCTTCGGGCTCTCCGGTCAAACTCATCACGCCGCCCATCGCCTGGATCAGCGCATCGTAGCCGGGCCGGTCCGCATAGGGGCCGGTGTGCCCAAAGCCCGTGATCGAGCAGTAAATCAGCCGCGGGAACTCCGCGTGCAGCTGTTCGTAGCCCAGCCCGTACTTGTCCAGCGTTCCCGTCTTGAAGTTTTCGGCCAGCACGTCGCTTTCGGCGATCAGCCGCTTGGCCAGCGCCTGTCCTTCCGGGTCGGACAGGTTGAGCGTGATCGACCGCTTGTTGCGGTTCGTACCGGCGAAGTAGGCGCTTTCCGAACTGTCGGCGCCACTGTCGTCCGGCAGGTAGGGCGGTGCGAAATTGCGCGTGTCGTCGCCGACTTTCGGTCGCTCGATCTTGATCACTTCGGCGCCAAGATCTCCCAGAATCTGCGTGCAGTGAGGCCCCGCAAGAATACGGGTCAGATCGAACACCTTAAGGCCGGATAACGGACCGCTCATACCAAAATTCCTCGGATTGTCTGTACTTCGGGCGCGCCCTTTTTGCCTCCCGGCCCCGACAACGTCAAATTCCTTTTGCGAATCGGGTATAGGGGACCGATGCAATCCTTCGGAGGCCTTTTACGATGAACGCGGTCTTTCTCGGCGCCGTCCTGATCGCATTCGTCGTCGCTGGCTATCGCCAAGTCACCGTGATACCGGCACCGGATGCCGCCGCCCCGATGGATGCGCTCGGCCTTGCCATGATCGATGCCGCAAAGGGGTCGGTGACTTTGGCCATCGGCCTGGTCGGGGTCATGGCCCTGTTCCTCGGGCTGATGAAGGTTGCCGAGGCGGGCGGGCTGCTCGCTATCATCGCCAAGACGGTGCGCCCGCTGATGGTTCGGCTATTTCCCGAGGTCCCGGCCGACCACCCGGCGATGGGCGCGATGATCATGAACATCTCCGCCAACGTTCTGGGCCTCGGCAATGCCGCCACACCTTTCGGCATCCGCGCCATGCAGGAGCTCGACAAGCTGAACCCGCACAAGGGCACGGCGAGCAACGCCATGGTGATGTTCCTGGCGATCAACACGTCATCGGTCACGCTGCTGCCCACGGGTGTGATTGCGCTGCGCGCCTCGGCCGGATCCGCCGACCCGGCGGGCATCCTGCCGACAACCCTGTTCGCGACGATCTGTTCGACGATCGTCGCAATCACGGCGGTCAAGCTATATCAGCGGTTCACGAAACCGGCAGAGGCCTATGCCAGCGACACCGTAGAGTCGACCGAAGTTTCAGACAGCGAAAGCGATGCGATGCCGCCCGAACCGAGCGCGCCCTATCCGGTTTGGGTGTCCGTGGCCGTCCTCGCGGTCGTCATCGCCCTGATCCCAGTCACGATTCTTTACGGCCGCGATATCGCACCCTGGATCATCCCGGGACTGATGGTTGCCCTGCTCGGATTCGGCGCTATCCGCGGCGTCCGCATCTACGAAGTCTTCGTCGAAGGGGCGAAGGACGGCTTCAATGTCGCCCTACGCATTATCCCCTATCTCGTGGCCATCCTGGTCGCGGTGGCCATGCTGCGCGCGAGCGGGGCGCTGGAGTTGCTTATCACACCATTAGGCGTGGTCACCTCCATGGTTGGCCTGCCGCCGGAAGCACTTCCAATGGCGCTGCTGCGGCCCTTGTCGGGTTCCGGCGCCTATGGGGTCCTGGCGTCGATCATTCAGGACCCGGCGACGGGCCCCGACACCTATGTCGGCTATCTCGTGAGTACCTTCCAGGGCTCGACGGAAACGACGTTCTACGTGCTCGCGGTCTATTTCGGCGCGGTGCAGATCCGCCGCATCCGGCACGCTCTGGCGGCCGCCCTCACCGCAGACATCGCCGGCATCGCCGCCGCCGTCGCCATCACGGCCTATCTGTTCGGCTAGGCCGGGACAAATGCATTGTCAAAGCGGGAAACGTTCTTCCAACCAGGGCACCAGCTTGGCCATCAAGGCGTCCAAAGTGGGATTTCCTTCCTCCCCTTCATCCGCTTCGAAGTAGTGCAGTGCGTCCTCAAAATTCCAATACTGTTTATCGACCGACCGGATGGTGTCGAAGACCAAACGCGAATGGGTGTTCGGATAGACATCCAAATCGCGGCACGCATTGATCACAACCGCCGGTTCTGTCACGCCGGGGCCGGTTTTGGCGATATCGGCGTTGCTGGACAGTCCCGACCAGGTAGAAAGCCAGCCCTGCGGCGTTACGACCCGCGCGAAGCCGAGGCGCTGAAAATTCATCAAATCAGGGCGCGGGCTCAGCAGAGATCCATATCCGCGCTGCGACGGGTCCAGACTGTTATCCGCGTAGTGCCAATTCGCCATCGCGCGATAGACCAGCATCATCGGTTCGAAGGCTTCGCGGCGCCGGATGTCCCGTTGCGCATCGGGCCGCAAACTCGAGAATTCATCACTTTCGCGGCGCTTGCCCGCCTTCACCGCGTCGGCGATCAACGCACGCGCCGTGTCGTCGATGCGCCTGACTCGCGGAAGCTGAGCCGCGCGGAACCGCGCAACGAATTCCGGTTGGTACCGGCTCCACGCCGGCGGCTCGAGAAAACCGTTTGCCGGGTCGTACATATCCAGCGCCGAGTCGGTGCGAAGCGGGTCACCCTCGTCGATCACGGACGGGTCGATGACTTCGTTCATGATCCAGCCCTGCCCCGCATGCGCCGCCATGAACACAATGCCGTCGCCGGCTATCATTTCCGTCCGGTCCAGGAATGACGATCAGCCATCTGGTAGAAAGGCCAGTCGCTTACCTGGCGCTGTTTTCGCCTGACTTTGATAAAAGGCGAACAGCGACTCGCCACCCGAATTGCCCAGCAGCACGATCTTCTCGACACCGCGTTGCTTGAGTCATTCCATGTAGGCCGCGATGTCGATCAGCAGCTTCACATGCAGACGATCCGCGTTGTTGTTCACGCTGCGCAGATTGGCACCGAGACAGCCATAGGCCGCATCGAGCAGATCGGGAAAGGTGTGGTGTTCGGAGAAATCGACACGCGGATGGGCTGCGATGATCGCAACGCGCGGCTTTGGCATACGCGCCGACACCCACCAAATGCCATGCAAGCGCGCGCCATCCTGCACATCGATCGCGACGGGTTCCCCTATGACGCCTTCAACGGGCCGCCGAAAGCGAATCTGGGTCCCGCGCCAGTAGGTTTTAGAGAGCAGCCGTAACACCATTCCGGAGCCCTCAGCCGCTAGCGCTGCACCGCGGTCCCACGCCGTTGCGGCTTATCGAACCAGGCTGCGAGTGATTGGTTCCGGGCCGGCCGCTCGACGACGGGGCAATGCTGATCGGTGAAATTCCAGGACGTGTTGTTCAGCCCCATGCCGCAGCAGGCCAGGAGCGGTCCCGCCGATGTCGACAAGCAGATGCAGGATTCCAGCGCGTATGATTGGCCCTTGTAGCGGCACGAGCAATTCGAATCCGCCTTGGCTGGCCAGGCAAAGCCGAGCGCGCAAACGAGCGCAACGAAAACGATCCAAGACTTTAACGTGCCAGACGTGCGGTTCCCCTTCGCGGGGCAATTTCACACCGCAGTGTATGTCGAAATCGTTTGGGCCAGGAAGCGGACACGCCCGAGTGGTATCTTAACGCGGCGGCGCCTCTGCGCCGCCGCGCTTCCCTCAATCCGTCGGATGCGGTCCGTCTAGCGGATGTTCTTTCTCATACATCGTGAAAGCTCCTGTTGCGTTGCGAATACACCAGTCCCGAAGCAATCTTCGGGCCAACGCGCCCGTTTCGCGGAACAAATAAACAAAATTCCATTAACGCATTGTTTTTATAGAATTATTTATTTTTTAATGGCTCGGCCACCCACATCGCACTTGCGGAATCGCTGCTCAAAAATTGAGCAAAAAGACAACAATCCACTCAAATTGGGAGATTAGGCTGGCCTGTCCCAATTTCGGCCGATTCGTGAAAACCCAAAAATTCGGGTTTCAGGCCGCGCGAACATCCTTTCACTCATTTGCCTGCAATCCCGCAGATCCCGTCGGATTCGAACGACACCGAATTGTCACCAATCCGTCACTTTGACTCTTGCACCAGAGCTTTGGAAAACTATGATCATTCCTAGGGGGGCCTCGTCTAAGAGGCTGAGATACCGATGGCTCCGCGGCTTGACCAAGGAGCGGCGCGGTGACCCTTTGAACCTGATCCGGATCATGCCGGCGTAGGGAAAGGAAACCAGCTCCCGCAGAGCGCAAACAGAACCAAGCAACGCGGAGCTCTTCCACCCAAATCGGTAACCGGACCGCTAACCAGTTATGGCAGGAGGTCCATTATGCCCTTAGACAATGACGAGATGATCATCTCGACCGGCCCCATTCCCGGCTCGAAGAAGACCTACGTGAACGCTGGCAAGGACGGCACTTTGCGCGTGCCTTTCCGCGAGGTCGCGCTGGAGCCGAGTGCGAACGAAGAGCCGGTTCGACTGTACGACACGTCCGGCCCCTATACCGCCGATAACGCCGATATCGACGTCTACAAAGGGATCGCGCGCCTCCGCGACGACTGGATCCGCGCCCGCGGCGATGTCGAAGAATATGACGGCCGCGATATCCGGCCCGAGGACAATCATCGCGGCGTGGGTGACAAGGACGCCTGCCCAGAATTCCCGGTCAAACACCGCCCCTTGCGCGCAAAGAAAGGCGCGACCGTCACGCAGATGCATTACGCCCGCCAGGGCATCATCACGCCGGAGATGGAGTTCGTTGCCGCGCGGGAGAATCTCGGCCGCTCGGAATTCGTTGGCGACGGCGAAACCTTCGGCGCCAATATCCCTGAAGAGGTCACGCCAGAATTCGTGCGCAAGGAAGTCGCCGAAGGCCGCGCGATCATCCCCAACAATGTGAACCATCCGGAAAGCGAGCCGATGGCGATTGGCCGCAATTTCCTGGTCAAGATCAATGCCAATATCGGCAACTCAGCTGTCTCCTCCTCGGTCTCCGAGGAGGTCGAGAAGATGGTCTGGGCGACCCGCTGGGGTGCGGATACTGTGATGGACTTGTCGACCGGCAAGGACATCCACAACACGCGCGAATGGATCATCCGCAACTCGGCCTCGCCGATCGGCACCGTGCCGATCTATCAGGCGCTGGAGAAGACCGGCGGCATTGCCGAGGACCTGACTTGGGAGCTGTTCCGCGATACGCTCATCGAACAGGCCGAGCAAGGCGTGGACTATTTCACGATCCATGCCGGCGTGCTGCTGCGCTATGTGCCGATGACGGCGAACCGTGTGACAGGCATCGTCAGCCGCGGCGGCTCGATCATGGCGAAATGGTGCCTGGCGCATCACGAGGAAAGCTTCCTCTACACGCATTTCGAGGAAATGTGTGAGTTGATGAAGGAATACGACGTCGCCTTCTCCTTGGGCGACGGGCTGCGGCCGGGCTCGCTGGCGGACGCCAATGACGAAGCGCAGTTCGCCGAGTTGGAAACCTTGGGCGAGTTGACCAAGATCGCCTGGAAGCACGACGTTCAGGTCATGATCGAGGGCCCCGGCCACGTGCCGATGCACAAAATCAAGGAGAACATGGACAAGCAGCTCGAGGAGTGCCACGAGGCGCCCTTCTACACGCTTGGCCCGCTCGTGACCGACGCCGCCCCGGGCTACGACCACATCACCAGCGCCATCGGCGCGGCGATGATCGGCTGGTACGGCACGGCTATGCTCTGCTACGTCACGCCGAAAGAGCATCTCGGCCTGCCCGACCGCAAGGACGTGAAGGACGGCGTCATCACCTACAAGATCGCGGCGCACGCGGCCGATCTTGCCAAGGGGCATCCGGGCGCGCGGCTGTGGGACGATGCGGTCAGCCGGGCGCGGTTTGACTTCCGCTGGCGCGACCAGTTCCATCTGGCGATGGACCCGGAAACGGCGGAAGATTTCCACGACCAAACCCTACCGGCGGAAGGCGCGAAGGTGGCGCATTTCTGCTCCATGTGCGGTCCGAAATTCTGCTCGATGAAGATCACGCAGGAGATCCGGGACTTCGCCGAGCAAGGCATGCTCGACATGTCCGACAAGTTCCGCGACACCGGCGCGGAGATCTATCAGGACGCGGACAAAATCGAGGCCGGTAAAGTCGACGCCGC
>CAJWOT010000213.1 GCA_913044215.1 uncultured Rhodospirillaceae bacterium | reverse complement strand
TGGAATTTTTCACGAAACTGTTCGAGGCCTATCCGCAGAATGCCGTTGGGATCAAGGACAGCAGCGGTGTGGCGGACATGCTGGAGGCGCGCTGCCAGGCGTTTCCGGACAAGGAGGTTTTCGCCGGGACCGATAGCATGACACTGCCCTGCCTTCGGGCCGGGGCCAGCGGCGCGATGTTGGATATCACCAATATCGTTCCGGATGTTACGATAGGGCTTCATGCCGGTTTCGAAGGCGAGCAGGGCGATGCGGTGCAGGCGCGGGTTGGCGAGATAAGGGGCGCGATGGGCGAGCTGCCTTGGTTTTCCGCATTGCGGGCGACGATGGCCTGGCTTTCAGGCGATTCCGGCTGGTGCAAGGCGCGGCCGGCTATTCGCCGCCTCACCGCCGACGAAGAACGGGCAATGCGGGAAAGCTTGACGGCGATCGGCTTGACCCCGGCGCGGTTGGCGGCGGAATAATCGTTCGAACAGAAACTTCATTGGCGCCGGGAGCATTAGGTTATGGGTGAAACATCGGTTTTGACGACTTGTCCGCGCGATTGTTACGACAGTTGCGGAATCCGCGTCGTTCTCCAGGACGGCGAGATCGACCGGGTCACGGGGGATGCCGACCACCCGGCAAACCGGGGATCGCTGTGTGGCAAATGTACGCTCGCCTACAACGGGGTATGGCGCGATCCGGCGGCTCGACTCACGAGACCACTGAAACGCACCGGGCCGAAGGGCGAAGGGGACTTCGAAGAAATCTCCTGGGACGAAGCGCTGGACATCGTCGCAGGGCGTTTGAACGCGCTCATCGAGGCCGGCCGGGCGACCGATATTTTGACGGGGCATTACACCGGCACTTGTTCGATCATCGCGAACCAATTTCCGATGCGGTTCTTCAACCATATCGGCGCCACCGAGATAGATCCGGATTCAATCTGCAATCTCTCCGGTCATGTAGGGCTCGGTTACGTGCTTGGCGAAAGTGCCAAAGGCTTCGACCCTCGCACCGCCAAGGATTCGAGATGCCTGATCGTCTGGGGCGCTAACCCCTCGGCCAGTGGACCGCATGTCGACAAGCACTGGTTGGCCGAGTTCCCCGGCACCCTGATCGTTATCGACCCGATCCGCACCCCAACCGCTGAGCGCGCTGATATCCATCTGCGGCCGTTTCCGGGGACCGACGCGGCACTCGCCTTCGGGATGATGCATGCCCTCAAGGAAGCGGGATGTCTCGAACCCACCTTCATCGAAGCCCATACGGTCGGCTTCGATGATCTTGAACCGCTGATTGACGATTGGACGCCGGCTCGCGCGGGGGCGGCGACGGGCGTGGCGGAAGCGGACATTCGTGCCGCGGCCAAAGCCTATGGCGCCGGCCCTTCGATGCTCTGGCTGGGCCAGGCGCTGTGCCGCGCGCCGACCGGAGGCAACGCGTTCCGGACGGCGGCGCTGTTGCCCGCGCTGACCGGCAATATCGGCAAGCCTGGGACAGGCGTGAATTTCCTGAATGGCAAAGGGCCGACCCGCGGCATGGATATGGGGTATCTCGGCCGTGCCGACCTGCGGAAGAACGAAGCCGCGCCCCTCAGTCACATGGACCTGCGCAGCCATCTCGAATCCGCGCCGCGCGACAAGGCGCTGCTGTTATGGAACATCAATGTGGCGGCCTCCAATCCCGACCAGCGCAAGCTGCTCGACGCACTGCGGTCGGAAAAGCTGTTTACCGTCGTCGTCGACTTGTTCATGACCGACAGCGCGCGCTACGCCGACATCGTGCTACCGGCTGCGAGTTTTCTGGAGTTCGACGATATCGTCGGGTCCTATTTTCATCTGTCGCTCGGGCCGCAAACAAAGGCGGTCTCGCCGGTGGGTGAGGCGCTGCCAAACCAGGAAATCTTCCGCCGGTTGGCGGCGGCGATGAATCTCGAGGAGCCGGCGCTCTTCGAGGCGGACGGCCCGATCCTGAACCGCATGCTGGAGCCGTTCGGATTAAGTTTCGATGAGCTGAAGGCGCGCGGCACGATCTTTCCGGAAACCGAACCGGTGGTGTTGTGGGAGAATCTAGATTTCCCGACCCCGTCCGGCAAGATCGAGTTGGCCAGTGCGGCGGCCGAGGCGGACGGCCATCCCCGCCTACCGCAACCCGATCCCTTGGCGCGCCCCACAGCGGACCGGCTGCGACTGCTGACCCCGGCCAGCGAATGGCATATGAATTCCTCTTACGATAATGAGCCGCGCATCCGCGACCGCACCGACCCGGCAACGATCACGCTGCATCCTGACGACGCGGCCGCGCGGGGCTTGAAGGAAGGCGATACCGCGCAGGTCGCGAACGAGAACGCGGCGCTGATCCTTACCGTTCAGGTGTCCGACATGACGCCGCCCGGAGTTGGCTGGGCGCCGAAGGGACGTTGGCCGGGGGCGGCGCCCGAAGGCCTTAACGTCAACGCGCTCAATCCGGGCCTGCGCAGCGACATGGGCAACAGCACGGCGCTGCATGGCGTCGAGGTGACGGTCACCGCCGCATAGGCCATGGCCATCCGCCGGGTGCGGCGCTACCCTGCATCGGATTCAGGGAGGCAGCATGGCCAACACACTCACGAAAGCCGAGGTCAGGGACCTCGAAAAACAGTATGTCGCGCGGCTCAACGTGCCGGACGCAGACGCCTACACTGTTCGGTCGGCACGACGCAGCGCGCGGGTGCGTGCCAAGCTGGACTGTCATCTGAACGTCCCCTATGGCGACAGTCCGGGCCAGATGCTGGATGTCTTTCCGGCTCTCAAATCCGGGGCGCCGGTACATATCTTCATCCATGGCGGCTACTGGCGTAACCCTGATCTCACAAAGGATACTTACAGCCACATGGCGGCGCCGATGGTCGCGGCTGGTGCCGCGGTGGTGCTGCCGGACTACGACCTTTGCCCGGCTGTGTCGATCACTGAGATCGTGCGCCAGACACGCCGCGCCGTTATCTGGGTGTACCGCAACATTGCCAAGTTCAACGGCGATCCGAAGCGCATCTATGTCTCCGGGCATTCGGCGGGCGGGCACCTTACGGGCATGATGACGGCGACCGATTGGACGAAGGAGGGACGGCTCCCCAAAGGCCTCATTAAGGGTACCGCGGCGCTGAGCGGTCTATTCGAAATCGAGCCCCACCGCGGCCTCGAAGAATTCCAGAAGGACCTCCATATCACAGCTACGGAGGTCAAGACGATGAGCCCCATGCGCCTCATGCCAATTGCGAAAGGACCTGCGATCGTGGCCCTGGGTGCGGACGAGACACATCTCTGGCATTGGCAGTCGCTAGCCTATACGGCGCACCTGCGCCAGCACCGGATTCCGGCGCAGTTCATCGCGACTCCCGGCGACCACCATTTCGATATCACGGACAGGCTTGGCAATGCGCGCGATCCCCTGACGAAGGCGCTGATCGCGCAGATGGATCTATGAATTTCGAGGATTCGCCGGAGGAAGCCGCGTACCGCGCGAAGTGTCGCGCCTTTCTCGACGCTCATTTGCAAAAGCGCGGGCCCGGCGATGTCCGCGGTTACCGGCGCGGTGAAGATGGCCCCAGCGTGCTAGAGGAAGCGAAGGTGTTTCAGCGCAAGAAATGGGACGCGGGATTTGCCGGCATCACCTGGCCGGCGGAGTGGCACGGTCAGGGTGGAACGCCGATCCAGCAAATGATCTATGACCAGGAGGAGGCGCGCTACAATACGGCCGTCAATGCGATCGGCCTGCAACTCGGTATCTGCATTCCGACGATTTGCCGTTGGGGCACGCAGGCGCAGCGCGACCGGTTCGCGCCGCCGGCGCTGCGTGGCGAGGAGGTCTGGTGCCAGTTCTACTCCGAACCGGCCGGCGGCTCGGATCTCGGTGCCTTGCGAACCCGCGCCGTGCGGGATGGTGACGATTGGGTCATAAATGGGCAAAAGATTTGGACGTCCTTCGCGCACAAGGCCGATTGGGGGGTGCTCCTTGCGCGCAGCGATCCGGAAAAATCGAAGCATGACGGGCTGACATTCTTCTATCTGAGTACCAAGACACCTGGCGTCGAGATCCGGCAGATAAAGCAGATGTCCGGCGCACGGCACTTCAACGAAACCTTCTTCCGCGATGTCCGCATTCCCGATAGCCAGAGGTTGGGGCCGGTCGATGGCGGCTGGAAGGTGGCGATAAGTCTGCTGATGGGCGAACGTAACGCAATAGCCGACGATTTCGGGCCTGCCTTTCAGGAGCTTCATCGGCTCGCCGTCGATCTCGATCTCGACAATGGCAGGGCGATCGACGACCCGGCCGTTCGACAGCGTCTCGCAGAGTTCTACGTGAAGGCCCAAGGGCTTCGTTTCACGCGCTACAGGATCATGACGGCGCTGGCCCGCGGCGAGACGCCGGGCCCGGAGGCGTCGATCGGCAAACTCGTCGCAGCCAGTATGATACAGGATGCCGCGGCCTATGGTTTGGACCTAATGGATATGGCCGGCGTTGCGACCGGTTCCGACATGCCCTTGGACGGCATTTTCGAACTGTCGTTTCTGGATTCGCCGGCCTTTCGCATTGCAGGCGGTACTGATGAAATCCTGCGCAATACAATCGGCGAGCGGGTTCTCGGATTGCCGCAAGAGGTGCGTGTCGACAAGGGCGTGCCTTTCAAGTCCATCCCGACGGGGGGACGGTAGAACGTTCTCGCGATTCAACTGCGTCATGCACGAAAAGTGCCGGCTCAGAGAATTCGGCGCGGCGCTTGGATTCAGCGGAGACCGGTCGCTACACTCTCTGCCGTAACGCAACGCGTTACCATTCGTGGCGGGGAGGGACGCAAGCGATATGAGCATTAGCACCGAGAAGGTTCGCACGATCGAGTTGCAAGGCGTGCCCGTCGATGTCGTCTTTAAGGGGGCGGGGCCGCAGCTGTTCTTGCTGCATGGTGGAGGCGGCCCCGTCGCGTCGATGCCGTTCGCGGACTCTTTATCGGAACAGTTCGAGATTATCGCGCCGGTGCACCCCGGATTTGCAGGATCCGCCATTCCCGATCACTTCGACGATTTGCAGGATCTGATTTATCTGTATCTCGACCTGATGGATACGCTTGATCTGCAAGATGCGGTGATGATGGGCTTCTCTATGGGAGGCTGGACGGCGGCTGAACTGGCGGTGTTGTCGACAGCGCGGATTTCCAGGCTGATCCTGGTCGATGCCGTCGGTGTGAAGGTCGGTGGCCGTGACGACCGCGACATTGTCGATGTCTTCGCTACGCCGGAGGAAGAGCTGACCAAACTGATGTGGCACGATCCCGGCAAGGCGCCTAATCCGTCGCAGATGACGGACGAGCAACGGCAAATCATGCAGTCGAACCGCGTGGCGCTGGGGCTCTACACCTGGCAGCCTTACATGCATAACCCGAAGCTGCCGCGCCGGCTGCACCGTATCGACGTGCCAGCTCTGGTGCTGTGGGGCGAAAGCGACGGACTTGTCACGCCGGACTACGGCCGGGCCTACGCCGGCATGATTCCGAATGCTGCGTTTGCCGTGATCCCCGCGGCCGGACATGCACCGCAGGTCGAGCAGCCGGAGGTCTTCGTGCAGCACGTTCTGTCCTTTGTAAACGATACGTCGGAAGGCAGCCCATCATGAGAGCATGGTTTTTCACCGAAGACGCCTATCCGCAACTGCCGGATCCGGAGACCTATCCATCCATTCGCGTCAATCTTCCGAACAAGCATTTCGATCCGGAAACCGGAGCCGACAATTATCATCAGTTTCTCGATATGTGGCTGATGGCCGAGGAGTTGGGCCTGGAAGTAATGCTCAACGAGCATCATCAGACCGCGACCTGTGTCGTGCCGGCCGTCCCCATCATGGCCGGCATACTGGCGCGGCAGACCAAGACGGCGCGTATTCTGGTGCTGGGCAATCCGCTGGCGAACTTGCCGCGGCCAACCCGGACGGCGGAAGAGATGGCCATGGTCGATGTGATCTCTCGCGGCCGCCTGGAATGCGGTTTCGTGCGCGGCGTGCCCTATGAGTCGGCGCCGGCCAATGTCATGCCCTATCGCGGGACGGAGCGCATGTGGGAAGCGCACGATTTGATCCTCAAGGCTTGGACCACCCATGACGGACCGTTCAATTTCGAAGGCCGATGGTTCCACGCCCGGCAGGTCAATATCTGGCCGCGGCCCTGGCAGCAGCCCCATCCGCCTGTCTGGGTAACGGTCGGCAGCGCTGGTACCGCTGTACCTGTGGCGGAGCATGACTATGTCGGTGCGGTGTTCCTCGCCGGTTATCCAGGCATACGGCGCATCTTCGATGGCTACCGGGATGGCTACCAGGCCCGGCATAACGCCGACGCGCCGCTCGATAAGCTGGCCTACTGCGCGCTTGTCTATGTCGCCGACGACGAGGCCGAAGCGAAGAAGGGCGGTAATGAGGTCCTGTGGTACATGACCTCGAACAAGGTGGCGACGGAATACATCAATCCGCCAGGGTATCACCCACCGGCCGTGGCCGCTCAGATTGCCGGCGGCGGCAATTTGGCCCGAAGTCTGCCGTCGCAAACGACCCTGGACGAGCAGATGGCGCGCGGCAACGTGTTCTGCGGGACACCGGATCAAGTCTATGAGCAGATCAAGGCGTTCTACGACTATTCGGGTGGGTTCGGGAACCTGCTGATCATGGGGCAGGCCGGTCATCTGACATTCGAACAGACGCGGCGCTCTATGACGCTGTTTGCAAACGAGGTCTATCCCCGGCTTAAGGAACTGACCGCCGGCTACGATGCGGGTGCGATGAAGGAAACCCGTGCCGCACTGCCGGACAAGGAAGGGATTGATTTGGGCACGTTCGGTCTGGAGTTCGCACGCTGATCGTCAGGCGGGCCGGGCCACGAACTGCTCGCGGATGACCACGCCGAGTTCCAATGCCTTCAGCCGTTTTGTGCGGCGCGCGATGCGCGCTTCCACGGCTTCCGCGCCCTGCATGTCAGCCAGAGCGTCGAAATGGGATTCCTCCTCAGTTCGCATTTTGTCGATCGCGGTGATATAGGCCGGCGTCAGGTCTATACGGTCTTCCAGCACCCAGCCGGCCGCGTCCAACAGGGCGACGTATCCCCCGTCCACTTCCACATCGGCAGGGCCGTATTCGAGGCCGAGTTGGTAATCTGCTGATGACAGGCCGTCCGGCAACGCGATAACGGAGAAGACATAGAGTCCGTTGTCCTTGATGACCCTGCGGCACTCTTGCGACACGGCAAGCTTGGCCGGGGTTCAACAGAAGACGTCAGAGTGAAAGACCGCGTCGAAACTACTGGCGCCGAAAGGCAGGGCGACGCCATCGCCCCCAACAGCTGCAACACGCTCCGGTACGCCATCCTGTTCTGCGCGCCGGCGCAGGACTTGCAGGCCTTCGAAGGGCAGATCCAGACAGGTTGCGTGGCACCCTGTTTCCACGGCCCAATAGATACTGGGCCAACCGGTCCCCGCACCGACATCGAGGAGCCGTGTGTCCGGACCGAGTTCGAGCTTGGCTGCGACGGCTTCCGCTTCGTCCTTGGTCGTCCAACTGGTTGCCCCGTAGACACAGCCGAAGACGCTGCGCTCGATTTC
>CAJWOT010000212.1 GCA_913044215.1 uncultured Rhodospirillaceae bacterium | reverse complement strand
GCGATGGGGTTTGCCGCGCCCCATGATACGCCGGTTCCGTATATCCATCGGATCACGACGTATTATCTGGCACTCGGCTACGACAACCCGTACCGCTGGGCGCAGTACGCGGATGTGCCGTTTACGCCCCTTAAGAAACCGCTGTCGGAATCGCGGGTCGCGCTTGTGACGACCGCTGCCCCTTACCAGCCCGACAAGGGCGATCAGGGACCGGGAGCCGCCTACAACGCGTCGGCTAAATTCTACAAGGTTTATTCGGGCGAGACTGACAAGGAACACGACCTGCGCATCTCGCATCTTGGCTACGATCGCAAATACACCACAGCGGAAGATATCAACACCTACTTTCCGCTGGGCCAGTTGCATAAGGCGGCGGAAGCCGGCCGTATCGGTGACGTGGCACCGCGCTTCCATGGCGCGCCAACAAACCGTAGCCAGGTCACCACGATCGAGCAGGACTGCCGGAATATCCTGGCGCGGGTCCGCGAGGATGAGGCCGACGCCGCGGTCATTGTCGCGAATTGACCGGTGTGTCATCAGACCGTGAGTCTGATTGCACGCTACCTTGAAGAAAACGGTATTCCGACCGTGGTCATGGGATGCGCCAAGGACATCGTCGAGCATTGCGGTGTGCCGCGTTTTCTGTTCAGCGATTTTCCGCTGGGTAATTCGGCGGGTAAGCCGAACGACCCCGGGTCGCAGGAATTCACCCTCGATCTGGCCTTGCGGGTTCTTGAAACCGCGGTCGGCCCCCGCACGACAGTGCAGTCGCCGCTGCGTTGGAACGAGGATGGCCGCTGGAAGATCGACTTCAGCAATGTCGAGCAGATGTCCGAAGAGGAGTTGCAGAAACGACGCGACGCTTTCGATGAGGTGAAGCGTGTCGCGGCTAAGCAGCGACAGGAAGCCGGACTGAAAGTCTCGGCGGCGGAGTAGGGGATGAGCAAACCCTTCGACGGGATCCGCATCCTGGACTTTACCCAGGTCTTTGCGGGTCCTTTCGCCAGCTATCAGCTGTCCTTGATGGGGGCGGACGTCATCAAAGTCGAACGGCCGGGCGGTGAGGATTTTCGCCGTTCCGTGCCGAACGACGATTGGGTCGGCAAATCCATGTCTCCCGGTTGGATGGCGGTGAACGCCAACAAACGGGACGTCTCCTTCGATCTGAAGAATCCGAAATCCGTCGAGATCATCAAGCGGCTGGCGAAAAATGCCGACGTGGTGATGGAGAATTTCCGGCCGGGTGTGATGGACCGGCTGGGGATCGGTTACGAGGCCTTGTCGGCGGTCAATCCGAAACTGATCTACTGCGCCCTGTCCGGCTTCGGGCAAAGCGGGCCGGAGAAGAATACGCCGGCCTATGACGGCAAAATCCAGGCGGTCTCCGGCATCATGTCGATCACCGGCCACGAGGAGATGGGGCCGACGCGGGCCGGTTTCGCGGTCTGCGATGCCCTGACAGGCATGACCGGTGCCTTCGCCATTGCCAGCGCGATCCGCCAGCGAGACCAGACCGGCAAGGGGCAGATGATCGATGTTGCCATGCTCGATTCCACCCTGACCTTTCTGTCGCCCGGTGTCGCCGATTACACGGTCGCGGGCCACGAGCAGGGGCAGTTCGGCAACATGGCGATCAGCCGCAAGCCGACGGCCAACCTGTTCAAGGTGAAGGACGGTTACATTCTGCTGGCGGTGAACAGCGACGGTCAGTTCGAAGGGTTGATGAAGGCGATCGGCCGTCCTGATCTCCTGGACGATCCGCGCTTCGCCGACTGGCAGACGCGGATCGAGAACGAAGCGCCCCTGCGCGAGATCATCGAAGATGTTTTCGCGGAGGCGGATGCGAAAACCTGGGAGAAGCGGCTGGCCGAGGCCGACGCCCCCGCATCCCGCATTTATTCGATCGCCGATGCGGTCAATCATCCGCAGCTCGCCCATCGCGACGTGCTGCAACAAACAGAGGGGCCGGACGGTCCGATAACCTTGGTCGGCACTGGTTTCTCCTACGCGCATGGCGGCGCCTCACTGGAGCGGCCGCCGCCGGAAGTGGGACAACACACCGAAGAGGTGCTCGCAGAAGCGGGTTTCGACGCCGGAGAGATAACGTCGTTGCGTGACGAGGGCGTGTTCTGACGAAAATGGAGGAACGACATGGCGCTTGATTTGATTCTCAGGGGCGCGCGCTTGCCGGACACGGAAGGCACGCGGGATATCGGGATCGAGGATGGGCGCATTGTTGTGATCGACCCGGCACTTTCGGCCGATGGCGAAGCGTTGGATCTCGCGGGTGCGTTGGTCACGCCGGGACTGATCGAAACCCATATCCATCTCGACAAATCGCGCATCCTAGACCGGTGCACCCCGTCGCCGGACCGGGGCACCGATCACATGGCGCGGGTTGCGGCAGTGAAGCCAGGCTTCACCGTGGAAGATGTATACGAGCGTGCAAAAGCGACACTGGAGGGCTGCCTCCTGCACGGCACGACGCATGTGCGCACCCATGTGGAAGTCGATCCGAATGTCGGGCTGCGCAGCTTCGAGGCGCTGCAGCAGCTCGCCAAGGACTACGCCTGGGCGGTCGACCTGGAGCTCTGTGTCTTCGCGCAGGAAGGCTGGACCAACGTGCCGGAGGTCGACGTCAATATCGTCGAGGCGCTGAAGCAGGGTGCGCAGGTGGTCGGCGGTGCGCCGGGCTACGACCCGGATCACGCCGGGCAGATCGAACGCATCTTCGAACTCGCCAAAGAATTCGACGTCGATGTGGACATCCACCTCGATGTCGGCCCGACAGCAGAAGACCTCGACATCTACCATGTGTGCGATCTGACGGACCGATACGGCTGGGACGGCCGGGTCGCGGTGGGGCATGGCGCTAAATACTCGCTGTTGCCCGGCAAGGAGCTGAAGGCGCTGGGCGTTCGCCTGGCGGATGCCGGCGTCGCTGTGACGGTGCTGCCGGCGACCGACCTGTTCGTCATGGGGCGGGACCGCGACCATGGCGTGATCCGGGGTGTTGCCGACGCAAATGCATTGGCTCATTGCGGCGTGAACTGCTCATTGTCCTCCAACAACATCCTCAACCCTTTCACGCCGTTCGGCGACGGGTCGCTGACCCGGATTGCCAACCTCTATGCCAATACGGTTCAGCGCGGCACGAGCGATGAACTCGCTGAGTGTTTCGAGATGCTGACCCGTAATTCGGCAAGGCTGATGCGGGTCAAGGACTATGGCATCGCCGTCGGTAAACCGGCAGATTTGGCGGTCTGGGCCGTGGACAGCCCAGGCGATGCGGTCGCGACGGCGGCGCAACCACTCTATGGCTTCAAGCGTGGCCGCCGGACATTCACCCGCGCGCGACCGGAATTGCACCGGCCCTAGCAGCTGCGAACATACGCCGCGTCTTAAACTGATTACCACTTCGGTAGTATCGTAAGTCACTGAAGGCACAAACACGCGCCACCTCCAAAGGTCGATTACCCTTGGCAACCGAAAGCGTCGATACCCTGTTCGCACGGTACGGGCCGTCCTATCGATGGCTTGTGACCCTGACCGGCATGATGGGCTCGATGGTCATGATCCTGGCCTCGACCATGGCCAATGTGGCGGTGCCGAGCATCATGGGCACCTACGGGGTCGGGCAGGATCAGGCGCAGTGGATGGCATCCGCTTTCCTTGCCACGATGACGGCGAGCCAGTTGCTTGGTGCGTGGATCATCGCGGCGATGGGGGCACGGGTCGGCTATCTGGCCGCGGTCGCGATTTTCTTCGTCGGGTCGTTGATCTGCGCTGGCGCGCCGAACATCGATATTTTGATTTTCGGTCGCGTGGTGCAGGGGTTCGCCGCCGGAGCTGTTCAGCCAGTGACGCTCGTGGTGATCTTTCGAGCCTATCCCGCCGACCAACGCGGGCTCGCCATGAGCCTCTACGCCATGGGCATCATGATCGCCCCAATCATGGGCCCGGTCGTCGGTGGGATCACGATCGACTGGATCAGTTGGCGGCATGTCTTTTTCATTCCGCTACCCGTTGCCGGGATTGCGATGCTGATGGCAGTGCTGTTCATGCCGACCAAGGACCCGGCGGTGAAACGGCCGCCCTTCGACTGGTCGGGTTACACCTTGGTTTGTCTCGCCATCGTCTGTCTGATGACCGCCGTTGCGAACGGTCAGCGCGACGGTTGGGTCTCAGACAAGATTATGGGGCTGTTTCTATTGGGGGGCGGGTTGGCAACAGCGTTCGTTGTCTCGCAATTCCGCTCACCCGCGCCCATTCTGAACTTTGCGGTTTTCAAGCATCCGCAATTCGTTATCGCGGCGATCCTGGGTTTCGTGTTCGGCGCGGGCAATTTCGGCTCGACCTATATTATCCCCGTTTTCGTGCAGACGGTTCAGGATTTCACGCCGACCGCCGCCGGAATGGTAACGGTACCGGCGGGGATCGTCGTCATGTGCCTTTACCCGGTGATGGGCCGGCTGGTCGATACCTTTCCAATCCGCTACTTGGCGATGACAGGTCTGGCGCTGTTCGCCTTCGGCATGCTTCTGTTCAAGACGACCGACGTGAACACCGCCTTCTGGACATTGGCCTTCTTCGGGATCATCGGGCGGCTTGGCTTCAGCATCATGATCCCAGCGATCAACGTATCGGCGCTGGCCGCGTTGCCGCCTGAACAGCTCGACCAGGGCGCCGGCACGATCAATTTCGTGCGGCTGATGGGCGGCGCCTTCGGCGTCAATTTGATCGTCGTGTTCATGGAGCAGCGCACCGAGTTTCACAGTATCGCCCTTACGGCGACGCAAACCTCGCACAACAACGCCAGCCGCGAGCTGCTCGGCCAGGTCACAGGCTTGCTGCAGCAGGGGGGCGTTGCGGAAGCGTTCCATCAGTCGGGGGCGCTCCATTTCCTCGGTCGGATGATCGAGGCGCAGGCCAACACGCTGGGCTTCAAGGACGGCTTCCTGATCCTGGCGATCGTGTTTCTGCTGGCATTGGTGCCGGCCTGGCGCATGGGATCGGGCAAGCGCCGGGCACGGTAATTTTGCGTTGTGCCTTCCGCCTCCTAACATGGCCGAAACGGCAGGCAAGGAGGGAGGCAAATGCGCTTCGAAGGCAAGACGGCGGTGATCACCGCGGCGGGCGCCGGCATCGGCCGGGCGACAGCAGATATCCTGGTCAAAGAGGGCGCGACCGTGGTCGCGGTCGAGATCGACCAGGAGCGGATCGACAAGATGGGATCGGAGTTGGCGGACGAGGCGGGGGCCGTCGATGGCCGTTGCATCGATGCGATGGATGAAAGCCAGGTGCGCGCGCTGATTGCGGATGTCGAGGCCAAATATGGCGGCATCGATATGCTGGTCAACGCGGTCGGGGGCAGCACCATCGTCGAGAACCCCCGGATGACCATAGACGAGATGAGCTTCGAGGATTGGCAGAAGCTGATCGATTTCAACCTCAGCGCTACCTTCCTGTTCTGCAACACCGTTATTCCCGGCATGAAGAAGGCCGGCAGCGGTAAGATCGTCAGCCTTGCCTCGATCGCTGGGCGCGGTCTCAGTCTTAACAGTAGCAGCGCATATGCGGCAGCCAAGGGTGGCATCATCGCGCTGACCCGTAAGTTGGCACTCGAATTGGGACCGGACGGGATCAATGTCAATGCGATCGCGCCGAGCCTGACTCTGACGGAGCGGTTGATGCCCCATTGGGAGAAACGCAGCGCGGAAAGCCAGGCGGCGGAGATTGAGAAGGTGCCGCTAAAGCGTGTCGCCACGGCACGGGATCAGGCGGGCGTCATCGCCTTTCTGTTGTCGAGCGACGCGGACTTCGTCACCGGACTGACCATCGATGTAACGGGAGGACTGTCATGAGCGACCGCAACGACAAGATCGGATTTATTGGCATGGGCATGATGGGGGGCGGCATGGCCGCTAACTTGCTCAAGGCGGATTTCGAGATGGTCGCCTACGATATCGATCCGGCAAAGAATGAACGGTTCGCCGGTCTCGGCGCGACGATCGCCAACGGGCCGGCCGGCGTTGCTCAGGCCGCTTCGACGGTCATCTGCATTGTCGAGACCTCAGCGCAGGTCCGTGACGTCGTACTGGGCGATGGCGGTATCCTGGACGGTGCGCAAGAGGGCGATACCTTTATTTGCAGCGCCACGGTCGACCCGATCATGGTCAAGGAACTGCACGATTTGTTGGCGGAAAAGGGTATCAAGATGCTCGACGCCCCGGTCAGCGGTGGAGTGCCGCGGGCCGAATCCGGTGATCTTTCGATTATCTGCGGCGGCGATGCAGACGTGGTCGAGGCCTGCCGACCTTACTTCGACGCGATGTCGGCGAAGGTCTTCCATATGGGGGGCATCGGTCAGGGCCTCGCCATGAAGCTGTGCAACAACATGATCACCCAGGTCACGCGGGTCGTTATCGCTGAGGCGATGGCATTGGGCGCGAAGGCCGGGCTCAACCCGCAGGAAATGTTCGATGTCATCAGCGTCAGCACCGGCAACAGTGCGACGTTCCAGGCCGCCGCACCACGCATGCTGAGCGGTGATTTCTCGCCTGGCGGCACGGTCGATATCTCCTACAAGGATCAGGAATTGGAGACCGAATTCGCCAAGGCGCTCGGCGTGCCGATGTTCATGGCCGCCGCGTCGCAACAGGTCTATCAGATGGGTCGGGCGGCGGGGCTCAACAAAAATGACGGCAGTTCCTTGGTTACGCTTTATGAGGAAATGACCGGCGTAAAGGTGGGCTCACGCGACTAAATCTCGACCAGAAATTTCGTTTAAAGAGGGCATGGTCAGGCACGGAATCCGTCGTCTTTCGCTGATTTTGTCCATGCGAGTGCCACAAAGGGCTTGCTTTTCCTAAACTTTTAGATGTTATGTTATAACATAACATTTTGGGCCGACCGTGTTTCGCCCTGGCAGAAACGCGGTCGGAAAGGAAAGGAGTCCTATGAAACGCAAGTTACTTTACGCTGTTGCTGCGCCCGCTTTACTGGCATCGGCATCGGCGCACGCGGCTGATTCGAAGGATCTGCAAGCGATCTTGAAAGAAGTTCGCGAAATGAAGCAGGCCTATGAATCGCGCATTCAATCGCTCGAAGGCCAGATCAAGGCGCTGTCGCAAAAACAAACGAAAGCCCAAGCGAAACAAGCGCCGGCCTCTGGTGGTACAAGGGTGAAGGGTAATGCTTTCAATCCCTCAATCAGTGCTGTGATCGCCGGCACTGCGTCGTCATTCTCACGTGCTGCATCGGAGTTAGCCGGCTTCGGTATAGGCGAAGAAGGGGAACGGGGCGGCGAAGGCTTGTCGCTTGGCGAAACTGAGCTAAATTTCGCCGCTAGTATCGACGATAAATTCTATGGCAGTGTCACGGCGGCGATCGTGCGCGAGGAAGGCGAGGATAAGGTTGAACTGGAAGAGGCCTATTTCCAAACACTGCCCGGAGCCGGGTTGCCGGATGGACTCCAGCTCAAGGCCGGTCGTGCCTTTTGGAAATTGGGATATTTGAATGAGCACCATGCACATGGGGACGATTTCGCTGACCGGCCCCTGACGCATCGGGTCTTCCTGAACAAATCGTTCAATGATGACGGCGCCGAGGTGTCCT
>CAJWOT010000211.1 GCA_913044215.1 uncultured Rhodospirillaceae bacterium | reverse complement strand
GATCGATCTGCAGATAGTTCAGCGAGCGGTAGAAGCGGTCGAGATGCTCGTCGAGCTTGAAGATGCGATGGCCGAAGGTGCGCGTCGTGTCGAACGCCCCGTCGCCATATTTGAACCCCCGGTCGCGGATCGGCACCAGCGCTTCGTTCTCCGGCACGATCTTGCCGTTCAGCCAGACCACCCAATCGTTTGACATAACAATCTCCTTCTATTCCGATGCCTGCGGCGCGTTCTTGGCGGCGTTTAGGGCACCGCGAAAACAGGTGAGGAAGGCGTCGATCTCCGCTTCTCCCATCGGGGTTGAGAGCGAGCAGACGCCGCGTTCGTTGACGAAGATCCCGCCGTCGCGCATATGGCGCAGGACGGCTGACAAGAAGGTCTTCTCCTGCGGGCTCATCAGCGAGGAGCGATAGTCGCTGAGCGGCCGGCTGTGCACATGGATGCGCAGCAGCGACTGCAGGCCCGTGACCTGTCCCGGCACGCCGCTCTCGTCGAAGGCGGCCGTGATGCCGTCGCGCGCCCGGTCGCCCAGCGCGCCCAGCCGTGCGATCTCGTCACGCCCGTAATGCTGCATTGCCGCCTCGCCGGCAACCATCGTCACCGGATTGGCGTTGAAGGTGCCGCCGTGCGGCAGCAGCGGCTTCGCCTGGCGCGGGTCGAAGACGCTCATCACCTCTGCCGAACCGCCCACGGCGCCGACCGGATAGCCGCCGCCAATGATCTTGCCGATTGCGGACAGATCCGGTGCGATCCCGAACACTTCCTGCCCGCCGCCAAAGCCGAGCCGCAGCGTGATCACCTCATCGAAGACCAGCAATATCCCAGTGTCTGCGCGGACCCGTTTCAGCATCTCGACGAATTCGGGCGTGGCCGGGATCAGGCCGGCGCGGTTCGGCATCAGATCGATGACCACGCAGGCCAGACTGTCGGCATGAGCGCGCAAGATGCGCTCGGCCTCATCCGGTTTGTTGAAGGGAATGACCACGACCTCGTCGAGCACGCTCTGCGGCGTGCCCTTGGTGTAGGCAACGGATTTCGGGTCGGCATTGCCCCAGCTTTCCGGCGTCGGGTCGAGGCTCACCTCGGCGAAATCATAGGCGCCGTGATAGGCGCCCTCGCACTTGGCAATCTTCGGCTTGTCCGTGAAGGCGCGCGCCGCCTTGATCGCATTCATCACCGCTTCCGACCCGGAATTGCAGAAGCGGATCTGCTCGAAGGAGGCAACCCGCTCGCAGAGCAGCTCCGCAAAGCGGATTTCCAGCTCGGTCGCCATGGGGAAGGCGGTGCCACGCTCGATCTGATCGCGCACCGCCGCATTGATCGCCGGATGCGCGTGGCCATGGATCAGGGAGTTGTAGTTGTTGGTGAAGTCGATCCGCTTTACGCCTTCCGCGTCGGTCAGGCGGCAGCCGCTGCCGTGTGACGCGTAGAAGGGGTGCGGCTTCATATAAACCGTAGTGCGCGTATTGCCGCCCGGCATGACTTTCACCGCGCGGTCGTACAGCGCTTGCGATACCGGCATCTCCGCCATTTCCGTGCCCCTGGTTGTCAAGCAATGCATCGTTTGACAGGCTAGCTTAGTCCCGCGGGACTGCCAAACCGGTGCGTCACACCGGACAACTCCGGATCGAGGAAACACATGCGTATCGGCGTGGATATCGGCGGCACTTTTACCGATTTGGCCTGTATCGACGATGCAGGTGCCCTGCACACCGCAAAGACACCGTCGACGCCGGACGACCCGTCGCGCGGCGTGATGGACGGGCTGTCGTTGCTGGCTGGCAGCATGGGACGCGACATAGCCGGCCTGCTCGGCGCGACCAGCCTGTTCCTGCATGGTTCGACGGTGGCGACAAATCTCGTCGTCGAGCGCAAGGGCGCGCCGCTGGGACTGATCACCACGGAAGGATTCCGCGATGTCATCGAGCTGCGCGACGGCAGCAAGCAGAACCGCTACGACATTCGCGCGCCGTTTCCGCAGCCGCTGATCCGGCGGCCGGAGCGGCTCGAAGTTCCGGAACGGATCAACGCCAAGGGCGGCGTGGAGACCGCGCTCGACGAAGGCGCGGTACGCGGCGCCATTGCGGCACTGCGGGAAGCCGGCGTCGAAGGCCTCGTTGTCTTCTTCGTCAACGCCCACCAAAACGGAGCGCACGAGTTGCGCGTCCGCGAGCTGGTCGTGGAGGCCGGCTGGGCGCCGTTCGTTTCCTTGTCGCACGAGGTGCTGAGCCGGGAAGGGGAATACGATCGGATCAGTACCGCGGCGGTCAACGCCTATGTCGGGCCGGGACTCGGCGGTTATCTGCAGCGTCTGGCCGAGAAGTTGGGGACGAGCGGTCTGACCGCGCCGGTCTTGGTCATGCAGTCGACTGGGGGCGTCCTGCCGCTGGACCACGCGGTCAATCATGCGGTGGGATCGGTCACCAGCGGTCCAGCCGGCGGCGCGATGGCGGGGGCGCTGTTCGCGCGGCTTGGCGGCGAGAGCCATTTGGTCACCTACGACATGGGCGGCACGAGCACTGACATTTGCCTGATCGAGGACGGCGTGCCGCTGGAACGGCAGGCGACGCAGCTCGACGAGGTGAAGATCGCTGTTTCCGCCCTCGACATTTCGGCATTGGGCGCGGGCGGCGGCAGCATCGCCTGGATCGATCCCGGCGGCATTCTCGATCTCGGGCCGCATAGTGCCGGCGCCGTGCCCGGGCCTGCCTGTTACGGGCGCGGCGGCGAACGGCCGACGCTGACCGACGCGAATCTGGTGCTCGGCCTGATCGCGCCGGAGACCTTTCTGGGCGGTCGGTTGGCGCTTGATGCGGATCTGGCGCGCGAGGCGGTGCGCAGTCATGTCGCCGAGCCGCTGGGATTGTCGGTGGAAGACGCGGCGCGGGCGGTCAACGCCCTGGCCAGCGCCCGGATCGCGGAAGGCATCCGCGCCAATACGGTGCGCCGCGGTCTCGATCCGCGCGAATTCACGATCTTCTCCTTCGGCGGTGCCGGCGGGCTTCATGCGGCGGCGGTCGCGCTTGAATTGGAATTCCCGCGCGCCATCGTGCCGCGCGAGGCCTCTGTCCTGTCTGCCTTGGGCTTCCTTGCCGCCGATGTGCGGCACGATCTGCAGCGCGCCTATGGTCGTCGCATGGTCGAACTGAAGACGGGCGATCTGCACGACCTGTTCGCGGCCCTGGAAGAAGAGGCTCGTGAGATCCTGGCCGCGGAAGGGTTCGAGAGCGGCCAAATGCGGTTCGAGCGCTTCGCCGATTGCCGCTACATGCGGCAGGTCTATAACGTGCCGGTCGGCTTGCCGGATCTCGATCGGGGTGACCATATCGGCTGGCTTATCGACGATTTCGAGGCTGCATACGGCACGCTTTATCAGCATGTGCATGAGCGCGATGCCATCGTCGTCGATACGTGCCGGCTGGTCGCCTACGGCGCGCTGCCCGATCTGGAGTTGCCACAAGGATCGGCCGGTACCGCCAATCCGGCGGCCGCTCTGCGCGGCGCCCGCCCGGTCTATTTCGGCAAATGGCTGGAGACACCGACCTTCTGGTTCGACGAACTGCAACCGGGCATGCGCATTGTCGGTCCGGCCTTGATCGACTCCGAGTCGACGACCGTCGCCCTGCCGCCGGACATCGCGGCCGAGGTCGATCCTTATGGTTCCCTCATCATCAACAACCCGGGAGGCGGCGCATGAGTGCCATCGATCCCCTGACCCTGGCCGTGGTGCGGCATAAGCTGCTGGCCGTGACCGAGGAAGTCGTCGAGACCATGGTGCGGACCTGTTTTTCGCCTTTGCTCAACCAGTCGCGCGACCTGTCGGCGGTGGTGCTGGACGGTGATGCGCAGGTCGTGGCCCAGGCGGAGCGGACGCCGATCCATATGGGCGCTATGCCGTTCGCTGTGCGCGCCATGGCGGAGGATTTCGCCGGCGACGTGGCGCCAGGTGACGTGTTGATGGCAAACGATCCCTATTGGGGGGGAAGCCACCTTCCGGACATCACCCTGGCGAAGCCGGTTTTCCGCGACGGCGTGCTGTGTTTCTGGGTCGCGATCCGCGCCCATCAGAGCGACACGGGCGGTATCTCCGCCGGCGGCTACAGCCCCAGTGCCCGGGAGATCTGGCACGAAGGCATCCGCATTCCGCCGGTCAAGCTGATGGAACGCGACGTGTTGCGCGCGGATATGCTGCGGCTGGTCTGCGAGAACACGCGCAAGCCGGAGGATACGCGCGGCGACCTGATGGCGATGGTCGCTTCGGTCAATGTGGGCATGGATAGGCTCGGCGCGCTGCTCGACCGTTACGGCGTCGGCGAAATTCAGCGCTGCAGCACTGCGATCTTGGACGCCGGTGAGGCCGCGATGCGGGCCCATATCAGCCGCTGGACCCCGGGCGTCTATAAGGCGACGAGCTGGTACGATCATAATGGGGTCGAGACCGAGCGCTTTCCGGTGCCGGTGACCATCACGGTCATGGAAGACGAGGTCGAGATCGATCTGCGCGAGGCGCCGGAACAGCTGCCTTCCTACCTGAACAGCCCCATCGCCAATACCAGCGCCTGCGTCTACATCTCGTTCTTCTATCTGTGTAACGACCAGCAGGTGCAGAACGAGGGCAGCACGCGGGCGATCAAAATCCTGACCCGCAAGGGCACCGTCGTCGACCCGGTCTCCCCCGCGCCCGTTACCGGGAGCACGACCTTCGCTGCCGCCGTGATCATCGAAGGGGTGCTGAAGGCGATGCAGGGCGCAGCCCCCGAAGCGGTCGTGGCCGGTTCCGCCCGCCGCTTTCGCTACGTCATCGCCGGCAGCGAGCCGGAGACCGGCAGCTACATCTACCACTACTTCTCCAACAAGGGCGGTTTCGGTGCGAACCAGAACGAGGATGGCTGGATCAATGTCGGCGGCTTCCAGAACCCGGGCGGCACGCCAAGCGCCAGCCTGGAACGGGTCGAGGCGACGTATCCGCTGCAGGTCGAGGAATATGGCGTGACGCCGGAGAGCGGCGGTGCGGGCAAGCAGCGCGGCGGCGTCGGCGGCGTTTTCGCGCTGCGCTACCGCGGCAGCGGCCCGGCCCTGCTCAACATCGCGGGCGAGGGCACACTCGTCGCACCCTTCGGTGCCGACGGCGGCGCAGAGGGCGCCCCACACGCGATCTGGATCGAGCGCGGCGCAGAACGCATCGACCTCACCGGCCGCAGCAACGACGTGCCCTTAGAGCCGGGCGATCTGGTCGTCCACCATTCCGCCGGCGGTGGCGGCTGCGGCGACCCGAAAGACCGTGACCGGGCGCTGGTCGAACGGGACGTGGCGTACGGGTATATCAGCGAAGAGACGGCGCGGTCCGTGTATGGTGGCGACTATAGTTCGTCACCAGTCGCGACTTAGTTTTGCCCAAGATTCTTGAAGGTTTCGTGAAGCGGTTGACCGCGCTCGGCGGCGGGTCCGGCGATTCTAAGGAAGTCTATGACGACTGGGCGCCCACTTACGAACGCAATCTGCAGGAAGATTACGGCTATATCGCGCCGCGCCTGGCGGCGGACGCGTTTGCCGAATTTTGCGCTGATAAGGACACGCGCATTCTCGATCTCGGCTGCGGGACGGGGCTCGTGGGGCAGGAACTGGTCGGACGCGGCTACCGCAACATCGACGGGCTGGATATCTCGCCGAACATGCTGGCGGAGGCGCAGGCAAAAGGTATTTACGGCGAGCTGATCACCGCCGACATGACGCAGCTGATCGAACTCGGCGGGCGGGACTATGGGGCTGCCATCGGGGTCGGGTGTTTCGGCGGCGGGCATCTGGGGCCGGCGCACCTTGCCGGGCTGATCCGCACGGTCCGAATTTATGGGCTGCTGGTGTTCTACATCAACGGCATTCCCTACGAGGAAGACGACTATCCCCGCCATTTCCAGGCGCTCGAGGCACAGGGCGACTGGCGGGTGTTGAAGGCCGAAGAATCGAACTACATGCAGGCGCTCGACCGGCCGGGCTGGGTCGTCGTCGGGCATCGGAGTTGAAGGAATTAGGAATGCTGATCTGGGACGCCCATGCCGGGTTCGAGCTGAAATCGGTCGCCGAACTGGAAACGCTATCGGCCTGGAAGGCAGCCGGCGTGGGTTTTCTGTCTGTCAATGTCGGCTACGATGTGGTGCCCTGGCAGAATACGGTCAAGGCGCTGTCGCTGGCGCGCGACTGGCTGCGCGAGACCGACGGGTACCGCTTGGTCGAAAGCGTTGCGGAGATCGATGCGGCTGGTGCAGCGGGCGACATGGCCGTGGCCTTCGATATCGAGGGGATGAATGCGCTCGACGGGTCGGTCGATATGGTGCGCTTCTACCGTGATCTCGGTGTCCGTCAGATGGTCTTCGCCTACAATCTCAACAACGCGGCCGGCGGCGGCTGCCACGACGATGACAGCGGTCTGACCGAATTCGGCCGCGCCGTGATCGTCGAGATGAACGAGGTCGGGATGGTGATCGACTGCTCCCATTGCGGTTATCGCACGGCTATGGAAGCGATGGAAAGCTCGCGCGACCCGATGGTGTTTTCCCATTCCAATGCGCGGGCGCTGCGCGATCACGAGCGCAACATCCGCGACGACCAGGCCGTCCGTTGCGCCGAGATTGGCGGCGTCGTGGGGGTAAACGGCATCAATATTTTTGTTGGGGCGGATGACACGACGACGGAATCCATCGTTGGTCACATCGACTACTATTTGAACCTGGTCGGCGCAGAGCATGTCGGAATCGGGCTGGACTATTTCCATCCGGTAGATGTCGGTTCGGGATTCGAGGAGACGCTGGCCGGCAACGACCGCTACTGGCCGAAATCTCAATATCCCGGTGTCGATGTTCGCTGTGCGGCGCCCTCGCAGTTTGCCGAGATCGCTGCAGAGATGCGCCGGCGCAAGCACCCGGAGATCACCATCGAGAAGGTGCTCGGCGGTAACTTCCGACGGATCGCCGGTGAGGTTTGGTAATAGCGGCTAGCGCCGCTGACGCGGATCGAGCAGGTCGCGGATCGCGTCTCCCAGCAGGTTCGTGCCGAACACCGCCGCGCTGATCGCGAGGCCCGGGAAGATCACCAGCCAGGGCGCGGCGCGAACATATTCCGCCGCGTTTTCCGATAGCATGCGGCCCCATGATGGATAGGGCTCCGGCACGCCCAGACCGAGGAAGGAGAGCGAGGCTTCCGTCAGGATGGCGGAGCCGAGTTGCGCCGTCGCGATGACGATCAGTGGTGCCAAGGTGTTGGGCAGGACCTGTTTGATGGCGATGCGGATTTCGGTCATGCCGGCCGCCCGGGCGGCCTCGACAAACGGCATTTCGCGCAGCGCCAACGTATTGGAGCGGACGACGCGGGCGACGTCGGGCACCAGCGGAATCGAGATCGCGATGATGGTGTTTTCCAGCGACGGACCCAGCGAGGCGGCCATCACCAGCGCCATGACGAGCAGCGGCAGCGCCTGCATGATGTCGATGATGCGCTGCATGATCAGGTCGAACCAGCCCATCAGGAAGCCGGACATCAGCCCGACAATGACACCGAGCCCGCCGCCGAGCAGCACGGAAAACACGCCCACGGCGAGCGAAATGCGGGCGCCGTGGATGATCCGGCTCA
>CAJWOT010000210.1 GCA_913044215.1 uncultured Rhodospirillaceae bacterium | reverse complement strand
AGCGCGACCCGACCGGTCCCGCCATCGATATGCGGGCGACAATGCGCGCCGCGCTGCGCGACGGGGGTGACACGATACCCCTGCTCCGGCGGGACCGCCGCCGGCGCCGGCCGCCGCTGGTCATCTTGTGCGACATTTCCGGGTCTATGGACCGTTATGCCCGCATGCTGATCCACTTCATGCATGCCGTCACCAACGACCGCGACCGGGTGCACACCTTCCTGTTTGGCACCCATCTGACAAACGTGACCCGATATCTTCGCAATAAGGATATCGATATCGCGCTGGAGCGCGTCGCCGACAGCGTCACCGACTGGTCCGGCGGCACGCGGATCGGCACTTGCCTGCACGACTTCAACAAATACTGGTCGCGGCGTGTGCTGGGCCAGGGCGCGGTCATTCTGTTCATCTCCGATGGGCTCGATCGCGACGCGGGCGACGGCGTTTCAACGGAAATGCGCCGCTTGCAGGGGTCGTGCCGCCGCCTGATCTGGCTCAATCCGCTCTTGCGGTATGATCGCTTCGAACCCAAATCATTGGGGGTTAAGGCGTTATTGCCTTTTGTCGATGACTTTCGTCCGGTCCATAATCTGAATAGTTTGACGGAATTGGCCGATGCGCTGAACCGGACCGGACCACGGGACAGCGCGGAAATGGCCTCATGGCGCGGGAGGGCCGCATGAGCGACGCACAGATGCTTGATCACGACGATATTTTGGAGCGGGCTGCCGCCTGGAAAGAGAGCGGCGACGATGTCGCCCTGGCGACCGTCGTCTCCACCTGGGGTTCCTCGCCCCGGCCGGTCGGCAGCAGACTGGCGATCCGTGGCGACGGGCAATTTATCGGTTCGGTCTCCGGCGGTTGCATCGAGGGCGCGGTGGTCTCAGAGGCGCTCGGCGCCATGGAAGACGGCAAGACCCGGGTCCTAGACTTCGGCGTGACCGACGAGATGGCCTGGGAGGTCGGCCTCGCCTGCGGCGGTGAAATCTCGATCTTCGTCGAGAGGCTCGACTGAACGGCAATGCGGGTGGGAAATTAACGATATGAAACTGACCACCATAAAGGCGCTGAATGATGCCCGGAATAACGGCAAGTCGGCGCTTCTTTACAGCGATCTCGAAAGCGGTGCCGAAACCCTGACCGTTGAAGGCGAAGGCACGGGCGATATCGAACTGACGCCGGCGATGCGCGAAGCAGCCGAACGCGCCCACAACGAAGATCGCGGGCGTGTGGTCGAAACCGACGGCCGACGCATCTTCATCCAGGTGTTCAACCCACCGCGCCGGCTGATCATCGTAGGTGCCGTGCATATCTCGCAGCCCCTTGTGCCGATGGCGCGGCTTGCCGGGTATGACGTCACCGTCATCGATCCGCGCGGCGCCTGGGCGACACCTGAACGGTTTCCCGATATCGAGATCGACAGCCGATGGCCCGATGACGCGCTTGAGGATTTGAAACCGGATACGCGGACCGCGGTCGTAACCCTGACGCACGATCCCAAGCTCGACGATCCGGCGCTGACTGTCGCACTGCGGTCGAATGCCTTTTACATCGGCGCGCTCGGCGGCCGAAAAACCGCAGGCAAACGGCGCGAGCGGCTGACCGAAGAAGGATTCGGTCCGGACGATTTCGCGCGTATCCGCGGACCGGTCGGGCTCGATATCGGCGCGGTCTCGCCGGCCGAAATCGCCGTCTCGATCGTCGGTCAAATCACCGAGACCCTGCATCGTCCGGAGCGTGCGGCGGCATGAAGTTTGGCGACACGCCGGTCGACGAAGCGGCGGGCGCCATTCTCGCGCATAGTGTCCGTACCGGCGGCGTTTCCTTCAAGAAGGGCCGCGTCCTAACCGACGCCGATGTCGAGGGCCTTCGCGAAGCCGGGATCGCAACGGTAATCGCAGCCCGGCTGGAAGCGGAAGATGTCGGCGAAGACGCCGCGGCGGCGCGAATTGCCAAAGCGGTAACCGGAGACAATCTCGAGATTTCCGCCGCCTTTACCGGCCGGGTGAATTTGTACGCGGAGACCGCGGGGCTGGTCGACTACGACCCCTTGCAGCTCGATCAAATCAACATGGTCGATGAATCGGCAACCGTCGCGTTGCTGTCCCCGTTTGCGCCGGTCGTGCCACGCCAGATGGTCGGTACCGTAAAGATCATTCCCTTCGCTGCCCCGGAAGCCGTCGTCGCATCTTGTGAAATGCTGGCAAAGGGCGGTATGGCGCAAGAGGGGTTGGTCCAGATCGCCCCCTACCGGGCCCGAACCGTCGGGCTGATTCAAACCACCCTCCCAGGCACGAAGGATTCAGTGCTCGACAAAACGACCCAGGTGCTGCGCGCGCGGGTCGAGGCGCTGAGCGGACAGCTCATAACCGAACGGCGCTGCGGCCATGCGACCGATGCGATCCAAGCCGAGATCGAAAGCCTGCTCAAGGATGGAAGCGAGATGGTGCTTATCGCCGGCGCGTCGGCGATCACCGATCGGCGCGACGTCATACCCGCGGCGATCGTCGCGTCGGGCGGCACGGTTGACCATTTCGGCATGCCGGTCGATCCCGGCAATCTGATGCTGCTCGGTTATACGGGTGCTGTTCCAGTGCTCGGCCTGCCCGGCTGCGCGCGTTCGCCGAAACTCAACGGCGTGGATTGGATCCTGCAGCGGCTATTCGCGGATATCGCGATTACCGGACAGGACGTCATGGCCATGGGTGCCGGTGGTCTGCTGAAGGAAATACCCGCCCGTCCCCTCCCCCGCGCGGAGGCGACCACAACAGCGGTGCCGAGCGCGCCGAAAATCGCCGCGATCATATTGGCGGCGGGGCAGTCGCGCCGCATGGGAAGTGAAAACAAGCTGTTGGCCGATATCGACGGCAAGCCAATGGTGGCGCGGGTTGCCGGCACCGTGACCGCTTCGCAGGCCGCACCTGTGGTCGCGGTTGTCGGACATGAAGCCGATGACGTCAGGGCGGCACTTGCCGGGACCAACGTCAGCTTCGCGGAGAATCCGAATTTCGCGGACGGCCTCAGCACGTCGCTGATCGCGGGCCTCGGCGCCCTGCCGGACGATGTCGACGGCGTGATCATCTGTCTCGGCGATATGCCCCGGGTCGACGCACGCGTCATCGACAAGCTGATCGCGGCATTCGATCCGCTGGAGGGGCGTGCGATCTGCGTGCCGACATTCAACGGCAAGCAAGGCAACCCCATCCTCCTCGCACGGCGTTTTTTTGGCGAGATGCAGGAGATCACCGGCGACCGTGGCGCGCGTCACCTGATCGACGGGTATCACGAACTGACCTGTGAGGTGGAGATGACCGAGGACGGGGTTCTGGTGGATGTCGACACACCGCAGATGCTGGCGGCGCTGAAAGCGTAACTAGCGATTAAGGTTCCGTGACAGGAATTCGATTACCAAACCCGCCATCCCGTACTCGATCAGATTGTTGTGACGGGCTTCCGGCAGGAAGTGCGCCTGCTTCGGTTCCGGCGCCGCCTCGAATAATCGGCGGCCGAATTTCAACGGAATAACCGTATCGTCCTCGCCATGGATGACGAGAATCGGTGCCGAAACCTTGCCGATACGCGACATCGAATCGAACCTGTCGCGCACCAACCAGCGCGCCGGCGCGTACCAATAATGATGCTGCGCCATATCCGGCATGCTGCTGTAGGGCGCTTCCAGTACCAAGGCGCCGACGGGGAACTCGGCCGCCATCGCGACGGCGATTCCGCTGCCGAGCGACTCGCCGAACAGGACGATACGGTCGTCCGGCACGCCTTCCTGCCGCAGGTACGAAACCGCCGTCCGCGCATCGGCGAAAAGATTCGCTTCGCTGGGGCTGCCGCCTGTCTCCGCATTGTACCGGTAGCTCAGCAGGAGCACCCCATATCCTTGATCGAGGTAGTCGCGCACCTTATGCGCACGATCGCCGATATGCCCGGCATTGCCGTGTATGACGAGTAACACCGGCGATGACGGTTCGCGCGGTGCGCGCCACCAGGCCAATAGCGCCAGCCCGTCTTCGGTCGGAAGACGCAACGCGGTCATTTCGGGCACGCCCGACGCGGCCGGGTCGGGGATCGTTTGATCGGGGTGATACAGCAAAGAGCGCTGGATGACGTAAAGCAACGCGATCACGGCAGCGTAGACAATCAGCGCCGTAGCTACATATTCCATGATCTTCCGATCCCGCAATGGAGCCTGTTCGACCTAACCGGTTTCCGGCCGGCCAGCCTCGAAACAGAACCCTGTGTCCGTCCGCCGCACCGTCAGCTGAAACTCTTCGCCCTTCTGAACCGCAAGGTCCCGGTCGAGAAACTGTGCCGTCTGATGCCAGTGATTGAGATTGGTCTCAAAGCGCGTCGAAAATGAAATTTCGTCATCCAAATCGAGCTCGAACCAAACCGTAACCGCGTGAGCGGTTCCCGTTTCGAGCGCTGGCAAGGTCAACACCTCGACGATATCTCCGTCGCTGAAATCGGGGGGACGCCGAAAATCGTAGGCTGCGATCTCAAACGGCGCGCTCAGGGCGCGATGCGGGTCCCGTTCCTCATCGAAGGGAACATGCATGTTCGGATTTCGAAACAGATCAAAGTCGCTGAAATCGAAGTCGCATATTTTACGCACCGGGTTGATTGTTCGCTCGCCCGGCCACTCCACAACACAGCCCCAGACACGAGCCGCCTGCGGAATCACCTTAGCGTCCGGCCGAACAAGATGCCGCGTCGCGTGTCGAAGGGAGGGAATGACGCTCGCGCCGATCAGCGTCACGTCGAGAATTTCGGAAATGAGGACACTTGCCGGCTCCGGCAAATCTTCACCGACCACGAGTTCGCTCGATTGCTTGGTTAGAACAGTGATGGTTTCTTCGTATCCGTTCCGCGCAATGATGCGTCGTGCCATCTCGGCCATCGATCCCAACATTTCGCAACCGATCACGCGACGAGCACCGGCCCGAGCCGCCATCATCGCCAAGAGCCCGCTTCCGGTGCGGATATCAAGGACAATGTCATCCGCACCAACCGCCTTTTCAATCGCGGCCTGATAGACGTCGTTTCGACCGGAATCATTGATCATCGGCAAATGCCATGACGGAACCAACCGCGAATAGGCATCCCGCAAATTGCGCTTGATACGATGGTTGTCCGGCTGCGCCTCGATCCCGCGCCGGAAGGCCCGGATCGCGCCGTCCATGTCACCCATCGCCGCGAGCGCGCGGCCGAGCGCATCATGTGCCCTCAGGTCCGGCGGATCTTCGGCAACGGCGCGCCGCAGCGACCGAACCGCATCTTCGTAGCGGCCGAAATCATACAGGGTCGCGCCGTGATTATAGTGCGCGCGGGTGTCGATATTTTCCGTTTTCAGGACACGTTCCGAAACCGCGAGCGCTTCCGTCAGGCACCCTTCCTCGCGCAGCAGCGCGGCCAGTTCCAACAGCGAATCGCAATCGTCGCCATCGATCTCGACCGCCCGCCGGAACGAAGCGATTGCCGCGGCTGCCGCATCCTTGCCGCTTTCGCGCCGCCACGCCATGCCCAGATTGTGATGCGCATCGGCATCGTCCGGCCGGCCGGCTACTACCACTTCAAAGCACAATCGCGCCTCAACGAAGTTGCCGCGCTGCAGCAAGATCAGCCCAAGGTTAAAGTTGATGTCCGTATCAGCGGGGTCCAATTCGCGCGCGCGTCGGAAATTGATCTCCGCGTCGGTCAACTCGCCACGGTCCAGAAGGATTGCCGCCAGATTGTTGTAGGCGTCGGCGTCTTCCGGCGCCAGATCGATCGCCATATCGAGCAAGCCGCGCGCATCTTCGTAGTCGCCTTTCATATAGACGACGACCCCCAGACGGCGCAGCGCGCTGGGATTGTCCGGTTCACGGGCGAGCACCTTTCGAAAGGCGCTTTCCGCTTCGTCACGGCGCCCAGCTTCCAATGCCGCCACGCCCGCAGCGATCAAGCCCGTATTGTCTGAGTCTCCGGCCCCATCTTCCGTTCCGGTGCCCGGCAAAACGTCTTCGGCCATACCCTTCCTCTCACTCGAATTGCGGCCATCATAGAGGTGCGCATCGGCCGGACAAGCATTAGACGAGCCCCCCTCAGCGGGCCCGGGAGAGGATGTAGGCGGGGATAAGCGCGCCAATGAAAACGATGCCGGTAAGCATGAATCCATCCTGGAAACCAAATGTGTTGGCCTGCGCCTCCAGCACTAGTCCCAGATGGTACAAAGCCATTGGAAATTGCTGCGACTCGGGAATCCCACCGGCGCTCAACAAGCTTTCAACGCGGGTGATCAATTCGCGGGTCGCGGCATTGTCCGCAGTCTGGGTCGCGGTAACCGCCTCGCTATGGAACTCCGTTCGCATTTCCAAGGCGACGACCAGGCTGTTGATTCCCGTTGCGCCGCCAAGCTGGCGGAAGAAGTTGATCGTTCCCGATCCCTGATTGAGCTTCTCCGTCGGCACGGACTTCAACGCGGTGGCCATCAAGGCGGGATTGATGCAGACCATGCCAACCCGTCCCATCACCCCCAGCATTGCCAAGGTCAGGAAGGACGTATTCACGTCAGATCCCGCGATGAAGAACGCGGCAATCGCGAACAGGACGAGTCCCCCCATAATCGGGTAGTGCGGCGGCACGGAATCCGACAGCCGGCCGGTAAATGGCAGCATGAAGACAACGATCAGGCTCGCCGGCAGCAAAATGAAGCCCGCCACCGTCGGGGTGTAGCTCTGCACCAATTGCCCGAAAACGGGCATCGCATACGTTGTCGCAAAATTACCGGCGCCGAATACGAAGGCGATCACGATAGCCGAAGCAAATCGTGGATTGCGCAACAACCCCATATCCAACAGGGAAGAGCCGGCGCGAAATTGCGACAGGACAAAGCATGTCCCTGCGACAAGCCCGACAACGATCTGCGTCACGATCAAGTCCGAGTCCCAGCCATTGCGCTGCCCGTTGCCGATGGTCGACATCAAGCAAAAGAGCGCAATGCAAAGGAGGCCATAACCGACGAAATCGAAGGACTTCACCGGGCCGTCCGGACGTTTCGTCGGCATGAAGAAAAGGCCCATCAACAAGGCGATGACGATCAATGGCAGCGGAATCCAGAAGATCATGCGCCAGACCCAAAGGTCGGCCGTGATCCCGCCGATAACCGGGCCAAGCCCCAGTGCCAACATCAGACCCATTCCGTAAATTCCCATCGCAAACCCACGGCGGTCGGAAGGGAAAACCTGGAATAGGGTCACCATAACGAGGGGCTGCACGATGCCGCCGGCGAAACCTTGCAACACGCGGCCAAAAATAATCATGTCCAAATCGGGACTGAGGCCGCAAATCAGCCCACCGATCAGGAACAGCGTGAGCACGGCGGTAAAGGCGCCGCGCTGACCGAGCCGCCCGATCACCCATGCGTTGAGCAACTGGCTGGCCGTCATCGTCGCGATGAAGGCGGTTTGCAGGAATTGCGCCTTGTCCTGACCCACGCCGTAGGCGCCCATCACATCCGGCACGGCCACATTCACGATGGTGCCGGAAAGCGTCATCGTGAAAGAGCCCATCACGGCGCAGAAGGTCACGAGCCAGCGATAGGCCGGTCCAAACTGGGCGAAAAGGTCATCTGTTGTGACGGC
>CAJWOT010000209.1 GCA_913044215.1 uncultured Rhodospirillaceae bacterium | reverse complement strand
CACGTCGGCCTCATGCCCTTCAATATCCATTTTCACCAAATCGGCCCAGGCCATGTGGGGCAGCGCATTTTCGACGGCGACTTAAAAGCGCTCCAATTCCGCATAGGGCGACGCTTTCGCGACGATTAGGTGGCTGCCCGTGGTGTTGCCCAACACCCGGTTAAATTCATGGGTTCCGTCCTCGGTCGAGAGCGCCACCGGTCTGACGGCAACCTGTTGGCAGCCGTTACGGTCCAACGTCTGCTGCCATACCAGTCTACCATGGATCGAAATGGCATCGGGATTGGGGTCTGCTTTCTCGGAAACCAACGTTTCGCTTAACAAGGCGCGCGCTTCAGGCAAGGCACCGTTGCGAACCAGAAGTTCGAGCCGCTCCGCCGTCTGAATGAGGTCGTTCAAATCCGCCTAGACCAATTCTGCCCCAATCCGCAGCCATGTAATCGTAACATCCTGACATAGCTGTCGCCTGCCTCGTAGCGCGAACCGCGTCTTTCCTTGTACGCCCTGGCCCGTTAAGGTCGCGGCAACCGCGCCAGTGGCGCGAAATCTATTGATACATCGGGGAGAATCCATAATGAGCAGCGATCTCGTCACTTACGAGTCGAACGACGGCATCGCCGTCATCACCATCAACCGGCCGGAGAAAATGAACGCGTTGAGCAACGGCGTGGTCGCGTCGATTCGCGACGCCTTCATCAAGCTGAACGAATCCGACGACCGCTGCGCCATCGTCACCAGCGCGGGCGACCGGGCGTTTTCCGTTGGTGCCGACCTGAAGGATCCGCCGCGCGATCCGGAGCTGTGGGAATGCATGCCCGGCGTCGGCGTCAATGTGGACAAGCCGCTGATCGCCGCGGTCAAGGGATACTGCGTGGGCGGCGCCTACTGCCTGGTGCAATTTTGCGACATCGCCATCGCGGACGAGACCGCCGATTTCTTCTATCCGGAGGCGCAGATCGGCTTCTGCGGCGGCTTGATTGCGGGCCTCGCCGCCCGGTTGCCGCATAAAATCGCCATGGAGTTCATGCTGAGCGGCAAGCATTTCGACGCGCAACGCGCTTATGAAACCTGCATGGTCAACAAGGTCGCGCCCGAAGGGCAGCTCATGGAGGTGGCCATGGATTATGCGACGATCTTCCGCGACAGCGCGCCTTTGGTCACCGGCATGTTGAAACGTTTCGTGCGCGACGAAGTTGTCAATCGCGGCCCCTCGGAGCTGTCGGCATTGGCGCGCAAGGACCTGCTCGCGGTTTCACGCAGCGAGGACCAGCAAGAAGGCGGTCGCGCCTTCCGGGAGAAACGCAAGCCGGTCTTCCAAGGCCGCTAAGCGCAACGGCCGGCGGGTTTCCTTTGCCGGCCTGTGCTATCCTGCTGTATAAGGCCGACTGCGTCTGAGAAACCTACGGCAAGTTGCTGAAATGTATCTGCTAATCGATAATTACGACAGCTTCACCTACAACCTCTGGCACTTCCTGGGGGAGCTGGGAACGGTGTTCGAGGTACATCGCAACGACGCCATCACGGTCGACGAGGCGATGGCGATGAATCCCTCCGGGATCGTCATCTCGCCGGGCCCTTGCGACCCGGACAAGGCCGGCATCTGCCTCGACCTCGTCAAAGCGGCGGCCGGTAAGGTGCCGGTCCTGGGCGTTTGTCTCGGCCATCAGTCAGTCGGACAGGCGCTTGGCGCGAAAGTAATCCGTGCGCCGGAATGCATGCACGGCAAGTTGAGCGAGATCAACCATCAGGGCAACGGTCTGTTCAAGGATTTGCCCAGCCCGCTGACCGCGACGCGTTATCATTCGCTCATTCTGGACCGGGACTCCGTGCCGGAATGCTTCGACATCACGGCGGAGACTGAGGACGGCATCGTGATGGGTATCGCCCATAAAGAGGTGCCGCTCTACGGCGTACAGTTTCATCCGGAGAGTATCGCCTCGGAACACGGGCATGATTTGTTGAAGAACTTTTTGGATTTGACGGTCCACTGAGGCGCGCGATGGCCGAAAACGCAGATATTTTCAAAGGGCTCCTGGCCAAGGTTGGTAGCGGCGGCACGCTGAACACGGCGGAAGCCGCGCACGCCTTCGATATCATGATGTCCGGCGACGCGACCGCCTCGCAAATGGGCGGGCTGCTGTTGGCCCTCCATACGCGCGGCGAGACGGTGGAAGAGATCACCGGCGCGGCAACGACCATGCGCGCCAAGGCAACAAAGATCACGGCGCCGGATGGTGCGATGGATGTGGTCGGCACGGGCGGCGACCGGTCCGGTACGTACAATATCTCAACCTGCATTGCGATCGTCGTGGCCGGTTGCGGTGTCCCCATCGCAAAACATGGCAATCGGGCCGCGTCTTCCAAATCGGGGGCGGCCGACGTGCTCGGGACCCTTGGGATCAATATCGATGCCGATTTTCCGCTGCTGGAGAAATCGGTCCGCGAGGCGGGCATCTGTTTCATGATGGCGCAGCGCCATCACGGCGCCATGCGCAACGTCATGCCGACGCGGGTCGAACTCGGTACACCGACGATATTCAACATCCTGGGGCCCCTCTCCAACCCCGCCGGTGTCAAACGGCTGCTGGTCGGGACCTATGCACGCAAATGGATCGAGCCGATGGCGGAAACGCTCGGCAAACTGGGCGCCGAACGGGCATGGGTCGTTCACGGATCGGATGGGCTGGACGAATTGACGACGACCGGCACCTCGACTGTTTGCGAATATTATGACGGCAAAACCCATACTTTTGAGCTCTCGCCGGAAGAGGCCGGACTGCCCCTCTGCAAGCCCGAAGACCTGAAAGGCGGCGATCCGGAATACAATGCCGCAGCCATTCACGCCGTGCTGGCCGGCGAAGAGAGTGCCTATCGCGATATCGTATTGTTCGGCACCGCGGCGGCTTTGAAGGTCGCCGGCCGCGCCGACGATCTGCGCGATGGGGTCGCCCTGGCCGCCGAGGCGATCGCCAGCGGCAAGGCGAAGGAGAGCCTGGAGAAGATGGTGGCCATCACCAACGAGGGCAGCGCATGAGCGACGTTCTGGATCGAATCTGCGCCGACAAGCGCGACCATGTCGCCGCCTGCAAGTCAGAGATATCGGCGGAAGACATGAAATCCCGTGCGGCTGACGGCCCGTCGCCGCGCGGCTTTGCCGAAGCGCTGGTTCAAGCCTCAAGCGACGGCGGCTACGGGTTGATCGCGGAATTGAAAAAGGCCTCGCCCAGCAAAGGACTGATCCGCGAAGATTTCGCCCCCTCATCGATTGCGCGCGCCTATCAGGCCGGCGGCGCCACCTGTCTCTCGGTATTGACCGATGCGCCGTATTTCCAAGGCAAGAACGATTACCTGACCGCGGCGCGAATGGCCACCAACCTGCCGGTGCTGCGCAAAGATTTCATGCTCGACCCCTATCAGGTCTATGAGGCGCGCGCGATCGGCGGGGACTGCATCCTACTGATCATGGCGGCCCTTGAGGACAGCATGGCTGCCGAACTGGAAGGGTTGGCGGTGGAACTCGGCATGGATGTTCTGGTCGAGGTCCATAATGCCGAAGAGCTCGAACGGGCTCTGTCGCTAAAATCGGGCCTGATTGGCATCAACAATCGCAATCTAAAGACGCTCGACGTCGATCTCGCGACAACCGAAACGCTGGCGCCTACCGTGCCCGAAGGACGCACCGTCGTCGGCGAGAGCGGTCTCGGCTCGCCGGCCGATCTGGCGCGGTGCGCGGATCAGGGCGTTCGCTGCTTTCTGATCGGGGAATCGCTGATGCGCCAGGACGACGTGGCAGCCGCGACCCGCGCCATCCTGCAAATGCCGGCAGCGGCACCGGCCTGATGGCGACGCTGACGCATTTTGATTCCGACGGAAACGCGGTGATGGTCGACGTCTCCGCCAAGGACGAAACCGAGCGTGTCGCGACGGCCGCCGGCGCGGTCGTAATGCAACCGGAAACCGTGCAACTGATCGCGGATGGTGGCGTGAAGAAAGGCGATGTCCTTTCCGTTGCGCGGCTTGCCGGCATCATGGGAGCCAAGAAAACGCCGGACCTGATCCCGCTCTGCCACCCGCTGGCGCTCTCCTCGGTCAAGGTTGAGCTGAGCATCGATACGGACCGCAACGCGGTCGATATTGAAGCGACTTGCAAACTGAAGGGCCGCACCGGCGTTGAGATGGAAGCGCTGACCGCGGTTTCCGTCGCCGCCCTGACCGTCTACGACATGTGCAAGGCAGTCGATCGCGGCATGCAGATCACCGATATCCGCCTGACCCACAAATCGGGCGGCAAATCGGGCACCTACGAAGGCCGCTGATGCTCTCGGTCGAGGAAGCGCGCACCCGGGTCCTGTCGGCCTTTTCCCCCCTTCAAGCCGAACAGATCAGTCTGATCGACAGTTTGGGCCGTGTGCTGGCCGAGGATGTCCGGTCTCGCCGCACCCAGCCGCCTGTCGCCGTCTCCGCTATGGATGGCTATGCCGTCCGCCATGAAGACGTGGCCGCGCCGCCGGCAACCTTGAACGTTGTCGGATACGCGCCAGCCGGTGGTCAACATGACGGCACGCTTGCCCCCGGACAATGCGTGCGGATTTTCACCGGTGGCCCCGTTCCCGCCGGCGCTGACGCGATCGTCATACAGGAAGACACGGAGGCCGAAGGCGACAAGGTCACGATCCAGGTCTCGGTACCGCAAGGCCATTATATCCGGCCCGCCGGTCTTGATTTCCAGGCGGACGAAATCGGCCTGACCGTCGGTCAGGTGATGACCGCGCGCGATGTCGGGTTTGCCGGGGCGATGAATGTTCCGTGGCTGATGGTGCACCGCAAACCGCGCATCGCAATCCTGGCGACGGGCGACGAAATTGCCATGCCGGGCGACCCGCTTGGGCCAAATCAGATCGTCAGTTCGAACAGCCTCGCCCTCGCCTCGTTCATTCGCGCCCGCGGGGGCGAACCGATTTCACTGGGAATCGCGCCTGACGACCGGGAGGCGTTGAAAGCCATGGCGGAGGGCGCGCGGGGCGCAGACCTGCTGGTGACGACCGGCGGCGCGTCGGTCGGCGACCACGACCTGGTGCAAAGCGTGCTGGGCGAATTGGGATTCGAGCTTGATTTCTGGCGGATCGCCATGCGGCCCGGCAAACCGCTGATCTTCGGCTCGATCGGCGAGACTCCTGTGCTGGGCTTGCCAGGGAACCCGGTATCCACCGTGGTCTGCGCGATTATCTTCATGCTGCCGGCGATAGAGCGGATGCTCGGCATCCAGGCGGCGCGGCAGCCAAGGCTGACCGCCCGCTTGAAGGCACCGCTGGGCGAGAACGACCGGCGTGAGGATTACCTCCGCGCAACGCTGGAGCATGACGATAGCGGCAGCCGTTTCGCCGTTCCTTTCGCCAAACAGGACAGCTCCATGCTCTCTCGGATGGCGAAGGCGGATTGCCTGATCATCCGCGCTCCGCACGCCCCTGCCGCAGCGGTAGGCGATGTTATCGAATACCTCCCGATCCCCGATGGGCTAGCGCGTGTCTGATTTGTTCTGACAGTTACCGCTTGACCCAAAAAGCGAACTAAACTAGAACATGTGTCGTGTTTTGGTTTTGTTCTATATCTTGTGTCCAATCGAGCCGAACAAAGGGGCTCAAGGAAGAGATATAGGGTGGATGAGTTCGGAAGTTCCCGGGGGGAGAGTCGTTCATGCTGACCCGCAAACAGTACGAGTTGTTGATGTATATCCAAGACCGTCTGGCCATTTCAGGCGTGTCCCCTTCGTTCGAGGAAATGAAGGAAGCTTTGGGTCTAAAGTCCAAATCCGGCATTCACCGGCTGATCACGGGTCTCGAGGAACGGGGCTTTATCCGCCGTTTACCGCATCGCGCGCGCGCCCTTGAAATCGTGCGCCTGCCCGAGAATGCGGAATCTGCCGGTCTCGGCTCGAAGAACGGATTTTCACCCAAAGTCATCAGCAATGACGAGTACGCCCCGCCGCCGGCCACGGCGGATTTCACCGACGGGGTCGAATCCGTTCCTCTGCCCTTATACGGCAAGATTGCCGCGGGCACGCCAATCGAGGCGCTCCGCGACCAGACCAATGCCGTCGATATTCCCGCGAGTATGCTCGGCGGCGGCGACCACTACGCCCTCGAAGTCGAAGGCGACTCGATGGTCGATGCCGGTATCCTGGAAGGCGATACGGTCGTCATTCAGCGGTGTGACACGGCGGAGACGGGATCGATCGTCGTCGCCTTGATCGACGAGAATGAAGTGACGCTGAAGCGGCTGCGTCAGCGCGGCAACTCTATCGCATTGGAGCCGGCCAACACATCCTATGAGACACGGATTTTTGGGCCTGATCGGGTCAAGGTACAAGGGCGGCTGATCGGACTCCTGCGGCGTTACTAGACTTTCGGCGGCGCTGCGTCACCCAAGGCCGGCGCCCCTGTTTCTCAGTAACGGTCTCGACTTTGAGTCCGTCCAGCCAGACCGCGTGGCCGCCATGGCGCCACAGATCAAACCGGTCAACGACGCGCCTCGCGGTCGGACACCTCCACCGCACCGGCACCGCGCTGATGACAATGTCGGCGCGGCGGCAATCCTCGGCTAGCGCGCGCGGGTCCGTTACCAGGGATATGAACTATCCTTTTGCCTGGTAGATGCAGGCGACACTGTCGCAGCTCATTACATCAAAGCTGTCATGCCAGGAACGAGCGCCGTTCTGCCCACTGCGGCTAAGCCATGTCTTGGCCGTTCGCTTCTCGCGGTGGGTGGTGGAAAGCAGGAGTTCGCCATCCCCTGCCCGGACGCCGACCAAGCTGCCATCCGAGGACACAAGGATATCCGGTGGCGAATGCAGCGAAACGGATGCCAATCCGGCGACGATCCCTACGATTCCGGCATAGCGCCAACGGCGCTGCCAGAGGCAAAGCCACAGACCACCGATTGCAGCCGCGGCCAATCCGATGGGCGGCATTGCGGGGACAAGGCTCACCGCGCCAGGCCAGCCTGCGACGTCCCTGGCGGTCCCTGTTACAAGCTCGATTCCCCACCCCATGGGGATCAGCGCCCAAGCTTCCAGCCCGAACGGCATCAATGCCATCGCGATCACCCTCCATGGCATGATCCAGAACGCCGTGACAGGGACCGCCAGAAGGTTGGCCGCGAGACTGAAATGGGCAATACGTCCGAAGTGGTAGAGCGCAAAGATGCCGGTCGCCAAACCGGCGACGAGTGTGGTCAGCCCAACCCCGGAGAGATAGAGCACTATTTTCCGCCCCCAACCGCCACCGGCCCAGTCGCCCACGAGCCGCTGACCGTGTTCATAGACGGCGACGAGGGCCACCACAGCAGCGAAGGACATTTGGAAACTGGCACTGAGGAGGCTTTCCGGCGTGATCAGCAGGATTGCCGCGGCAGCCCACGCGACCAGGCGGAGCGAAATCGCCGTTCGATCCAGCAAAACGGCGAGAAGGACCAGACCAGCCATCAGAAAAGCGCGCTGCGTCGGGATAGTTGCGCCCGTGAGCAGCAGATAACCGAACGCACCGGCAAGCGCGACGGCCGCGGCCCATTTTTTGATGGGATAGCGCAGCGCCAGCAGTTCGCTCATCGCAAGAAAAGCGCGCAGCCCGAAGAACAGAGTCGCGGCGACGAGGCCCATATGCAGTCCGGAAAT
>CAJWOT010000208.1 GCA_913044215.1 uncultured Rhodospirillaceae bacterium | reverse complement strand
TCCACCCTGGTGGAAACCGGCGACGCCAATGTCGTCGTATCCCTGTTGCAGAATGACGGCGCCCAACTCTCGCCCGAAAACATGAACACCCTGGTGTCCGATTCCGAAACAATCGAAACGTACCGGGCACCGCTTCTTGGGCGTCAGGATCTTAATCTCGATATGGCGATGCGCATGGCGGACTGGGTCGACGATTCGTTGCGCCAATACATCGAGGAGCGCTTTAACGTCGACCCGCAGAAATTGGACAAGGCGGTCTCGGATGCGGTTCTGGAAGCCATCGACAGCGACATTTTCGAGAACAAGACGCACAAACCGACCCTGGATATCGAAGGTGAGGAACCGGGACCGCGCCTGCTGCACGCACTGACGCATGACAACTTGACGCTGTTCAAACAGACGTTCGAAGGGCTGTGCGAGGTCGACTCCGAATGGGCGGAAAACTCGCTTTACTGTTCCGGCGAAGCCCTGGCAATCGCCTCGCGAGCAATCGGTCTCAATCAAGACACATATGCACGCATATTATATTATTTGCACAGCATCGGGATTTTCGCAGATTTTCGGGCGTCCGAGCACGGGCAACAGATGATAAAATATTTTGACTCGACCCAAGCGGACAACGCTCAGAGAGTGCTGAACGGGTGGCGCGCAACCGCGGCCTAGCGCCGCATAACGCTGCAATCCGCCAATTTTACCATCCGACGGCTAGCCCCGCCGCCCTCCCGCGCGCTAAGGTGTCGCGCAAATCACGGTCATCGCAGGGAGGGGTCCGATGGACTTCGAATTTTCCGAACGGACAAAAGAACTTCAGCTTCGCGTCCAGGCTTTCATGGACGAAAATGTATATCCGAACGAAAGCACCTATGCCGAACAGGTTGCCGGCGGCGAGACCCGCTGGGCTCCGGTTCCCATCCTCGAGGAACTGAAAGCGAAGGCGAAAGAGGAAGGTCTCTGGAACCTGTTCCTGCCGGAAAGCGATTTGGGCGCCGGGCTGACCAATATGGAATACGCGCCGCTTTGCGAGATCATGGGCCGCGTGAACTGGGCACCGGAAGTGTTCAACTGCTCCGCGCCGGACACCGGCAACATGGAGACCCTCGTCCGCTACGCCTCGGAGGAAAATCAGCGCAAGTGGCTCGACCCGTTGCTGGAAGGTGAAATCCGTTCCGCCTTCGCGATGACGGAACCGAGGGTCGCGTCCTCCGACGCCACCAATATCGAGACCCGCATCGAGCGCGACGGCGACGAATACGTGATCAACGGCCGCAAATGGTGGACTTCCGGCATCGGCGACCCGCGCTGCAAGATCCTGATCGTCATGGGCAAGACCGATCCGGACGCCCCCACCTACAACCAGCAATCCATGATCCTGGTGCCGCGCGACACGCCGGGAATCAAGGTGCACCGGATGCTGAACGTCATGGGCTTCGACGACGCGCCGCACGGCCATGGCGAGGTCGAGTTCGACAATGTCCGCGTACCGGCCGACAACATGCTGCTGGGCGAAGGCCGCGGCTTCGAGATCGCACAAGGGCGCCTCGGCCCGGGCCGCATCCATCACTGCATGCGCATCGTCGGTGTGGCCGAGCGCGCGCTCGACTTGATGTGCAAGCGCGCCATGGAGCGGGTCACCTGGGGCGTCACCCTGGCCGACCGCGGCGTGACGCAGGAGCGCATCGCCAACGCGCGGATCGAGATCGAGATGTGCCGGCTGCTGACCCTGAAGGCCGCGTATATGATGGATACGGTCGGCAACAAGGAAGCGCGCCAGGAAATCGCGATGATCAAGGTCGCCGCCCCGAACATGGCGCTGAAGATCATCGATGACGCGATGCAGGCGCATGGCGGCGGCGCCATGAGCCAGGAGTTCCCGCTGTCCTTCATGTGGTCGCGGATGCGCGCGCTGCGCTTCGCCGACGGCCCGGACGAAGTGCACCGCCAGCAGATCGCGCGCCTCGAATTGCGCCGGCACAATTACAAATCGAAAGCGGCCCGTATCGCGGGATAACACCCGCCACACTTACAGCGAGCAATTGCAAACACGGCCGGGACGGCACATCCGTCCCGGCTTTCTTTTTTCCAAAATCCAGAAACGAAAACGCCGCCGCTTCAGAGCATCCCGCGCGTTGACCGTCCACAGCTGTTTGCGGGTTTTGACCGTAAACAGCTCACGCCTTGCGCACGTTGAACGGGTTGCGGCTCACAAGGCGCCATTCACCACCGCGGTTCACGACCGTGAAGATCGCGTCGTAGGTCTGCATTAATTTTCCGTCAGCGTAGTAGCGCGCCGCTTTGATGAGGAACGCGACCTTGTTTTCATCGCGGATGATTACGTCATGGGCCAACAGCTTATTCGTGCTACCCACCCATTCGGGGTTGGTCTCCTCCCAGCCGTCGCTGCGGTATTCCGGGACATCCGCGTCCGAGAGATAGATCGGCGGTAAGGCCGGCCCGACCTCGACCTGATGTAACGGCAGATGGATCGTGTCGCGAAACTTCTTCAGCTTGAGCGAGCCGCTGGCGTCGATCGCGTCCTGTAATGCCTCTTCCGGGGTCGCGGCCATTCCTTGCTCCTCATATTCATGTCGTTGCGCCGGGGAAATCAGCGGAAGGCGAATTCCTTGTAGCCGCCCTCGGCGACCTGCCGGCCGCGTTTCCGATAGCGGAACACGCCGCCGTTATAGCCCAGCACCCGCGGTTTATCGCGGCCAGGAACGTTCTGGTTCACACCCGTCTGCCAGGAGCCGATCTTGCTCGACAGCAGGATCTTGGAGACCTTCTCGACCGCTTCACCCCATTCCGCGACCGCCTCGGGACGTGGTTCGGAACGGCTATAGCCCTCTTCCCGCATGAATTTGATCATGTCGGTGATCCAGTCGACGATCTCCTCGATATTGCGCGGGATGTTGCCGCGCGCCGTGTGCGGGCCCAGTACCATGAACATGTTGGGATAGCCTTCCGCCTGCACGCCCAGCAAGGTGCGCGGCGTGCCGATCCAATCCTCCTTCAGGCTGCGCCCGCCCGACCCGCGGATGTCGATCCGGTCGTAGGGACCGGTCACCCCGTCGAAGCCGGTGGCGTAGATCATGAAGTCGAACTCGAAGTCCCGGTCGCTAGTGCGGATTCCTTTCTTGGTGATGCGCTCGATCGGCGTCTCGCTGATATCGATCAGCTCCACATTGTCCTGGTTGTAGACTTCGAAATAGCCGCTCTCGAGCGGCACCCGGCGCATACCGAAACCGTGGTCCTTGGGGATCAGCTTCTCGGCGACCTTGGGGTCCTTCACCCGCTGGCGGATCTTCTTGGCGACGAATTCGCTGGCCAGCCGGTTGGCTTCTTCGTCAATCACCATATCGCGGAAATTGCCCATCCAAATACCGAAACCCGGCTCGGAATAGAGCTTCTCCCAGAATTCCTCGCGTTCCTCCGGTGGCGTCTCCAGGGTGTAGCGCAGGTCGGGATTGTGGATGAAGCAGGCGACCGTGTTGCGGCAACGCTCGAAAATCTCGGGGTAGCTTGCCCTGATCTCTTCTTGCTCTTCCGGTGTGATCTTGCTGTTGTGCAGGGGGGCGGCCCAGTTGGGTTTGCGCTGGAAAATGGTGAGCGATCCGACTTCCTTGGCGATGGTCTGGATCGCCTGGATGCCGCAGGCGCCGGTGCCGATGATGCCGACCCGCTTGTCCTTCAAGTCAACCGGTTCGTGCGGCCAGCGCGCGGTATGATAGGCAGGCCCCTCATAGTCATCGCGGCCGGGGATATTCGGCAGGGTGTGTGCGGAAAGCGGCCCAAGCCCCATGATCAGCAAGGGCGCCGTTGCCTGCTCGCCGCTCTCCGTCGTCACCGTCCAGCTATTCGTATCGTCGTCGAAATGCGCTGCCGTGACCTTGGCATTGAACCGCATCTCGCGACGCAGATCGAATTTGTCGGCGACGTAGTTCAGATAGCGCAGCGTGTCCGGTTGGGCGGAAAAATGCTCCGGCCATTCCCACTCCTGCAGCAGTTCCTCGGAGAAAGAGAAGCCGTAAGACCAGCTCTCGGAATCGAACCGCGCGCCCGGATAGCGGTTCCAATACCAGGTCCCGCCGACATCGCTGCCGGATTCGAACACGCGCACCTTCATGCCCAGCTCGCGCAGCCGGTACAGCTGATACATGCCGGAAATACCGGCGCCGACGATGATCGCGTCGAAACTCATTGAACCGTCCGTGACATTGAATGTTTCCGTTGGCGGGAACTTACCGCCTGAAACGGCGGGCGCAAAATCCGTGCCTTCCCAAGAAACCGGGTGAAGGCTAGGCTTGCCCGATAACACGGGAGGAACGTCATGTACGACCCCGAACCAAGCTCCGGGCGCCGCGTCGCCTGGCCCTCCAACGGCATCAGCGAGGTGCCGTTTCGGACCTACACGGACCAGGACACCTACGTCCGCGAACAGGAACGAATCTTCAAGGGCGACACCTGGCACTATCTCTGCCTGGAGGCGGAGCTGACGGCAGCCGGCGACTTCGTCTCGACCACCGTCGGCGAAGTGTCCGTCCTGGTCACGCGCGATGCCGAGCGGACCGTCAACGCCTTCGTCAATCGCTGCATCCATCGCGGCAACCTGTTGTGCATGGGCCGGCAGGGCAATGTGAAGAAGTTCAGCTGCATGTATCACGGCTGGACCTACGATCTGACGGGACAGCTGACCGGCGTCGCCTTCGAACAGGGCGTCCAGGGTAAGGGCGGCATGGCGCCGGAATTCCGCAAGGAGGAACACCGGCTTCAGAAATTGCGCGTCGAAGTGCTGGGCGGCATCGTCTTCGGCACCTTCAGCGACAAGGTGGCCGGGCTGGAAGACTGGCTCGGCGCGGATGTGGTGCGCGGCCTGACGCGGGTGATGAACCGAGCGCCGACGCTGCTGGGACGGAATACCCAGATCCTGCCGAACAACTGGAAGCTCTATATAGAGAATGTGAAGGACACCTATCACGCCTCGATCCTTCACCTCTTCCTGACGACCTTCAAGATCAACAAGCTGAACATGCCGGGCGGCATCTTCATCAACCCGGACGGCGGCAATCATTACAGCTTCGCCAAGCTCGATTACGAGGCGGAGACCGCCGCCTACAAGGATGAGGGCATTCGCGCGGAAAGCGATTTCCGGCTGCAGGACAGATCCGTCGTGGAGTCGGTGGATGAGTATGGCGACGGCGTCTCGGTGCAAATCCTGACCGTCTTCCCCGGCATGGTGCTGCAGCAGGTGCGCAACACGATCGCGGTGCGGGTCATCCGCCCGCGCGGCGTCGACCGGACGGAGCTGGAATGGATCCATCTCGGCTTCGAAGATGACGACGAGGAAATGACCGAGCGCCGCCTGCGCCAAGGCAATCTCATCGGCCCGGCGGGTTACGTCGCGATGGAGGACGGCTTCATCGGCGGCTTCGTGCAGCGCGCCCTGCAGTATAATGACGAGGGAGCGGGGGTCGTGATGATGGGCGGCCACGAGGCGGAGTCGCAGACCTTCAAGGCCAGCGAGTCGGCAATCCGCGGCTTCTGGAAGCACTACCGCGCGTTGATGGGCGAATAGCCGTGACTGACCGGGACGAACAGGCGGTCCGGATCGGCGTGCAGGAACTGTCCGGTCTTTATGCCGAGATCATCGACGAGGATCGGCTGGAGGAATGGCCGGACCTGTTCGTCGACCCCTGCCGCTACCAGATCATCAGCCACTCAAATCACGAGGCGGGGATGCGCCAGGGCGTGATGTACGCAGCGACCCGCGGCATGCTGCTCGACAGGGTCTTCACCCTGCGCCAGGCCAACCTGTACGAACCGCACCGCTACCGCCACGTGGTCGGCCCCTACCGGTTCAAGTCGATCGAACGCGATACGGCCATCGTCCACACGCACTTCATTGTCGCCCGCATCATGCATAGCGGCGAGACGACCCTGTTCGCGACGGGTCGCTATCTCGACGACATCGACATCTCCGGCCCGGACTACAAGTTCCGCGAACGCATCGTCGTCATCGACAGCGACCAAATCGACACCCTGCTGGCGATCCCGATATAGGGTCGCGTATACGGTGGCATTGAATCGCGACGTTCCACCTCCAGGGACGCACTTTGATATTCAACTCCTGAGTAGTAATTTGGAGGCACTGACATTTTGTCCGTCCCCAGAATTAAAAGGCTGCGCTGTGAAGGAAGAATTCGAAAAGAATGGCTATTACGTCCTCCGGAACGTCCTGACGTATGAGGAGGTGGACCGTCTCGCCAAGCCGATCCGCGCCGCCTTCAACCGCGGCGATTACGACACGCTGAAGAAGGGGCCGGCCTATCCCGCACCCGGCATCCATTCGATGGGTCCCCGGGTCCTGGAGGACAATCCCGAGATCGCGGCGCTAAGCCTCGCCCACCCCGCCATCATGGAGGCGGTCCAGGAGCTGTTCGGCGAGCCCGCCACGCTGGCGCAGTACTGGTCGATAATGCGGCCGCCCGGGGCGGGTCTCGGCGACGAGCCCTACGTCAAAGGCAGCGGCGCGCATTACGACTACAAGCCCTGGCGCTGCGTCGGCTCCTACGTCAAATGGATGTTCGCGGTCGTCCCCTTCGTCGATTACACGGAGACGGCGGGCCCGCTCACCGTCGCACCCGGGTCGCATCTGGAGACCACCGTGCTGCCCTCGGACGGCCGGGTGCATCCGGTGGACGCGGCGCAGGTACCCAAGCCGCACGAGATCACGCTGGTCGATCCGTCGCTGAAGAAAGGCGATGTCGTCCTGATGAACGGCTTCCTGTGGCACGAGCCGCTGCCCAACTACGGCAATTCGGACCGCTGCGGGCTTTACATGAAGTTCCACGCGAAATCCTCGCCGCCGGCCTGCGGGCCGACCATCTACCCCTCCAGCGTGCACGAGGTTCTGCCGGAGGGCGCCAAGCATCTCGTCCCCTATCACCGGAGCGATGGCCAATACGCCGCGGTTCGCGACGGGGCCGTGGGCGGCGTCGACGAGGCGCAACTTCTGATCGAGGACAACGACGACAAGCTGCTCGTTCTGGGCAACGATACCGACGGCTGGCACCTGCCGCGGTTCGCGGCGGCGGAGGACGAGACGGCGGGCATCCTGGATGTCTGCAACGTGATGGGCTCGGTCGTGACGCAGACGCGCGAGCGGTTGAGCCTGCAGGTTCCCTGGCTGAGCTGGCTGGTCGACCTGGCTGAGGACGGAACGGAAGAGGATGCGCAAGCCTGGCGCTGCCGGGTCTACGGCCACCGCCTGCAATCATCCGCCCCTGGCATCGCAGCCGCCGACGATGCGACACCAGGTCATCGCTGGATGTCCGTCGACGACCTCGAAGCCGCTCATGCTGCCGACCTCCTGAAAGACGGCGCGGACGTACTGAAATGGCTACACATGTGGCAGAACGAGGAAGATGAGGAGGGACGCCCGGTCACGCGAAGCTTCGGCGTACCGACCACCGACGTCCAGTACTTCACCTACAATGTGAACGGCAACGAGCAGGGCACCTACCGTGTCGGCGAGTTCGACGATGACGGTCATCCCGTGCCGGCGGTCGCTTAGGCGTGCCTCATGCACGGTGCCTCGAGGCGCCGTAGTCCCGCCAACAGACCGAGACCGGCCAATAGCAGCAGCGCCGCGGCCGGCTCCGGCACGGCGTTCGAAACGTCGCTGAATGAGAT
>CAJWOT010000207.1 GCA_913044215.1 uncultured Rhodospirillaceae bacterium | reverse complement strand
GGCGGCCCGGGCTTCATCCCGTTCCACGCCGCTGCCGGACTCGTACAGGGAACCGAGATTGACTTGCGACGCGGCATGACCCTGCGACGCCGCACGCTCGAACCATTTGGCGGCCCGGACCGGATCGCGCGGCAATTGTTTGCCCGCGGCATAGCCGAGGCCCAACTGGAACTGCGCTTCCTGATGGCCGTTCTTCGCAGACTGCTGCATCCAGTGCATGGACGCCGACCGGTCTACGTCGCTGCCAAGCCGCAACAGGCCGGCCAGGCGAAATTGCGCCCGCGCGCGGGCAAGGCGGAATTTTTCAACAGTCTCGTCGGCCTTCGCGGCACGCCGATACCAGCGCAGGGCGGCGACGCGGCTGCGGCGCACGCCGATGCCTTTTTCGTAAATATAGCCCAGATTGAATTGCGCCGAGGGGTGGCCGCGCCCGGCGGCCCGTTCGAACCAGCCCATCGCCTGCCTGTAGTCCGGCTCAACACCCAGCCCGCGGCGATACAGGATACCGAGACTGAATTGCGCCTCCGGGTCGCCGGCCTTGGCCAGCGGCTCCCAAAGGGTGAATGCCGTCTTGTAATCGCCGTTACGAAAGGCTTCGAGGCCGGTCTCGAAATCGGCCGCCGCGGGTAACGCCGTTGCCAGGAACAGCAGGCTGGCGATGAGGAACCGAACCACAATCCTCTCCTCTCGGGTTCAGTATACCCGAAAGCAGGGTCCGATTCATACGCCGAAAGCGAATCGCCGAATCAGAGGCTGTCAATTAAAGTTAACAGTTTCCGATACTTGTCAGGGAACGAGCCGGTAACCGCCGGGTTCCGTCACCAGGATGTCGGCATTCGACGGATCGGCTTCGATCTTCTGGCGCAGCCGGTAGACATGGGTTTCCAGGGTATGCGTGGTGACGCCCGCATTGTAGCCCCAGACCTCGCCCAGCAGCGTATCGCGATCGACCGCCTTGGCGCCGGACCGATACAGATATTTCAGGATCGAGGTTTCCTTCTCGGTCAGCCGAATCTTACGTTCGTCCGCCTCATCGACCAGCAGCTTGCCGCTCGGCTGGAAGGTGTACGGTCCGATCGTGAAGACAGCATCCTCGCTCTGCTCGTGCTGGCGAAGCTGCGCGCGCAGCCGGGCCAACAAGACGCCGAGGCGGAACGGTTTGGTGATGTAATCGTTGGCGCCCGCATCGAGACCCAGAATGGTGTCCGCATCGGTATCCGCGCCGGTCAGCATGATGATCGGCACTTTCACGCCGCTGCGGCGCATCAGACGGCAGGCCTCGCGCCCGTCCATGTCCGGCAATCCGACATCGAGCAGTATCGCGTCGAAATAGTCCTTCTTCACCACTTCCAGCGCATCGCGCGCCGTCTCGGCGAGTGCCGTCGCAAATTCTTCGTGTAGCTGCAATTGCTCGGAAAGCGAATCCCGCAACGCCGCATCATCGTCGACGATCAGGATTTTCTTTCCCGTGAGGCTTCCACCGGCCGCTGGCCGCTCGATCCCGGTCCCACTCATCTCAGGCTATCGTCCCCAAACTGTCGCAGCGCGTTGAAACAATTGCGCTGGCCCCATGGCAAGTCAACATATTAGGTCAAGACATGGGTATTCCCGTAGGCTTATGGAAGGGCCAATAGGTCCACATGGCCCACGCTCACGGAAAGGTGCTTTTCGGTGATCGCAAGTTTACGCCGCAGCCGCCAGGTCTCGGCCGCAAGCCCATCGCCCGCGATATCGCCGACGAAACCGCACAGGGCCGTCAGCATCGCCGTATCCTCCGGCCCCAGCCGCCAAGAGGAAGGCGCGCTGGTCACCCGGTAGCCCGCGCGCTGCAAACAATCGATCATCAATCGTGGGGCATCGAACCCCATGGCGGGGCCGAATCCCTTGTCGCGCTGCATATCCCCGGCGAAACGGCCCATGAGAAGGCGGTCGGCCTCGTCCCCGGGCTGCCAGACAAAACGGCCGTCCACATTCAGCGTCAACAGCAGCGGCTGTCCGCTGACATGGGCAACGAAGCGGGCGAACCAATCCTCGGAGACAAGATCGAAAAAGGCCGATGCCGTGACCCCATCACACTGCGACAGGTCGATGCGTGCCGGCGACGGGGCAAAATCGATGCATACCTTTTTTCCCTCGACCCCCGAGATACGGTCAAGCAGCCCCGCGTCCTGATCGACGAATTGCCAGGCGATCGCCTTATCCGTGGACTCCGACAGGAAGCGCGCATTGCTCCCCGTCCCGGCGCCCACATCGACAAGGCGCGGCTGATCCGGCAAGGCGTCGAGAAACGCCACCGCCAGAGCCCGCGAGCGGGCCGCGCGGTCATAGGGTTCGCGCAGGGCCAGCCAGTCGGGTGCGAATTCGTCGCTCATCGCGCCGCCACCCGGTCCAATGCCGCGGCGAAAGCCCGGCCCGCGGCGGCCCAGTCCGGCAGCCGCTGCCCGGCGGCATAGGCGCCTGCCGCCAACCGCTGCCGAAAGCGATCGTCGCCGATCACCCGCCGCAGCGCCGCGGCCAGCGCGTCCCGATCGCCGACCGGCACGATCACGCCGGCAGTTTCGGGCACCGTGTCCCGCACCGCCCCCTCGCCGCTGCCGACCACCGGCAGGCCCCGCGCCAGCGCTTCCGCAAACGCCATGCCGTAGCCTTCGAAGGCGGAAGCGAGAACGAACAGGTCGGTACCGTCATAGGCGGCGGCCAGCGCGGTCTCGTCCGCCTCACCCACCAGCGCGACCCGGTCCGCCACGCCGTGCGCGGCAATCCGCTTCCGCACTTCGGACACCGTTTCCGGGTCGCGATCCAGCGCGCCGAGGCACGATAGATGCCAGGGCAAATCGCTGCAGTCGGCCAGCGCCTCGATCAGCATGCCATGCCCCTTGCGCGGTATCAGCGTGCTGACACAGAGCAGTTGCACGGCCGTCCCGGCGGACCCGCTGGCGCGCGGTGCCGAATCCGTGCCCGGCAGAACGATGGACGGCGTGCCCGTGCAAAGGCCGAGGTCCGACAGCAGCTTGGCCGTCGCTCGGCTGGTCACGACGACGCCGTCCGCTTGGGCGATCAGGGCGTTCTCCGCAGATTTCAGCCGCGCCCGCTGGCTGGCCGTCAAGCCGGTTTCCAGCGCGAGCGGATGGTGGATCAGCGCAACGGTTGAGATTCGGTCGGCGTGGTGCGGCAAAGGCCCTTCAAATGCCGGCAACGCCAGCCCGTCGATGACCGCAAGGCCCCCGTCGGGGATCGCCGCCAGCGCGTCCGCCGCCGCGGTCCGAGCGGTGTCGCAGCAAAAGGGGAAGGACCCGTCGAGCTCGACCGCCTCAACCGTACGGCCGTCGGATTTCAGGCGCTCGATGATGCGGCGGTCGTAGCCGTAGCCGCCGGTGCGTTGGGTGATCGGCCCCGGGACAATGAAGTGGATCGGCGGTTCAGCCATGCACCGGTGCGTCATAGGTCGCCCAAGCATCCGGCTTCTCGCGCAGCCGAACCTGAAGGCTCTCGATCGCCGACGCCGTATCGCCGCTCAACCGGCCGTCCCGGATACCCGCCGCGTAGGCTTCATGTATCGTCTGGGCCAGCACTTCCGTGGTCGAGTTCCGGTTTTCGAACTGAGGCAACTCGTCGAGATTGCGATAGGCAAAAGGCTCCAGAATTTCGTTCAACAGTTCCGATGCCCGTCCGATATCCGCGACAATCCCGTCGCTGTCGAGCGCCTTGCGGCGCATCGTTACTTCGACGACATAGGTCGCGCCATGCAGGCGTTGCGCCGGCCCGAACACTTCGCCGTCGAGCGAATGGGCGATCATGATGCTGTTGCTTACGGTTACGCTGAACACTTGCGCTATATCTCCTATTCATACGTCACGACATGGCACAGCGTATCGCCAGGGTCTTCAGCCAGCTGCGCCATGGTTTCGGGGAGCGTTTCGAACGGCGAAGCGCTGGTAATGAGGCAATCGAAGACCGGGTCGCGCAGCAGTTCGAGCGCCAGGACCAGCCGGTCGCGGCGGCTGCGGCGCGACCGGCGGCTCGTCGCCACGGCGCCCACCTGGCTGGACCGCAAAGTCAGGCGCTTTGAATGGAACGCTTCGCCAAGCGGTGCGGGCACCTTGGCATCGCCATACCAGCTCATCTCCAGCACCAGCGCCTCGAACCCGGCAAGGCCGAGCGCCGTCGCCAGACCCGGTGCCGTGCCGCTGGCATGCACGACGATGTCTGCCGCGGCCGCCGCGTTTTCCGGCACGGTGAACCCGACGCCGAGCCGTTCCGCTATTTGCGCGCGCGCCGGGTTGATGTCGACGAGTTCGACCCGGGTGCCCGGTATACGCGCCGCCAAACCCGCGAACAGGCAGCCGACCACGCCGGCGCCGACCACGGCGATCCGGTCGCCGACCCGCGGGCCGGCATCCCATAGCGCGTTGACGGTCGTTTCCATGTTCGCCGCGAGGACGGCGCGCCGATCCGGCACATCGTCCGGCACGGGAACCACGCTGTCCGCGGGCACGGTGTAGCGGTCCTGATGCGGGTGGAGGCAAAACACGCGGCCCGACCCGGCCACATCGCCCACCGACGCATAGCCATATTTCACGGGGCCCGGAAAGTCGCCGGCCTGAAAGGGGCAGCGCATATCGTCATACTGGCTCGCCGGCACCCGGCCCTGGAAGACCAGGGCTTCGGTCCCGCGGCTGATCGCGCTGGCCCTGGCAACGACCGCGACCTCACCGGCGCCAGGCACGTTTTCGGGCGCCGTCCTGATTTCCCCTTGACCCGGCGCGGCGACCCAAAAGGCCCGTTCAGGCATCGAAGCGGCACTCGAACATCACGTCGTCGCCAAAATCGAACCGTCTGGTCTCCGGCCGCAAACCGTCGGCGAGGCTCGCCACTTCCGGCAAGGTGATCGCAGCGCGGCCCGAGCCGATGATCATCGGCGAGACGGTGACCTGCAACCGGTCGAGACACTTCGCCTCCAAGAATCGCGACACGGTGATGCCCCCGCCCTCGACAAACAGCCGGCGGCACCCCTGCTCCGCCAGGGCGTCGCGCAGACGGTGCGGCGACAAGCCGTCCGCGCAACGCGGCACGCCCATCACTTCGGCGGCGCCATGCCGCGACGGGCCATCGGCCTTGTCTTCGGCGCAGATCAGTATCGTCCGCGCCTCTTCGTCCTGAAACAGGCGATAGTTCTCGGACAAGCGGCGTTCCGTATCGATCACCACGCGCACCGGGTTGCTGCCGTCGCAATGGCGCACCGTGAGCTGCGGATCGTCGTGCTGCACCGTGCCGGATCCGACGACGACGGCATCGAACAGCGCCCGCATGCGGTGATTGTGCAGGATGTCCTGCGCGCCGGTAACGTAATGCGATGCGCCGGTCACCGTGGCGATCTTGCCGTCCAGGCTCTGTCCCAGATGCGCGACCGTAATGTCGGCCGCCCCCGCGCAGAACGGCAGATAAAGCTGCAGCAGCGCAGCGACGGGCGCCGAGATGGACCCGCAGACGTCGACGGTGCCGCCGCCATCGACCTGTGCCAAAACAGCCGCCGCCTGCGATGCATCGATCGCGGTGACACCGAAGCCCCCGGGCCCCGGTACAAGTGCCCAGCCCTCGGCACAAGGTTGCGATCGTTGTCTGTCGCGCAGTGCGAGCACGCACTGCCATGCGTCAGATTCACTGATAGTTCCGGGCGAATTACCCATAGTCGACCCCCGACCGTGCTACGCGCCCCCGCCCGTATTATTTCGTTACAGTTTTGCGCGTTCACACCATATATCAAGGAAGGAATTAACTGAACGCACATATGGTGTCGTTTGACAACTCGACCACAACCCATGGCATCCGGTTGGCTGGAACATTCGTTCCGACTGGGGAATGACGGGCGCGCCGTCACCGTGGGAGTCGGCTTTTTTGTTTTTCCCGCCAGTTTCATGCTGCCCGGCCCGGCACCTGCAGCCATTGCCGTAACCGCGTTTGCCATTCTGTCGGCACTATTATTGCTGGGTGCGACGCGATTCGGGGCGCTTCGCCCGTTCGGCGCGGCCAATGCGGTGACGACTGTCCGTGTGGGCCTGCTGGCGCTGTTGATCGGCAGCGCGGCCGACGCGGCCGTGACGCTTACCACCTGGTGGCCCGCAGCATTGGCCGGGGTTGCATTGGCGCTCGACGGGCTTGACGGGGCGCTCGCACGCCGGCTCGGAACCGAAAGCCGGTTCGGCGCCCTGTTCGATCAAGAAACCGACGCCTTGTTGATCCTGGTCCTGACCGTGGCACTGGCGCTTGCCGGGAAAACCGGACTCTGGATTGTCGCCGCCGGGCTGATGCGCTATCTGCTGCTGGCGTCTGGCTGGATCTGGCCCGTATTGGCCGAACCCCTACCGAAGAGCCGGCTGCGAAGCGGGGTTTGCGCTGTGATGGTCGGGGCGTTGGTTCTCTGCCTGTTGCCACCGGTCGCGCCCGCAACGGCAAATGTCTTCGGCGCGATCGCACTGACGGCCTTGACCCTGTCCTTCGGCAAAGACCTAATATGGCTTCTTAAGAGCGCCCGCGGAAGAAAACACGCATGAACGCACCCATCGAACCGAAAATCGCCCCGCAGCCGAACGCCCAAGATGCGAGCCTGACCGCTGTCGGCCGGGTCATCGGCGACCTGCGCCGTGGCATGGCCATCGTTTTGCGCGACGATTCGGCAGCGATGCTGGTAACCGCAGCGGAATCCAGTGTCGATCCGCGCGCCCTAACGATGCTGACGGACGCCGGTGTCGCCTGTCTGGTCACGGCCTCGCGCGCCGGGGCACTGGGTCTGGACGCACGCGACGCATCCGTCGTCGCCATCGAAACCGAGGGTGGTTTGGATCGCGACGCCATTGCGACGATCATCGGCGAAACGTTCGACGGCTCGCAGCTTGTCCGGCCATCCGCGAAGCCGGCCACACCGATGCAGCAGACAGCGCTGGAAGTCGTCAAGCTGGCCCGACTGCTGCCGGCGGCGCTGACGTCACCGATCGACAGCGATCCGACCGAGTTTGCACAACGCTACAATCTGCTCGCGCTCGACATCGCCAACATTTCCGAGTATCGCGGGGCTGCTGGGGCGCTGATGGACTACGCCGTGGACACCACGGTCCCCCTGGAAGGCGCCGAGAAGACACGGATGATCGCCTACCGTCCCGCGGACGGCGGCAAGGCCCATGTCGCCATCGTCATCGGCGAACCGGACGGAAGCCGTGCGGTGCTGGCCCGGCTTCATTCGGAGTGTTTCACCGGCGACTTGTTCGGTAGCCTTCGCTGCGACTGCGGCGATCAGCTGCGCGGCGCTGTCGCGGAAATTGAGGCGGCCGGCGGGGGCGTGCTGCTCTACTTGGCGCAAGAAGGCCGCGGCATCGGCCTGGTCAACAAGCTGCGCGCCTACAAGCTGCAAGATGACGGATTCGATACCATCGACGCGAACGAGCAGCTCGGCTTCGGTGCCGACGAGCGGGTATACGCCCCCGCCGCGACGATGCTGCGCCGCCTCGGGTTCACGCGCATCCGGCTCATGACCAACAATCCGGACAAGGTCGCCGCTTTGGAAGCGCATGGCATCGTGGTCGAGGATCGCGTCGCCCACGCCTTTCCATCCAATCAGCACAACGAGCAATACCTGCAGACCAAGGCGGCCCGAAGCGGGCACATGTTCTAGGGCAGATTCGCAGAATTAGAGTGTGGCCGCCGCCCCTGCCGCACGTCCGACCGGAAATCGCAACGACCGCTCGACCGGGAAACAAAGGGTTGCGCTCGTCCC
>CAJWOT010000206.1 GCA_913044215.1 uncultured Rhodospirillaceae bacterium | reverse complement strand
GCGGAGATCACCGGGTTCTCGTGCTCGAGGCAGGGCGGGAAAGTCACCCCTGGTCGCGTATACCGGTCGGCTTCGCCAAGCTGATCGAGAACCCCGCGGCGAACTGGCTCTACTCCTCGGAACCAGAAGAAGGATCCGGCCAGCGCCGAATCCCCGTGCCTCGCGGCAAGCTGCTCGGCGGCTCGAGCTCGATCAACGGCATGGTGTTCGTCCGTGGCCAGGCGCAGGACTACGACACCTGGGCGCAACTCGGCAATCGCGGCTGGAGTTATCGCGAGGTGTTGCCGATCTTCCGCGACATGGAGAGCTATCAAGGCGCCGCGGACGACGAATTTCGCGGCCGCGGCGGCCCGCTAAAGGTAACGGAAAGTTTCGAGTCGGGCCCGATCTACGATGCACTGATCAAAGCGGCGGGACAGGTCGGCATCGACTACACGAACGATTATAACGGCGCGCAGCAGGACGGCATCGGTATGACCCAGTCGACCATCCGCAGCGGCCGCCGCATGAGCACGGCCTATTGCTACCTCGATCCGGCACGCGATCGTTCGAACCTAACGATCCAGGCCAACGCGTTGACCGAATGCCTGCTCCTCGACGGGAAACGCTGCACCGGTGTGCGTTACACCGTCAACGGACAGCAACGCGAAGCCCGCGCGAACCGCGAAGTGATCGTCAGCACCGGCTCGATCAATTCGCCGCAGCTCCTGGAACTGTCGGGCATCGGTCAGCCGGAAGTTCTGAAGAGCCACGGCATCGATGTGCGACATGAGTTGAAGGGTGTGGGGGAGAATTTGCGCGACCACTACTCGCCGCGCATGCGCTGGAAAGTGCCTGCCGCGCTCGGTATGACCTACAACGACAAGGGGCGCGGCCTGGGCCTGGTGTGGCAGGCCTTGAAATACGCCTTCACGAATGAAGGGTTGCTGGGCCTGCCGGCGGCGCCGATCCGCGCCTATATCCGCACGCGGGAGGGGTTGGAATCGCCGAATGCCGCGATTTCATGGATCCCGTTCCTGGTCGGGAACAATTTCAAACTGGCGAACGAGTCCGGCGTCACGGCGATCATGAACATCCTGCGTTCGGAGAGCACGGGCAGCATTCACATCGCTTCGGCCGATGCCAAAAAACCGCCGGCCATCCGATTCAACTTCCTGAGCGCCCAGCTCGACCGGGATGTGACCCTGGAAGCCATGCGCATGACCCGCAAGATCATGACCGCACCGGCCATGAAGAACGTCGCGACGGAAGAGATCGCACCGGGGGCGAACATCGATGACGATGGCGAATTGCTGGATTGGGTGCGCAACAACGCCGAGACGACCTATCACCCGATCGGCACCTGCAAAATGGGATCGGACCCGATGGCCGTCGTCGACGACCAGCTGCGGGTTCATGGGATGGCGGGGTTGCGGGTCGCGGACGCCTCGATCATGCCGACCCTGACATCCGGCAACACCAACGCGCCGTCGATCATGATCGGCGAGAAAGCATCGCGCATGGTGCTTGCCGACGCGGCATAGAGGTCAAGATGGAAAGCCAGACATACGAATACATCGTCGTCGGTGCCGGCTCCGCCGGCGCAGCGGTTGCACACCGCCTCAGTGAAGACGGAAAGCACCGAGTACTGGTTCTCGAAGCGGGACGGGAAAGCCATCCCTGGTCGCGCATTCCGGTCGGGTTCGCGAAGCTGATCGACAATCCGGCGGCGAACTGGCGCTATTCGTCGGAGCCTGACGAAGGATCCGGCCAACGGCGCATTCCGGTGCCGCGCGGCAAGCTGCTCGGTGGATCCAGCTCGATCAACGGCATGGTCTTCACCCGCGGACAAAGCCAGGACTACGATATCTGGGCCCAGCTCGGGAACCGCGGCTGGAGTTATGCCGACGTGTTGCCGATCTTCAAGGATATGGAGAGTTACAGGGGAGAAGCCGACGAAGAATATCGCGGCAGGGACGGTGTTCTGAAAGTCAGCGAAAGCCTGGAAACAGGCCCGCTCTACGACGCCATCATTAAGGCGGCCGGCGAGGCCGGCATCGAATACACGAACGATTATAACGGTGCCAGCCAGGACGGCATCGGTATGTCGCAGACGACGATCCGCAACGGCCGCCGGATGAGCACCGCTCATTGCTATCTCGAACCGGCGCGTAACCGGCCAAATCTAACGATCCAGGCAAACGCGCTGACCGAATGCGTGTTGTTCGAAGGCAAACGCTGTACCGGCGTGCGTTATCGTCACAAGGGCGCTACCATCGAGGCGAAAGCGACCCGGGAGGTCGTGGTCAGCGCCGGCGCGATCAACTCACCGCAATTGCTGGAACTGTCAGGAATAGGCCAAGCAGAAAGACTAAAATCGCTAGGCATCGAGGTTCAACATGAGCTGCCCGGCGTTGGTGAGAACCTCCGCGATCACTACGCACCCCGCATGAAATGGACGGTGCCGGAAAGTTTGGGCATCACCTACAATGTGAAGGGTCGCGGCGTCCGTCTCGTTTGGGAAGCGCTGAAATACGCCTTCACCGATCGCGGATTACTGGGTATGTCCGCCGCCCCCTTGCGGGCATTCATTCGCACCCGGCCAGGCTTGGAAGCGCCCAACGCCGTCATCGGCTGGGTGCCCTTCTTCATGACCGAGAACTTCAAGCTTTCCGACCGGTCAGGTGTGACCGCCTTCATGCATATCCTGCGTTCGGAGAGCACCGGAAACATCCATCTGAAATCCGCCGACCCCACAGCGCCGCCGGCAATCAACTTCAACTTTCTGAGTACGCAGCTCGACCGGGACGTAACTTTGGAATCAATGCGCATCGCACGGAGCGTCATGACGTCCCCCGCCCTGCAAGGCATCATTACCGAAGAAGTCGCCCCTGGCATCGACATGGATGACGACGAGACGCTGCTCGACTGGGTGCGGCAAACGGCGGAGACGACCTATCATCCCGTTGGCACCTGCAAAATGGGTTCAGACGCCATGGCAGTGGTCGATGACAGACTGCGCGTGCACGGCGTCGAAGGGCTGCGGGTAGCTGACGCCTCCGTCATGCCGACCCTGACATCCGGCAATACGAACGCGCCTTCGATCATGATTGGGGAGAAGTGCTCGCGGATGATGTTGGCGGACATCCCATAGCGAGGGCGACATGAGCACAACAACCCGTTCTGCGAAGATACGCGCGCAACTAAACCACCCCGTCATCGACGCGGATGGCCATTGGCTCGAACCGGTTCCGGTCTTTCTCGATTTCCTGCAGCAGGAAGGCGGCAGCGGTGCCGTCGATAAGTTCCGGGAAAACAAGAAGCGCGAGGACGCCTGGTACGGGATGAGTGCGGAGGAGCGGATGTCGCGTCGCTTGCGCCGCCCGACCTGGTGGGGCGAGCCGGCGGATACGCTGGACAAGGCCACTGCGATGGCGCCCGGACTAATGTATGAGCGTCTCGATGAATTCGGGATCGACTTCGCTGTCGTATACACGACGCTAGGCTTGGTGCAGGGGTCGATCCCCGATCCTGAGCTACGCCCGATCATCTGCCGCGCGCTGAACCGCATGAACGCGGAATTGTTCGCCCCTTTCGCGGACCGTATGACGCCGGTGGCGACAATTCCGATGCACACGCCATCTGAAGCGATCGCCGAACTCAATCATGCCGTCGGCGAACTCGGCATGAAAGCCATCATGATCGCCAATCATGTGCGGCGTCCGCTCGAAAGCGGACCCAGCGATGGTGCGACGGGCGGCTACTACGCTTCCGGCGGCTATTTCATCGATAGTTTGGCGATGGAAAGCCCCTATGATTACGACCCGTTCTGGCAGGCCTGTCTCGATGCCGGGGTCGCGGTGACGGCACATTCCAGCAGTATGGGGTGGGAAGGCCGGGCATCCGTAAATAACTTCACCTTCAATCACATCGGCCACTTCGCGGGCGCAAGCCATGTATTTGCGAAGGCCCTAGTTTTCGGCGGCGTCTTGCAACGCTTTCCCGAGTTACGGTTCGGCATGTTGGAGGGGGGTGTCGCTTGGGCGTGCAACCTGCTGGCGGACATGATCGGTCATTGGGAGAAGCGGCACGACGCGGCGATGCGGGCCAATCTGAGCCCGGCGAATCTGGATTTAGGGGAGTTGGCGGCCCTGCTACAGCGTTATGGCGGCAGCGCCTATGAGGGAAAGGTCGAGGATATCGTCGCGGGACCGAGCACCCTGAAGCCTTTCTACGCCGCTGAAACCTTGGACCGGCGGGAGCACGAAACCGGCACCGATTTCGATGATTTTGCCGCATCCGGAGTCGAGAGTGCATCCGAACTGCGCGCCCTGTTCCAGGAGCGATTTTTCTTCGGCTGCGAAGCGGACGACCCGACGGCGGCCTGGGCCTACAACGAGAAGACAAGGCTCAACCCGATGTTCAGCTCCGATATCGGCCATTTCGACGTGATCGATATGCGGGGCGTCCTCGAAGAGGCCTTTGAGCTTGTGGAAGACGGTGACCTGGACGAAACCCAGTTCGAAGCCTTCACCTTCGGGAACACAGCCCGTTTGCATACATCGCTGAACCCGAATTTCTTCACGGGCACCGTCGTCGAGACGGCAGTCGCAAACGAGCTGTCCTCTGGACAAGAACAGTGAAGCTGAACACGCGGCCTTTGCACCGAAGGTTCGGCGTCGAAATTCTCGATATCGACCTTCGTGCGTTGAACGACGCAGAGTTCGAAGCGATCAATGCGTTATGGATCGAACACCCTGTCATCCTTATCCGCAACCAATTGCTCGATGAGAGGGAACAAATTCACTTCAGCAAACAGTTCGGAGAGATCAATATCCATGTGCGGACGGATATACGGTCACGTTCGAATCCGGAGGTCGTTCTTGTCTCCAATCTGCGGCTGGAGTCCGGCCAGCACATTGGTGCGCTGGCAAGTGGCGAAGCGAAGTGGCACACGGATAGTTGTTACAAGCCGAAGCCCGATACGGGTTCGATCCTGTATGCGATCGAAGTACCGGAAGATGGTGGGAAGACGGCGTGGGCGAATACCCAACTCGCGTACGAAGCGCTCTCGGAAGACATGAAGACGAAGGTCAACGGCCTGCGCGGTGAGTTCGCCTATCAGATCTATTCCGTCGACATCACCGAAGAGCCGGACGTTCATAAGATCCGCGACCTGACGCCGGATGTGGTCCATCCCATGGTGCTCACGCAACCAGGAACGAATCGCAGGAGCCTATATCTTGATCCGCTGCAGACTTATGGTATCGAAGACATGCCGCCGGCGGAAAGCCGGGCCCTCTTGGACAACCTCGTCGCCCATATAACGGCGCCAGCGTTCGTGTTTCAGCACAAATGGCAACGGGGCGACATCGTGCTGTGGGACAATTGCCGCGTACTGCATCAGCGCGAGCCCTTCGATCCGGACACGCCGCGTCTGATGAAGCGGACGACGGTGTTCCTCCCGCCCGATCAGTACCCGGTACCGTTTCAACCTTAGCCACGGCAAACGTGTTCTTGCGCCACCGCAGGCATGTTGCTTCACTTCTACGAAGTCACAACAATTGAAAGGCCAATTGATATGGGGCTCGGGTTGAAGAAACTCACTCCGCATATTGGGGCGGAAGTGAGCGGCGTAGATCTCACCGCACAGGTCACCAGAGCGATCGTCGACGAAGTCAAAGCCGCGCTCGATGAACATTCCGTGCTCGTATTTCGCGACCAACGGTTTGACGACGACACGCAGACCGCGTTCAGCGCGCAGTGGGGACCGCTTGAGACCACTGTCTATAAGCGCGAAGGCGATGGCGGCGTACCGGTGGCCAACATTACCAATGTCGATTTCCGCACGAATGAGATTTTCCCGCCAGACCACCCGCGCCTCAAATCGAACAGCGGCAATGAAATGTGGCACACGGACAGCTCGTTCAAGTCGGTCCCTTCCTACTGCTCTATGCTTTCCGGCCGCGAGGTGCCGCCGACGGGCGGCGACACGCAGTTTGCCTCCTGCCGGGCAGCCTATGCGGCGATGCCTGAAAGCGAGCAACGACAGCTCGACGGTTTGGTTGCCAAACATGATTACGGCTATTCGCGCAGCCTGGTGAAGGGCTATCAGGCGCCGAAAGAGACCCTGGCGGAAGTGCCGCCCGTGCGGCATGCCGTCATACGGACCAATCCTGCAAACGGCCGCAAGAACTTCTATACCGGCTCGCACGCATCCTACATCATCGGCTGGCCCGTCGAAGAAGGGCGAAAGCTGTTGCGGGATCTCGTCAAGAAAGCGAGCCAACCGGAATTCGTCTACAGCCACCAATGGCGGCAATTTGATTTCGTTATCTGGGACAATCGCTGCGTTCTCCATCGGGCGACCGCCTACGAGGCCAGCCGGTACCGGCGAATCATGCATCGCACCACCGTGGCCGGCGCTGGTCCGACAGTCGATGCGGCAGGCGCCGCCCTGGCGGCGGCTTAGACGATGACATCATCACCGATGCAGGGCTTTCCGCCCTCGCCCGAATCCCAGGTCACCCTCGCGAACTGGCGCACACCACCGTTCAATAAGTGGGGGTTCCAGCATGTGCGTGAAATCGTCCCGTCGGCCGACATAACTGCGTCAGAAGACATCACGATGGAACTCACGCACGATCCTGTCGAGCTCGAGGATTTGCAGATCGAAGACGGCAGCGGCCAATCAATGAGTTTCGGCGCTTTCCTCGATCACACGCATACGGACGGGATCGTGATCCTGCGCGACGGAAAAATTGTTTTCGAGAAATACATGACCGGCATGTCTCAGCGAACACCGCACATTTTGATGTCGGTGAGCAAGTCCATGCTGGGTCTTTTGGCGGGGATCTTGATCGAGCGGAAGGAACTTGACCCGGAGCAACTGGTCTCGGACATCGTGCCTGAAGTTGCGAATACGGCCTATCGAGGCGCGACGGTTCGCCATCTGCTCGACATGAGAGTCGGGATCGATTTCGACGAGGATTATCTAGCGACCTCGGGAGCCATTATCGAGTACCGCAAATCGACCAACTGGAATCCGTTGGAGCCGGGGGAAACGGCAACGGACCTGCGTAGTTTCTATGGCGAGTTAAAGGACAGATCCGGCGAGCATGGCGGGCCGACCAACTATGTATCGCCGAACAACGATCTGCTGGGTTGGGTCATGGAACGGGCGACAGGACGCCGCTATGCCGACCTGATGAGCGCGCTGCTTTGGCAACCGGTAGGCGCCGCGGACAACGCCTATATCACCGTGGACAGGCTTGGCGCACCACGCTGCGCCGGCGGCATGTGCGCGACGACCCGGGATCTGGCCCGGGTCGGGCATGTCATTTCAAAGGGAGGATCTTGGGGCGGGACGTCAATCGTGCCGGAAGGCTGGATTGACGATATAGAACGCAACGGCATTGCCGACGCGTGGAAAGAAGGGACATTGGCGGCGTATTTTCCAGGCCTTGATATCTCCTACCGTAGCCAATGGTATTCCCTGCATGGGGAAACACCGCTGCTGTTTGGCTTTGGTGTCCATGGCCAATTTCTCTTTATTGACCGGAAAAGCGGAGTCGTAATCGCGAAATTCGCGTCGCAGGAACTGCCGCTCGATACTGAGAAAATCGTCTCGACAGTGCACACTGCAACGCGGCTTGCCCGTCACTTAGCAGGTTAGCTGTAGCAGCCCTCAGCCATACACCGTTTGGTGTTTATTGAGGGCGCCAATTTAATGAAACGCAAAGAAATTTACCAAACCTTGAAAGGGTTTCTTAAACCGCTCTTCCTATAAAACGGACGGGGTATCGGTGCACGAGCAACGCGACATTACCC
>CAJWOT010000205.1 GCA_913044215.1 uncultured Rhodospirillaceae bacterium | reverse complement strand
CAATAGGCGTCCATCGTGTCCGTCCCAAAGCGCGCCGAGAGCACGAGCACAGGCTTGTTGAAATTGAAGTACTCGGCCGGCCGGCCCAGAAATCTCGTCTCCCACAACAGTCTGGAAAGGAAGTTGCCGCCGGATCGCGGCGTCGAAGCGATCATGTAGAGATGCTTCATCGGATTGGGTGACGTAACGTCGTATTCTCGATCGATCGGATGGGGGGGACCCATGTTTGGACGCTGCGATCAACCGGGCTTACGCCCCAGGAACGCGTAACCGAAGACGTCGAAAGCCCGCGCATTCTTCTCTCCGGCGGCGCCGCCGAATGTATCAACCGCGGGGCCGATCTCGATACCCTCGAAGCCCGCCATCTCCATCATCTTCCGCCAGCCCGCACACGGCAGGCCACCGGCGATTCAAGCGGTCCAGAGATCGACGTCGGCGACGGCAGCCTCCGGGACCGGCTTGCCGTTGGCGATATCGGCGAACTGCAGGACGCCGCCCGGCTTGAGCACGCGATTGATTTCGGCGAACACCTGCTGCTTGTCGGCGCAGAGATTGATCACACCGTTGCTAATCACAGCGTCGGCCCAGCCATCCTCGACTGGCAAGTCTTCGATTAGCCCCTCACGGAACGCGACATGATCCATCGCCATCACCTGGGCGGTCGCGCGGGATTTATTCAGCATCTCTGCGGTCATGTCGATGCCGACGACATGACCGAATGGCGTGACCTGCTGCGCGGCTACGAAGCAATCGAAGCCGGCACCGGAACCGATGTCGACAACCCGTTCGCCAGATTCGAGAGGGCGAAGCGAGAATGGGTTGCCGACGCCGGCGAAGGACTCGACTGCCGCATCGGGCATCGGATCGGCGACGGCATCGTCATAGCCCAACCGTTTCGCCAAAGGACGGCCGGTATGGAAGTGATAGTCGCCTTCGGGGGCAACTGCGACTTCGCTATATTTCTTTTGAACCTCTTTGCGTAAGGCGTTCGCATCGACCTTGTCGTCCACCTCCTCCTGTGCGCTCATGCATCCGCTCCCGTGAGTACAGTGGCCTAAGTCAATTTGATGACTTGGCCGCTTTCGTGCGACCGCTCCATCGCATCGATTAGCGTGTGCCGACGGACGGCATCGCCGAAATCGGGCGCATTCGAGCTGCCCGATCGCATCGCTGCGGCAAACCGTGCGTAGGCTTGCGCCACGTTGCGTCCCGGACCGGCCGCCATTTCAGTCGGAATGAGGCGGTAGCTGTTCGGCGGTACCGCTTCCGTCATTTCCGCGTCGCCCACGGCCAGTTGAAGCTGGCTCGGTCCGATATTGACGGAATTGGACGTCAGGACGAGGGTCCCTTTGTGCCCATAGATTTCCATCCGCGTGCCGCTCGCATTCTGCGGCACGCTGGCGACCTGATAGGAGACTTCCGCACCGCCTTCGAGCACGCCAACGGCGGTAACCGTGTCCGGCGCGTCCACGGGGAAATCGTCGCCTGTCACCGCGTGTTTCCACATTCCGATGCGTGTCGTCACCCGTGCACTGATTTCCGTGAACTCGCCCAGCATGTGGCATAGCGCGTCGATGGCATGGCCGCCCGGAATAGTCATCGGGTTGGCGCCGTTCTTGCGGATGCCTTGCCATATGCGGCCGTCGCCGCGCACGGGGATCGCGTTGACGATCACCCTGGCATTGACCGATACGACCTCGCCGATATCGCCGTTGGCGATGATGTCGCGGGCATACATGACGGCGGGGTCGCTCTGCGCCTGCAGCCCGACCAGGGAAGGCAGGCCGGCCGCGTTGGCGGCGTCGGCCATTTCAGACGCTTCGGCCAAGTGCGCGCCCAGCGGCCATTCGCAGCAGACCGGTTTCTTCGCTTCGATCGCTGCCGTGACAAGCTCTTTGTGTTTCGGTACCCGAACGACGACGGCAATCAGGTCGACTTCGGGATGGGCCACCATCTCGCTCATGTCATGAAAGGCGAGGGCGGCGCCGAACTCTTCCGCAGAGGCCTTTGCGGTGTCCTCATGCGCCGTGCAAATCGCTTTAAGCTCGTAATCCGGCAGCGCCTGCAACGCCGGCACATGCGCATTGGCGCCCCAGCCGCTGCCACCCGGTGTCACGGTCGCCCCAACGATTCCCACTCTGATCTTTTCTGCCACGATCGTTTCCTTTGCCAGTCTTTGCGCTCAATGGTGTTAGCGGTTCCAGCCGATCCAATCGCACAACGCGTCGCCCAAGATGAGCGATTTATCCGCTTCCGGGATCCAGTCTATCTCCTGGAAATGCGTGAGGCATTCCGACCAGGAACACGGCATCTTCGTAATGTCGGTGCCCCAAAAGAGACGCTGCGGCCCGAACGCGTCGTACATGGCGCGGTAGTGCTTGTGGAGGCTTTTGAAAGGATAGGCATCGTCCGCGTAGAACGGGCCACCGGTCAGCTTGACCGCGACGTTCGGAAAGCTGGCGAGCGCGGTCAGTTCTTTCATGTTCGGAAACGCTGCGTCGCCTTTGGCCCCTCGAAGCGCGCCCATATGGTCGACGATTAGTTTCAGGTCTGGATGGCGTTCGGCGATTTCGCCCAATAGGGGCAGCCAGTCACCGGCCAAAAGAGCGAGCGGCATGCCGGCTTGCTCCGCCGCCGGCCACAACCAGTCCAAAGTGCCGTCTTGCGGCCAATTGCGGTTACTCGGTTTGCCGAAATAAAACCGGTAGCCCAGCATGCCGGGCCGTGCTTTCCAGTCTTTGATGATCACGCCGCTTTCCGGCGGATCGATCGGCGGATAACCGAAAATTGCGAACCGGTCCGGATGGGCCTCGACCGCTTTGACCGCCTGTTCGTTCGACGCCAAATCCCAACTCGCTGGGGGATGGATGATCGCGCCGTCGATGCCGGCTTCGTCCATTCCGCGGATCGCATCATCGACCAGAAAGGGTTCAGCCTGATGGGGTGGTCTGGCGGTTCCGGTACGCCAGAGATGTATTTGCGCGTCAATGATCGGCATGGGAGCCTCCAGCAGTGAAGCAGGCCTTTAGCCTAGCCGACCGCTACATCTGCGCCCAGGTCTGCCAGGGCACGAATTCCGTGTCGCCGACACCGATCTCTTCCGACTTGGTCAATTCGCCGGATGCGACCGAGAGCATCTTGCGGAAGATCGTCTCGCCGCATTCTTCCAAACTCTCGGTGCCGTCGACGACGGTACCGCAATTGATGTCCATATCCTCAGCCATGTGGTTGTACATCGGCGTGTTGGTGGCGAGCTTCATGGACGGAACCGGCTTGTTGCCGTAGCAGGAACCGCGACCGGTTGTGAAGGCGACCAGGTTGCAGCCCGATGCGACCTCTCCGGTGATCGAGCAGGGGTCGTAGCCGGGGCTGTCCATGAAGGCGAAGCCCTTCGTGGTGATCGGTTCGCCATATTTGTAGACGCCGACGAGATTGGTCGAGCCGCCCTTGGCGACGGCGCCGAGCGATTTTTCCAGGATGGTCGTCAGCCCGCCCTCCTTGTTGCCCGGGGTCGGGTTGTTGTTCATGTGGCTGTTGTGCTGCGCGGCGTAACCCTCCCACCAGCGGATGCGCTCGATCAACTTCTCGCCGACTTCGCGGCTGACGGCGCGGCCGGTCAGTAGATGTTCCGCGCCGTAGACCTCCGGCGTCTCGGCCAGTACGCCGGAACCGCCGTGCCGCACCAAGGTGTCGACGGCGATGCCCAGCGCCGGATTGGCGGTGATGCCGGAATAACCGTCCGAGCCGCCGCATTGCAGTCCGACCGTCAGCTCCGAGGCCGGCACCGTCTCGCGGGTCATGGCGTTGGCGCGGGGCAGGATACTCTCGAACCAGGCGACGCATTCCTCGACCGTTTTGCGGGTGCCGCCTTCGGCCTGCAGGGTCGTGTAGTGGAAGGTCTCCTCCGAAGGTTGGCCCATCACTTCCAGCATCATTGGAATCTGGTTCGCCTCACAGCCGAGGCCGAGCATCAGCACGGAGGCGAAATTGGGGTGCCGCGCATGGCCCCAGATCGTCCGTTGCAGCATGCGGAAGGCCTCGTCGTCGGTGCCGATACAGCAGCCGGCGCCGTGCATGATCGGCACGATACCGTCGACATTGGGGTAGTCGTCGAGGATGCCGCGCTTCTCGACCTCCTTGACGATCAGCCGCGCCGCGGTGGCCGAGCAGTTCACCGAAGTGACGATGCCGACATAGTTGCGCGTGCCGATCTTGCCATCCTCGCGGACGTAGCCCTGGAAGGTGGCGCGCTCGCCCTCCGGTACCATCTCGGTCGGTGTCGCCCGTTCGCCGAAAGCGTAGTCGCGCTCGAAACTTTCACCGATCGCCACATTGTGCGTGTGGACATGTTCGCCCGGCGCGATGTGGGCCGAGGCAAAACCGATGACCTGGCCGTATTTATGCACCGCATCGCCAGGCTTGATCGGCGTCACCGCCATCTTATGCCCGCGCGGGATTGCCTCGCGGGCGGTCAGGCCGGCGGCGGGCACATCCTCGCCCTTGGTGATATTGGCCAGTACGACGGCAACATTGTCGGTTTCGCTCAGCAGCAGGGCGGTGGTGGCGGTCATAGGCGGCCTCGATTTGACGGTTGCGAGGCCGAGACTTTAACGGCGAACGGGCACGAAGCGCCACCCCGCAGCTGCGAGGGGCGCCCGTGCAATCATACAAGACTTTCTATGAACCGGCGGCTACGTCCTTCCGGTAGCGCACAGTATTGTCCCACATCAGCCGGTCATGCTTGCGCTGCAGACAGGATCGCATGGAAACGGCGCTGACGTCGAACACACGGCTGTTGCAGCAGGTGTCGAAGTCCTGTTTGGCGGCGGCCACTGGTCCGCCGGTGCGGCTTGGCCCAAAGGAGTCTGCAGACTGCGCTGCTACAAGCTGGCCCGTTGGCTGCGGTCCTTCCCGGTGGCAGGCGGGACGGCTTGATCATCTTGTTGAGCGACCAGACCGTGCTCACAGTGCCGCCAGCGCGATCTACGGTCGCCATGTCGGTGGCGCGTAACGGACCGATGGCGAGCGCCAGGTCTGACTCGGTCAGCGGGTTGGGTTCGCCGGCAACAGGAACAGGGGCCAACGCGACGCCACCGCCGATCTCGACCACAGCCGCTATCACGCCCAATTCGGAGAGCTTGGCCGCCTCCATCGAAAGGGTTACCGCAGTGTGCCCACGCCGGGCCGTTTCGATGCGCAGATGCGGGGCGGTGGGAACGGTCCGTGTGCTGCCGTTCGGACTAGTCAGCACCAAACGCAGATGGCGGCCCTCGGCGATCGTTTAGGGGGGGCGGCGTCGGGGATGTCACGTTCTCGCTGCAGGCAATAGGTGGTGAATTCCGCTTTGCAGACACCTGCGTCGCAGTTGAGCGCGGTCGGTGTATCGGTTTCCAGTAGCGCCAGCACTTGCGGCGCGGCTTTGCTTTGGGTTGGGACGAAGGCGAATAGGGCTGCGGCGAATAGCGGCCAGATGAGATATCATGCCGTCATGAAACTTCCTCCTCTCGTTGGCTTCAGAGATGCTTCAACGTCGGAATCGGAAAAAGCGTGCGCCCACCCGGTTCCGGAGTCAACCGGAACCGGCAGGCGACGGCGGTCACGAATACGAGAGAGGTGGGGAAGCCGGTAAAGCTATTCCTGCGGATAGCGCCAGGGTTCGTCCGGCTGGTCGGCGTCCTCGTCGATGGTCCATTGCGGTAAGGCAAACTCGTCGGTGACGTCGACGAAGACCATTTTCACTCTTGTGCCGATGCCTACGCTCTTAATCATCTCCGGCGACGCGAATTCGCCGTCGGCGGTGACTAGATTACCTGCGACGCGTAGCGCTTCGTCCGCCGTAGGCTCGCCTTTCTGCGTGTCCAAATCGACCAGCAGGATCATGTAGGGTACCTTCTCCTTGAAGGCCGGCTGGATCGGGTGATGTACCTCGACATAGGAGTGCACCGTGCCCTTCGCCTCGACGGAAACCCATTCGCTTTCGCGGTCACTGGTCCAGGGGCAGGCGGTCGTCGGCGGATAGCGCAGCAAGCCGCTTTGCTTGCCGCGTTGCAGACGGAAGTCGCGCTCCGAGCAGTAGCGGAAGAAATCCAGATTTTCGCCATCGAGATCGTCGATGGTGAGGGTCATGCCCATATATTCGCCTGAGATTGGCATCGTCCTTCTCCCCCTTACCGTGCGTCTTTCGCCATGACCATCGCCGACCCCGTGCCGGGCATCGCCCAGCCGAGATTCGCGGTCAGTTCGACATCTTTCACCTGCCGGCAGCCGCCTTCGGAATATTCATGCGTGTGCTGTTTCTTGCCGTCCGGCCCGACAGGGCAGGAATCGTCGACCTGGCCGCGCAGCTGGCGGGTGTTCTCGATCACCATGTTCATACCGTGCGTATAGCCTTCGCAGAGATGGCCGCCCGAGGTGTTGTTCGGCCGTGCACCGCCCAGCTCGATTATGCCGGAGGACACATAGTCGCCGCCTTCGCCCTTCTTGCAGAAGCCGTAATCCTCCAGCTGCAGCATGGTCGTGAAGGTGAATGCATCGTAGGAACCGGTGACGTCGATATCTTCCGGTCCGACACCGGCGTTCGGCCACAACAGGTCCTTGGCATAATGTCCGGCAACCGTTGAGATCGGTCCATGCTGGTAATGCATGTCGATGCGCGGCTTGCAGCAACGGCCGACGACGGATTGGATCACCGCCGGCGGATTCTTGCAGTCGCGGGCCCGGTCGAGCCGGGTCACGAGGATGCAGGTCGCGTTGTCGGTCTCGACGCAGCAATCCAGCAAATGCAGTGGCTTGCAGATAATGCGGGAGTTGACCACATCCTCAACCGTGTAGCGCGTCTTATAATAGGCCTTCGGATTGTTCGAAGCGTGTTTGGAATGCGCCACCTTTACGGCCGCAACCTGCTCTGGCGTGGTGCCGTAATCGTACATATGGCGTAGGAAAGTGGGGGCGAACATCTGGCCAGCGCTTTGCCAGCCATAGGCGCGGTGATGGATCTGGTCGCCATTGATCGGAACCGCGGATCGCGCACCGGTGCCGCCGATACGGACCGAGCTATAGCCGTTCATGGCGCGGAAGATCGCTACCGTCTTGCACATGCCGGCTTCGATCACACCGATCGCAATCCCGATCAACGCTTCCGTCGAAGAGCCGCCGCCATGCACGTCCATGTAGAAATTCAGACGGATACCGAGATCGCCGGCGACGAAGGTCGAGAAGGTCGAGTCGTTGCCTGAGTAACTGAGCATGCCGTCGACGTCGTCTGCCGTCATGCCGGCATCGTCCATTGCGTTCTTGATCGCCCAGGTGGCGAGCGAACGGGTTGTTTCGTTCGAACCGCGCCGATATGTCGTTTCGCCAACCCCGCAGATGGCATATTTGCCTCTGAGGAATTTTTCCGTCGAAACGTCCGGTTCACTCACGCTCGATAAGGTCATATGGGTATGCTCCCTCCCGTCGCCGGCTTGCAGTCCAACCGCAAGCGTTGGAAAATCGTATGGGTAAACGGAACGATGTTTGACCGTCCGCGTCAAGGGGCGCGGGGCGGGGAACCGCAAGGAGCGCAAGATGTCCCTGGAAATCACCCCGACGGACGCAACGTTGGCTGCCACGGTGCGCGGCGTCGACCTGTCCGACCTGGATGATGCAACGTTCGGCAAGATCGAAGCGGCTTGGCACGAGTTCGGGGTTCTGATTTTTCCGCAACAGAATTTGAGCGACGATGCACACCTCGCCTTCACCCGCCGCTTTGGGCCGCTGGAGCAAAGCATCCGACGCAATCGTCCGACCGGCATTTCCAACCTCAGCAATGTGCAGGCGGATGGCACAGTGGCGCCGCCATCGAGCCTGCAGGCGCGTTTTTTGGTCGGCAATACCTATTGGCACAGCGACAGTTCCTACAAACGGGT
>CAJWOT010000204.1 GCA_913044215.1 uncultured Rhodospirillaceae bacterium | reverse complement strand
CGGAAAACCAAGGATTTCGCCTTCCTGCACGGCACGATGGATGGTATCGAGGCGGCGCAGTGCGGCTGGGCCAAACGCTCCGTTCCGGGAAGCGAACTGGAAGACACCGTCGATCGCATGGTGGCAGAGATCGCCCGCGTGCCACTGGAAATCCTGATGATGAAAAAGCGTGCGATCAACCGCTCTGCCAACCAAATGGGCTTTCGCGAGATGATGGAGATCAACTTCGAGATGAGCCTCGCCGGCCATTTCTCCAACACCCGAGAAGAGTGGACCGCCAGGCTCGAACGTGAAGGCTTCAAGACGGTGATGCAGGACTGGAAAGCGGAAACAGTATGGGACCGGAACCGGAACCGGTGACGTTTGTCCCCCTTCTCACTCGCTAGTTCAGCTTGGCTTTGATCTCCGCCCACATGTCGAGCTGGCGCAGAATTTCCGCCTCTGGCTCCGATTCAAGGGAGATCACGACACGGGCAGCGCCCCGGTCGCGGCGCTGCTTGAACTGATCAAGGTCGGGCTGCGCACCCCAAACGGTCACCGGCAGTTCCGTGGGATCGCGGCCGGCGTCGCGCGCCATTTTCTGAAACTCCGGAATGAAATCGGTCACATCGTCATGCGGCGGCAAGGCGGCATGCGGAATCCAACCATCCCCATAGCGCACCGAACGGCGCGCAGCGTAGGGCCAGGCACCCCCGACGATGACCGGCGGATAGGGTTTCTGGACCGGCTTCGGCCACATCATCATCGGTGGGAAGTCGACCATGTCGCCGTGATACTCCGCCTTCGACTGGGTCCACATCTCCTTCATCGCTTCGATCCGCTCGCGCGCCAGCTTGTTACGTGTTTCGAAAACCGTTCCGTGATCCGCCATCTCCTCGGCATTCCAACCGGTGCCGACACCGAACAGGAAACGGCCACCCGAGACCTGGTCGATCGAGGCGACGAGTTTCGCTGTCTGGATTGGGTCACGCTGCTGGACGAGGCAGATACCGGTCCCGAGCTTGAGTGTTTCGGTCGCCACGGCGGCGGCGGTTAAGCTCACGAACGGATCCATCACGTCGTAGTACTTTTTAGGAATCGCGTCCCATAGCGGAAAGGAAGATTTCGTGTCGACTGGAATATGGGAGTGCTCCGGCGCCCACAGCGACTCAAAACCACGTTCCTCCAACGCACGCGCCAGCACGGGCGCGGTAATGGAATAATCAGTGAAAAACATCGCGGCGCCGATTTGCATACCAATTCCTCTCTCGGTTCTCTTTTCCAGTCATACGCGGTGAGACCACACCGATCCAGTTGCCTGCCTACGTTGTTGACAAAGGAACGAACCCGAAACAGTCAAGCGTCCCCTCGAAACGTTAGGACATCTTATCTCATGACAAGAAACATTCTCGAAAACCAGGGCTTGGCCACTAAACCCCCACACTGTGCTGCAAGATGAACTGAAACGGGCGCGGCACTGCCGTCGAAGACGATCTTGTCGTCAGCTACTATGGGAGGCTGGCCAGCGACCCCATTCGGCACGAATCCTGCAGGTATCTGCGAATGCCGGAACTGTCCGCCCATATTCTGTCGTTCCTGCGGGTCAAAGCGCTCTCTTGACCGGTTCCGACCAGTCCCCGATATTCCGGGAGACATAAAACTTTGCAGTGGAGCTGCCCCATGGAAATCGAACTAAGCGCGGAAGATTTGGCCTTCCAGAATGAAGTACGGGCCTTTCTCGACGAAGCGCTGACCGATGACATCCGTGAGGGCGCGCGACTAACGCCTGGCGTGCGGACGAAACCGGAAATTGCGCAGCGATGGACCAAAAAACTCGCAGACAAAGGGTGGCTCTGCCACAACTGGCCGGCGGAACATGGCGGCCCCGGCTGGAACACGGTGCAGAAATACATCTTTGAAACCGAATGTGCGCAGGCGGGTACGCCGACGATAAACAATATGGGCATCCGGATGGTTGGCCCCGTGGTGATGAAGTACGGCACGGATGAGCAGAAAGCCGAAGTTCTGCCCAGCATCGTCAAGGACGAGTTCCAATGGTGCCAGGGCTATTCGGAACCGGGTTCAGGCTCCGACCTGGCCTCGCTTCAGACCCGCGCGGTCAAGGATGGCGACGACTATATCATCAACGGCAGCAAGATCTGGACGTCCGGCGCACACTACGCCGACAAGATCTTCTGCCTGGTGCGCACCTCGACCGAAGGCAAAAAGCAAGAAGGCATCAGCTTTCTGCTGTTCGACATGGACTTGCCGGGTATCAAGGTCGAGCCGGTCATCATGTTCTCCGGCGAACATGAGCTGAACCAGGTTTTCTTCGACAATGTCCGGGTTCCGCAGGCGAACCGTGTCGGCCCGGAGAATAAGGGCTGGACGGTCGCGAAATACCTGCTGGAGTTCGAGCGTGGCGGCATCGCCTACACGCCTCCGGTCAAGGCCGGCTTGAAGCGCTTGCGCGAGATTGCCGAACAGGAAGCGGGCGGCGGCCAACGACTGATCGACGATGACGATTTCCGCCGTCAGCTAAGCCATTTGGAAACCCAGATCTGGGCCAATGAAACGACCGAGAAAAGGGTCATGAGCGCTTTGAGCAACGGGCAGAATCCGGGCAGCGCGTCCTCCATGTTCAAGCTGCGCGGCTCTGAACTGCTGCAGCAGATGCTGGAATTGACCATGCGCGCCATCGGCTACTATGGCGGCGTCTTCCAGCCGGACGCCTATATCCCCGGCGCCAATGTCGACCCAATTGCGCCGAAACACGGTGTCACCGCAACGGCGAAATACTTCAACCAACGCGCAGCGACGATCTATGCCGGTTCCAGTGAGGTACAGCGCGGCATCATCGCCAAGCACGTGTTGGGGCTATAGGGAAAAGCTACGCTGCGGCTTTCCCCGCCGACGCATCTTCCAGCACCATCGCCGCACATTTCTCGCCGATCATAATCGACGGCGCGTTGGTGTTGCCTGACGTAAGTGTCGGCATGATCGAGGCGTCGGCAACGCGCAGCCCCTCAATGCCATGCACCCGTAGCCGGTCGTCGACCACCGCTTGCGGGTCCTGGCCCATCTTGCAAGTGCCGACCGGGTGATAGGTCGTCTCTGCGTTGTGGCGCACCCATTCGAGCAGTTCCTCATCGGTTTGATATTGCGGTCCGGGCGCCAGCTCCTCGCCGACGATGTCGGCGACGGGCGACGTATTCATCACTTCCCGCCCCTTGCGCATCGCGAACACCACACCGGCGCGATCCATCTCCGCCGAGAGGAAGTTGAACCGGATCGCCGGCGCCTCGGCCGGGTCGGCCGACTTGATATGGATGCTGCCGAGGCTCTCCGAACGCAACACATTGACGTTCATGGTAACACCGCTTTGTTTTGCGATACGCCGAACCCGGTTCACCCGCTCCACGAAAAACGGCATGAAGCTGACGGTCGCGTCCGGCGACTCAAGCCCTTCGCGCGTACGGAAATACATCCGCACTGGGACCGAGGAGAGACCGATAAATCCTTTGCGGAAAAGCCCGTATTTCAGAGCCTCACCCCACAACCGGACGCCATTGCCGCGCTCGTTAAAGGTCGCGTTCGGCTGCGTGATCGTATATTTCATGCGCGGCGAATAGTGGTCACGCAGGTTCTCACCGACGCCGGGCAGATCGTGCACCACCTCGATACCGTGACTCCGAAGCAATTCCGGCTGACCGATACCGCTAAGTTCGAGAATTTTCGGCGAATTAATCGATCCGCCTGAGACAACAACTTCGCGAGATGCCCGCGCCTCGCGTTTCTGGCTGCCCACCGAATAGCGCACGCCAACGCACCGTTTGCCCTCCAGGATCAAAGTCTCGGCCATGGCGTTCTGTTCTATTGTCAGGTTCCGCCGGCTGCGCGCCGGATCCAGGTAGCAATAGGCGGTACTCATCCGGCGGCCCTTGTTGATGGTCGCCTGTGTCATGGCGATACCTTCCTGGGAGGCGCCGTTATAGTCCGGATTGTGCGGAATGCCGCATTTCTCCGCCGACTGGATCAGCTTGTCGAAGAACGGGCTCAGTTTCGGCGAATCCGTAACCTTTAGAAGCCCGTCGCGGCCTCGGAATTCGTCGTCGCCGCCTTCATAGCTCTCCATCATCTTGAACAGCGGCAGCACGTCGGCATAACTCCAGCCGCGGTTTCCGAGCTGCGCCCAGTGGTCGTAATCCTGGCGCTGGCCGCGCACGAAGACCATGCCATTGATCGAGCTGGATCCACCGAGCATCTTGCCGCGCGGCACCTCAATATCGCGCTGGCCGCTCCCTTCATCGGGCTCGGAGCGATAGCACCAATTGACCTTGGGATTGTCGATAAGCTTTGCGACGCCGGCCGGGACACGCGACCAGAGATAGCCGGAGCCCTCACTGCCTGCCTCCAGGCACAGCACGCTGTACTCGCCGCTGGCGCTCAACCGGTTGGCCACCACGGCCCCAGCGGACCCGGCCCCGACGACGATGTAATCATAGGTCTCTGCAGCCATGAAATGTACCCCCCGATTCCCGTGTTTTTCCTGTTGGGACAGGAGGATAGGAGGCAGCGGGAGACCTGTCAAAATGCGCTGGTTCAGCCCCGACTAATTCCGCTTGCGATCATCCAAACCAAGATCACGGCCGATGATTTCCTTCATGATCTCCGAGGATCCGGCGTAGATGCGGCTGATGCGGGCGTCGGCGAAGACACGGGAAATTTCATACTCGTCCATGTAGCCGGCACCGCCATGCAGTTGCAGGCACTCATCGGCGACGCGGCCTTGGACTTCGGAAGCGTACAGCTTGGCTTCGGCCGCCATCTCCGCGCTCAAGGCGCCCTCAAGGTGCTCCAGCGCGCAGTGATCGATGAGCGCCCAGGCGGCGTCGAGTTGGGTGCGCAGTTCGGCCATCTTGAAGCGCGAGTTCTGGAAGGTGCCAACGGGCCGGCCAAAGGCGCGGCGCTCGGTGATGAAGTCGAGGGTGATCTCGAAGGCACGTTCCGCATGGGCGAGAAACCCGACCGACCCGATCAGCCGTTCCTCCGCCAGGTTGCGCATCATCAGCTTAAATCCCTGGGCGGGGTCCCCGAGCACGTTTGCTTTCGGCACTTTGACATCCTGAAAAAACAGCTCTGCCGTATCCTGTGAATACAACCCAAGCTTCTTCAGGTTCCGGCCGCGCTCAAATCCGGGCATGCCATCCTCGACCAGGAACAGGCCGATGGCGTGCCTATGGTCCGGATCGGTACGCGCCGCGACGACGACGAGGCCTGCCAGCAACCCGTTCGAAATGTAGGTTTTCGACCCGTTCAAGAGCCAGTAATCGCCCTTATCCTCGGCACGGGTCTTGATACCCGCCAGATCGGAACCGGCGCTCGGTTCGGTCATGGCGATGGCCAGCACGCAGTCGCCGGAGACGGCCCCCGGCATGAACCGGTCCCGCTGTTCTTCGGTGCCGGAGCGGTGAAGATAGGGACCGACGATACGGTTGTGCAGCGGGATAATGAGACCGGGTTCGCGAGGGCCAACCTCCTCCGCAATGATCATGTCGTAGCGAAAATCGTCGAGCCCGAGCCCGCCATGTTTTTCGTCGGCATACATGCACAGAAAGCCCTGCGCGCCGGCACTGCGCCATATCTCGCGGCTGACGATGCCGGCGTCTCGCCAGGTCTCGCTGTTGGGAAACACTTCGGTTTCCGCCCACCGCCGCACGGTCTGGCGGAATATCTCATGCTCTTCTTCGTAGATGCGCCGGCGGATCACGACGCCGTCTCCGACCGGCCCCGGATCATGACGCTCTCGCGGCGTGCTTCCAGCGCTTCCGGTGTCAACGCTTCGTTCCAAGCCTTCGAACGATCGCGCTCTAGCGCACGGCCATCGCCGAACGTTCCGTCGAGCCCGTCATCGATCAGTTGCTTCAGATTTCCAAGGAAGACCGGATCGGCCTGTGCCATCTCCTCCGCCAGTGCAACGGCTTCTGCCATCAGGTCGGGCTGCGGCACGACACGGCTTACCAGCCCCCAAGCGTCGGCCTGCGCAGCATCGATAAATCGGCCGGTGAAACTCAACTCCTTTGCCCGCGACGGACCAATAATGCGGGCCAACTTTTGTGAAAGACCCCAACCTGGCAGCACGCCGACACGGACATGGGTATCGGCGAAGCGGGCGTTCGGCGAGGCCAACAGGACGTCGCAACCCAGCGCCAGTTCGAAGCCACCGGTCACCGCGACGCCGTTGATCGCGCCGATAACCGGGCAACGACACGCCTCAATCGCGCGCAACGGATCGTCTTCCGGCCTTTTGTTGCCTGCGGAGCCCAAGGCTTCCGGATCCGTTCCCATTTCCTTCAAATCGAGGCCAGCCGAAAAAGCTCTCACCCCCGCACCCGTCAGCACGATCGCACGAACCTCCGAGTCGGCATCCAGCGTGTGCATTGTGCGCGCAAGTTGGGTGCGCAAGGCCCGCGACAACGCATTCATCGCGTGCGGCCGGTTCAGCGTCACCACGGCGACAGGGCCGCGAATTTCGGAAAGTATCAGCGCGTCAGTTGTCATGAATATTTTCTCTTTCAGGAAGAAGGCGGCCTAAGGCGTGTAGCCGAAATCCGCACCCAGCTCAGCCTTCATGAAGGAAGCAGTGGCCTCGGACCAGACCGCCTCCGCCGGCAAGTGCAGGGAAACGGAGCGCACCATGAACATTTCCGGATCAGACGCGCTAGGCGGTGCGACGCCGCGTTCCCTATAGGCTCCAGCCGCCCCTAACAGTTTCCGGCGGGCCCGGACGATACCCATGTCGCTAGCGCTGAGATATTCCTGCGTGCGGTCGACGATAGGTGAAACGCCTGTCTGGCAGGCTGCGTCCTGCACCCATAGACCCGGCATGCCCGAAAACCAGGTGTCGCGCTGACTCGCATAATCGAAACCATAACCGCTCTCGGGCGTGAACTTCGTACGGAAGTCGCCATAGGGAACCGTCGCCGGCTGCGGGTCGTAGCAGTAACGGCTGGCATGCCCGGTCTCGCGGCCTCTATGGCCGTCCGCGAGGAGTTCGCGCATCCGCGGATATAACGGGCCCGCCGGCGTATAGGAAAACATCAGGCATAGCGTGTTCTCATCGTCCATCGGGACCCAGGCGTGGCCGCTCAACTCCGGGAATTTGGATTGCGGCGGCACCAAGGTCCAGAAAGGCAGCAGGAACTGATTGACCCGCCAATAGTAGGTATCGTCGCCGATCGACCGACGCGACGCGATGCTCAAGCCGAACGGTTGCTCCAAACATTCGAATTTCGGCTGCAAATCCTGGCTCGCGACCCAGTCGGAAATCGCCCCCTGATTGTCGATACGGCCGTGCAAGATCGGCGCATGGGCGGAATCGATCTCACCCTCGAGCGCTTGCAGCCAATTGCATTCCTGCACCCGGAAGGAAACGAACACGTTCGCATCCGGCACCAGGTTCCATTCCATTTCCGGCAGTGGCGGCGGTTCGCCCGGCCCCATATACGTCCACAGCACACCGTTGCGCTCCCGACAGGGATAGGTTTTGGCGCGGACCGAATCTTTCAAACCGCTTTCCGACGGTTCCGCCGGCATATCAATGACCTTGCCGTCTACGTCGAATTTCCACCCGTGATAGACGCAGCGCAACCCGCACTCCTCGTTGCGGCCGAACATCAATGGCGCACCGCGGTGCGGACAGGCATTCGCGATAAGGCCGGGACGTCCTTCGCTATCGCGGAACGCCACCAGATCTTCGCCCAGCAACTTCACACGCTTCGGCTGACCATCGATGCTCAATCCGTCTGTCGGGTAGAAAGGTATCCAGTATAGGCGGAATAAGTCTCCCATCGGATTCCCCGACCCCACCCGAACCAGCGTTTCGTTTTGCTCACGAGTCAGCATGCATGTCCTCACTTTGTAGTTTAAGCATATAACCACGGACCATGCGGATCATGCG
>CAJWOT010000203.1 GCA_913044215.1 uncultured Rhodospirillaceae bacterium | reverse complement strand
TGGCGGCAGGCTCGTCGCCTGGAAGATCAGACCATCCGTCGAAAGAGCGTCGCGGAGACAGAATCCCGGCGGATTTTCCCGGGAATTCGGTCAGAACGATGATATCGGGGCGATGCGCTTTGATCGTTGCATGAATTCGCCCGATTCGCGCGCCGCCGCCATGACGAATGTTCCAACACATCAGGCGAACTTTGGGGCGCAAAAGGTGTTCCGATCTCGATCAAAGTCGTTTTCTTTACAAGGTAAGGTAATAATTCAGAAATCATTTGTAACCAGGATTGGTCATAACGATTTTAGGAACGAATGCCGAACCAGTAACGTCTTCGGGATAGACAGACGCGCCAGGTTTATTCATTATCGCGCGCTGTAGGGGAGCCAAACCTTGAAATCGTCGTCGTGGAGAGAACGAAGGGGCTGGTGCGTGCGTATTTTCGCGGCGCTTCTTCTCGTTTGCTCGTTGAGCGTACCGGTGTTGGCCGATAGTGGTGAAAACGAACCGGCGCCGCCCTATTACGATCCGCTGGAACCGATAAACCGCGGCATCTTCGTGTTCAATCAAGCGCTTGATGAGATGTTTCTAAAGCCGGCGGCTCGACTCTACATCAACATCGTGCCGGAGGGCGGTCGCACCGCGGTATCCAATATCATCAATAATTTGAAGACGCCGGTCACGTTGGCGAACGATCTGCTGCAGGGCGAGCCTGACCGCGCCCAGACGACCATTGCGCGGTTCATGGTGAATACGATTATCGGGTTCGGTGGCGTCGCAGATGTCGCCACGGATCTTGGTGTTCCCGGCCATAGTGAGGATTTTGGGCAGACCGCGGCAACGTATGGCGTTGGCAGCGGCCCGTATCTGATGCTCCCCTTCTTCGGGCCTTCGAATGTGCGCGACGCGTTGGGCAAGGTTGTCGACCGGTTTCTCGACCCGCTCGACTATGCCTTGGAAGACGAGGCCTCTTTCGCTCGTGCCGGTATCGAAGGCCTGGATCAACGGGCGCGCTTCCTGGATGTGAGCGAAGCCTTGGAGAAGACGTCAATCGACTATTACGCCTCGATCCGCAGCGTGTTCTCCCAGAACCGGAATTTCGAAATCCGCAATGGCGTGCCGGAACCGATCACCGATATCTATGGCGACAGCCCCACGAAATAAGCGGGTTTCATCGGCGTCTTACTGTTTCTGCATTTCCGCAATTTTCGCTTCGATGGTGGACAGCAACGAATCGAAGCCTTGCCGTTTGATGACCGCCGTGTAGTCCGCGCGCAGCCGCGCCAACTCGCTGAACCGTGCGTCCAAAAAAACGTCGATGATGCGCCAATCCTCGCCGCTCGGCCGCGTTAAATAGTTTAGCGCGACCGGCGATCCATCCGATTTGATCAACCGGGTTTTTACCAGCATCGTGTCGCGTACCGACTTTTCCGCGGAAACGATTTCAAACGTCTCCCCGGAATAACCGTCGAAGCGCGCGGCGTAGGTCGCAATGCTCATCCGGGAAAACGCTTCTGTTAACTGCTTCTGCTGTTCCGGCGCCAGTTTCTTCCAATAGACGCCGACGGCAATCCGTGACATCAGGCCGAAATCATAAAGCTGCGTCATGACCGGCTGCAGCTTCTCGTATCTGCCCGCATAGCCCAGCTCGTCGGCGTTTTGCATGATTTCGAGCAATGTCGCGTTCAGCGATTCGATCCGATCCCGGGGCGATGATGCGACGGATACCGAGACACTTGTCAGCACTATTGTGAGTGTGAACAACGTCAGGCGGACCAACCGCGCCATGTCGATTTTTTCCTTCATTGAGAGCGTCCTCGCTGTACCGCGCCGTCAATCCCTATATAAACCGCAATCGAAACGCTGATATCTCCGAGATTATAACAAATCGCCGCGACCCGGATGTAACGAAGATGTGGACCAGGCGTCCGATCATCAATAGTGGATAACGAGGCTTTGACCGCATTAGGGCAGCGAATCTTCAAGGCTTGGGCCGGATTGGTGAGTCGATCGGCCATTTTGCTCGTTGCGGCGATATTCATCCTTACGGCTTTGGCGGGTGTCTATACGGCGCGGAATCTGGCGATCAATACCAGCACCACGGACATGATTTCGCCGGAAACGCCGTTTCGGAAAAATGCGATCGAATTCGATAAGGCGTTCCCGCAGTTCGATGATTTGATCGTTGTCGTGATCGATGCGCCGACACCGGAACGGGCCGAGATGGCCGCGCGGCACCTGGTCTCTGCAACACGCGGCAACAAAGCCATCTTCGAGAGGGTCGAATGGCCGGATGGCGACCCGTTCTTCCGGCAAAACGGCTTGCTGTACCGAAGCGCAGAAGAATTGTCGGCACTGGGAGACCGGTTGGCCGAGGCGGCGCCCCTGCTCTCCACGTTAGCGCAACGCCCCAATCTCGAAGGCCTGTTCGACGTGCTTACATTGGCCTTGAAGAACGATAGCGCGGACCCGGCGATTGGCAAAATATTGGAGAGAATCGCCAAGCCGACGGGCGACCGGATGGCCGGACTGTCCTGGCGAGAACTTTTTGCCCTCGACGAGCGGCGGCGTCAGATCGTTCTGATCAAAGCATCGGTTGAAGGCGATTCGCTTTCACCTGGCACGAATGCCCTCGATGCGATCCGGAAAATCGCTAATGGAATAGATGGGGTTGTCGGCGAGCCAGAAGGGACAAGTGGCTTCGTTTCGGTCCGTTTGACCGGATCAGTCGCTCTGGATAAGGAAGAGCTCGAGAGTGCTGCGGTTGGGGGAAAGACGGCTGGGCTAATTTCTCTGGCGTTTGTCACCATCTTATTGGTCGCCGGGCTGCGATCGCCTTGGCTCATCTTGCCCGCGTTGTTGACGCTTATCGCCGGGCTGATTTGGACAGCGGCATTCGCGGCACTCGCCATTGGCTACTTGAACCTGATTTCCGTCGCTTTTGCGGTACTGTTCGTCGGGCTCGGTATCGATTTCAGCATCCATTTCTGCCTGCGCTATCGCGAAGCGCTCAAAGACTTGGAGACGCCGGCGGACGCCGTTGGCCGGGCGACCGTGGGCGTCGGCGGGTCGCTCGCCATCGGCGCGTTATGCGCGGCGCTCGGTTTCCTGTCCTTTCTGCCGACCGACTATAGGGGCTTGGCGGAGCTCGGGGTCATTTCCGCCGGTGGCATGGGATTCGCGCTGTTCCTGAATTTGACTTTGTTGCCGGCTCTGCTGACTCTCCTACCGAAGCCGACACCGATGATCGTGATGCGTCGCTCTGCCAGGGCGCGGCTGGGCCGCGCCGTCGTTTTGGCCGCCCTTGGCCTCGGAGCCGTCGCCGCCGTTTTCGCAATGCAGCTACGCTTTGATTTCAATCCGATGAACCTCAAGGACCCGGAGAGCGAATCGGTCAGAACCTTCTATAGCCTCGCCGAGGATAGGCGGAACGGCGTTTACGCTATCGATATTTTGGCAAAAGATCGCGTGGCAGCAAAAGCGAACGCACAGCATTTGCAAGGCCTACCGGAGGTCGGCACGGCGGTGACGATCGATAGCCTGATCCCCAAAGATCAGGAAGAGAAGCTGGCCATCATCGAGGACATTTCATTTTTCCTTGTTCCGGCGTTGGAGCCGTCGGCAGTACAAGGGGAACTGTCGGACGCGCAACGGATAGCGGCGGTGTCGGCGTTCCGCGCCTTCCTGCTCGAATATTCAGAGCGGCAGAATGACAATCCGTTTGCGGCGGCCGCTCGAGGGGTGGCGGTGATGCTCGCGGATGCAGCGGGCAATCCGGTGCTTGCGTCGGCGCTGGAGCGCCGCCTTGTCGAGTACCTTCCTGGGATGATTGCGGATTTCAAATCGGCGTTGAGCGCTGAGCGTGTAACTTACGACGGCCTCCCGAACCGCATCCGGGAGGCCTGGGTTACCCCGGACGGGCGCGCGCGCATCCAGTTGCGCGCGGCAGAGCCGGTGAAGAGCAACGAAGATTTACGCCGCTTTGCGACCGCGGTGCTGGCAGCCGTGCCGACCGCGACGGGCACGCCGGTCACCATCACCGAAGCGGGTGGTGCCGTGGTGGCGGCGTTCCAGGAGGCGACACTGTACGCTTTTGCGGCGGTGTGTATCGTCCTGTTGATTGTTTTGCGCAGCGTCCGTGATCTTGCTTTGGTGATCTTTCCGCTCATCCTTGCTGCGGTTTACGCCGGTGCAACGTCGGTTTTTCTGAGCCTGCCGCTAAATTTTGCCAATGTCATCGTGTTGCCCTTGCTGTTCGGGCTGGGTGTGGCCAGCGGCATTCACCTGGTGGCGCGTGCGCGGCGGACCGGCGACATCGCCGCCTTGATGCGGACAAGTACGCCGCGCGCGGTTATGTTCAGTGCCCTGACGACAATTGCCTCGTTTGGTAGCCTTGCGTTATCGGGCCATCGCGGCATGACCAGCATGGGCCAACTCCTGACCATTGCGATCGTCTTTACGTTGATTTGCGCGCTGATTGTCCTCCCGGGCGCGCTGCGGTGGATGGGCCGGCCCGACGGTGAATAACGCGCTGAATCGCCGCTGATTTCAATATGGACGCAATTGGCACCGTCTCGTAATAATCGCCTGGCTGGCGATACCGGCGGCCTTGTTCAACCAAACCAATTGAAATCTATGTGCGTCCTGATGGCTTTAAGGGTTTTCGTCCGATGAAGGCGATCATGCTGGCGGCGGGATTCGGCGAGCGGTTGGGGTCGACCGCGGCGGCGCCGCCGAAAATTCTGCTCCGGTTCGACGGCAAGACGTTGCTGCAGCGCCACGCGGAAATTCTGCAATTCCTCGGCTTCGATGAACTTGTCGTCGGGGTCGGCAACAAGGCCGAGCAGGTCAAACGTGAGATCAGGTCCTTGCCGTTTGGCGACTTTATTCGCGCCGTCGATTGTCCGCAATTTGCCATGGGGGCTCCGTACACGCTCTGGGGCTTGCGGGCTGAGTTCGATGGGGCTGCGGTCTTTATGGATGGCGATGTGCTTTACGATCACCGCCTCATGGCCCGGCTCTACCAGGCACCGCACGAAACCTGCTTTGCGATGGATCGCAATATCAGACCGAGTGACGATCCCGTGAAGATCTGTTTTCGGGATGGGCAGATCGTCGATTTCCATAAGGAACCCTCCGCTGCGCACGATTCGTTCGCGGAATGGATCGGCTTCCTGAAACTGTCTGCCGATATCGCGAAACAACTGGAACCGGCGCTGCAGCCCTACATTGCCGCAAAACGGACTGACTTCATCTATGAAGAGGTGTTTCGCGACATCATGCGGTCCAGCCCGAACGGGACATTCGGTACTGCTGATGTCACCGGACTGCCATGGACGGAAATCGATTTCCCAAGTGACCTGGACTACGCGCAAGCTGAAGTGTTTCCGCACCTAGAGGCGCTGCCCGCATGACGGGCTGGATGAACAAATCACCGCCTTGGGATCAGCGTATCGCGCGAGCCCTGGTCCGCCCGTTGGCCGCGACACCCGTTACGCCCAACCAGGTCACGACGCTGAGCCTGATGTTGGGCGTCGGTGGCGCGGTGCTGCTCGGGTTCGGGGCGACGGCCGCCTATTGGGGTGCGTTTCTCTACATGCTGGCACAGTTCGTCGATCACATGGACGGTGAATTGGCCCGCCTGACGAGGCAGACCAGCGAGTTTGGCCATCGATACGACCATATCGCCGGCGGGATTTTCGAGACCGGTCTGTTTTGCGGGATCGGTATCGGCCTCGGCGGGAACGCGCTTGGCGGCTGGGCTGCGACGCTGGGTTTCGTCACCGCCGCGGCGGTTGCGGTGACGGTCACGATCCGTCTGGTAATCTCGCAGCGTTTCGGCAACGATGCGATCGAACAACCGAGCCTGTTAGGCTTTGAGATCGAGGATATCATGTATCTCGTCGGGCCGATCGCCTGGATGGATGGATTGGCGGTCTTCCTGCTGCTTGCGAGTGTCGGTCTGCCGATCTACATGCTCGCAACGGTCTGGGGTTTTGTCAGGCGCCAGCGTGACATGCAGCACCGCGCGGATGCGCGCCCGTGACAACGCTAGTTACCGGCGCGACCGGCTTCGTCGGTGCGGCAGTCGTCCGGCGGCTTCTGGCGCGGGGTGAAACGGTTCGGGTTCTGACTCGGCCGGCCAGCGATCGCAGCAATATCGACGACTTGCCGGTAGAAATCGCGCTGGGTGATCTGCTTGCGCCGGACAGCCTGCCCGCCGCCCTTTCGGGTTGTCGTTCGCTCTACCATGTTGCGGCGGACTATCGGCTTTGGGCACCAAAGCCGGAAGCCATGTATCAAGCAAATGTCGAGGGTAGCCGCAATCTGATCCGCCATGCGATGGCGGCTGGCGTCGAGCGCATCGTCTACACCAGCAGCGTCGCCGTATTGGGCCGCACCGCGGATGGCCGACCGGCGGATGAGGAAACGCCGGTCACGATTGACGACATGATCGGCCACTACAAACGCTCAAAGTTCCTGGCGGAGGAAGCGGTCCGCTCGCTGATCGCCGACGAGGACGCGCCGGTCACCATCGTCAACCCGTCCACCCCGATCGGTCCGCGCGACATCAAGCCGACGCCAACCGGGCGCATGATCGTCGAAGCGGCCGCGGGGCGCATGCCGGCCTATGTGGATACCGGGCTGAACATCGTGCATGTCGACGACGTCGCCGAAGGTCACCTGCTGGCGCATGACCGAGGCCGCATCGGCGAGCGTTACGTGCTCGGCGGCCAGGATATGACTCTCGCTGAGATTCTCCGCGCGATCGCCGAGATTGTCGGCCGGCCGCCGCCGAAGGTGCGGCTGCCGCATAACCTCATTCTACCAATTGCGGTTTTGGCTGAAAGTTGGGCGCGACTGTTCAAGACCGGAGAACCGTTCGTGACGATAGACGGTATCCGGATGGCGAAGAAACGGATGTTCTTCAGTTCGGCCAAGGCGAAAGCCGCGCTGGGCTACAGCCATCGACCGCCGCAAGACGCATTGCGCGACGCGGTTGCCTGGTTCGAAGGCAATGGCTATCTGAAGTGAAGACAGGCACATCTTGACGGCACGGCATGAAACGCTCTTTCGTCATCGGCAGCCTCGCGGGCCTGGCGCTGTTCACCGCGCTGATCGTCTGGTATGGGGCGGCGGAGGTCGCCGACGCTCTGCTCGTGATGGGTTGGAGTATTCTCGCCGTCAGCCTGTTCCGGTTGGTTCTCCTGGTCTTCGATCTGTTGTCCTGGCGGGTTCTGCTCGTCCCGGACGCGCGGCAATCCTTTTTGCAGCTTTTCTGGATTCGCTGGATTGCCGATTCGGTCAATACGCTGCTGCCCGTCGCCCGGGTCGGTGGCGAATTCCTGCGCGCCCATCTGCTGTACCGGCGCGGCGTCGATGGCGCGACCGCAGGCGCCAGTGTCTTGGTCGACGTGACCGCTGGTATTTTTACCCAGTTGCTTTTCTCTGTCGTCGGTGTGATCGCATTCGTCCTCATGGTTGGTGCTGCACGGGACACAAATGTGAACCTGGCGATCGGGTTGGCTCTGTTCGGGGCCGGGGTTATAGGGTTTTACCTGGTTCAGCGGTCCGGTCTCTTCTCAAAGTTAGCCAGTATTGCCGGCCGGCTGGTCGACAGCGCGGGTCTGCGAAAGCTTACGGGTGCGGCAGCCGATTTCGATGCGGCGACCGCTATCCTGTACCGCAACCGGCCGGCCGTCGCACTCTGTTGCCTTTGGCGCATCCTCGGATGGGTCGCCGGGACGGCGGAGGTCTGGTTGATCTTCTACTTTCTCGGCCATCCTGTCTCCTTGGCGGAAGCGTTTATCCTGGAGAGTCTCGGTCAGGCGGCGCGCAGTGCCGGATTCATGGTGCCGGGCGGTATCGGCATTCAGGAAGGCGGTCTGATCCTGATTGGCAGCCAGCTCGGCATAACACCGGAACTGGCACTCGCCCTTTCGCTCGCAAAACGGGCGCGGGAGATCTTGGTCGGGTTGCCCTGTCTGATCATCTGGCAAATCAGCGAAGGTCGCGGGATTTGGCAGCACAATCGCGATGAGCCA
>CAJWOT010000202.1 GCA_913044215.1 uncultured Rhodospirillaceae bacterium | reverse complement strand
AGGTGGTAATGCCGCAGCTCGCCCGCCGCAACCGGGTCCCGATCCAGGTCGCCGCGGCGACGTCGCTGTTCGTCGTCGTGCTGACGGTGGCGTCGGCCAGTTGCATCCAGATTTCCACCCTGGTTGCCGCCGGCGGACTCACCGCGGTGCCCTGGAACGTGGTGGTCTATACGGTCCCCGCGGTGCTGATCGGCGGCCAGATCGGCCCCCGCCTGCAAGGCAAGGTCTCGCAACGCGCTGTGGAGGTCGGGGTGGGGTGCCTGTTCACCGTGATCGGCGTCGCGATGGCAGTGACGGCGCTGCGCAATACGCTGTTCGGGTAGGGTGAGCCCGGATGCCGAAAGGGACGACAACATGACCTATACCCTGTACGGACATCGGCGGTCCGGGTCGCTCGCTGTGGAGATGGCGCTGGCGGAGATCGGGACGGATTATGAAGTCCGCGACGTCGATCTGGAAGCCGAGGGTCAGCGGGACGCGGGCTACGCGGCGGTCAATCCGCAGCGCAAACTTCCGGCACTCGTGACTCCCGCCGGAGAGACGTTGACGGAGTCGGTGGCGATCCTCCTTACTCTCGATCGGCGGCATCCAGCGGCCGCGCTTTTGCCCGAAGACGAGGCGGCGTGCGCGCAGGCGTTGCGCTGGCTGCTGTTCATCGCGACCGAGATCTATCCGGTGGTGGAGATCAACGACTATCCGGAGCGCTTCATCCCCGCCCCGGAAACCGTGACCGCGCAGCGCGAGGTCGCCCGGTCCCTCTGGCGGACGCGCTGGCAGCTCGTCGAAGACGCGATCGAGGGCGACCCGTATCTGTTGCCGTCGGGCTTCTGCGTGACCGACCTCTATATCGCCGTGGTGAGCCGCTGGGCGCAGCAGGATACGTGGCGGCGCGAGGCCCTGCCCAAGGTAGAGACGCTGACCGCGGCGGTGGCCGCGCGTCCGGCAACCGCCCCCGTCTGGTCCCGCCACCGCCCGGAGGAGACGCCCGGCCGTTTCGGCTAGGCGCGCCAATTACGGATACACAATACTTATCTCTTCGCCGAATTAAGTATTGTGTTCCCTTAATAAGGTGGGCGGGTTACAGCGCGCGTGCCATTAGGCTCGCCCCAATCAGGACCAGCATCGCCAGCAGGGCCAGGCGGAACCGGTCGGGGGAGAGGCGGTTGCGGATGCGTTCCCCCAACCGCACGCCGCCGAAGGCGAGCGCCACGCCGGCCACCGACAGGATCACCGCATCGGTCGTGAAGAGGCCCAGCCGGTTCAGCCCGAAGGCCATGATCAGGCTGGACAGGGTGAAGGAGCAGTTGATCGCTTGGATGAAAAGGTTGCGGTCGAGCTGCAGCGCCATCAGATAGGGCATCACTGGCATCACCTGGCTGCCGGTGATGCCGTTGAGCGCGCCGGTCATGAAGCCGCTCACCGGGCCGAGCGGCCGGGCCCACGCCGCCGGCAACCGCATGCTCGGATTGAGGTAGGATAACGAGCACCAGACCACCAACACGGCGCCCAGCACCGCGCCGGCCGAAGGCCCGTCGACCGTGGCCAGCGCCCAGAGGCCGAGTGCCAGACCCGGCACGGTGGCGGCCAGCATCGGCCAGAACCGCTTGACGGCCGTGCCGAACTGTCCGGCGCCGCGCATGACCACCAGGTTCGTCGCGATCGACGGGATGATCAGCAGCGGCAGCGCTTCCTTCAAACCCACGGTCATCGCCAGGAAAGGCAGGCACATGGTCGAGAAGCCGAGCCCGGTTACCCCCTTCGCGGTGGCGGAAAGCAGGAAAATCGCGAGACTGGCGCCGATCTGGGCGGCGGAGTATTCGAAATTCATGCGGTCAGCCGGTGAGGCCTGTGTGCCGGTGCAGCCTAGTAGAAAATATCGGGCGGATTGCCGAGCAGGATGCTGCCGACCGCCTCGAAATGGGCGTCGCGGGACTGGATCTGCTGCGACAAGGTGTGGATATCGCGGAAGCGGCGCTCATAGGGACTGCCTGGGAAAATTGCGGTGACGCCGGCATTCTTGTAGAGCCAGTCCGCCGTTTCGATCGAACCCTGGATGGCGTTGGCGGTCGCCAGACGCACCCGGCCGCGGTCGGGAACATCGATCGCTCGGTCGCGCGGGGCGCGGGCGGCGATCTCGCGCAGAACCTCCAGCAGATAGGCGCGGGCGCTGCCGATGCGCGCCTCGCCCTTGGCCACACCCGCCTGCACGCCGGTGCTCTCCGCCAGCCGCGACAGGCCGCGCGGCGTCTTCTCGGTCGCCAGTGCCTTGAAGGCCTCGAGCATGGCGCGCGCGATACCGAGCGCCACGCCGGCCACACCGACCGCGTAGATCGCCTGCTGCGGGAAGGCGTAGAGCGATCCGGGCTCGCGGCTGGCATCCGGATGTTCTCGCGTCCCGGTGAAGGCGTCGGGCACGAAGAGGTCGTCCAACTCGTAGGTGTCCGACGCGGTGCCGCGTAGCCCGATCGTGTCCCAGGTGTCGATCAGTTTGGCCTGCGCCACCGGGAACAGCAGCGACAGCACCAGCGAGCGGCCGTCGGGGTGTTTGCGCAGCGAGCCGTCCGGCTCCTGCACGCGGCAATGCGCGCCCATCCAGGTGGCGTTGCGGCAGCCGCTGGCGAAGGACCAGCGGCCGCTCACCCGGTAGCCGCCCTCGACCGCCTTGGCGACATGCTTGTCGGGTGGGCCCCAGGCGACCAGGGCACGCGGATCGCCGAAGATCGTCTGCGCGGTCTCCGCCGGCATGTGCGGGGCGAGTAGGGCAGCGCTGTTGGTGACGAACAGGTTCCAGCCGACCGAAGCGTCGTGCCGCGAGATTTCCTCGATGGTCAGCAGATAGGCGCCGGGGTCGATTTCATCGCCGTCAACCGAGCGCGGCAGCAGCATGCGGCACAGTCGGGCCTCGTGCAGCTTGTCGAGCAAGGTTTTGGGGATGCGCCGTGTGCGCTCGATCTCGTCGCCGGCGGCTGCGATGTCGCCTGCCAGCAGGCGCGCTTTCGCAAGCGGGGTGGGCAATTCTGCGGTATCCATGGCGAATAGCCTACATCTTCGCAATCACCTTGCGCGAGAAATCTTCGACCACCCGGTATCGGTAATCCTGCGGCGGGATGAAGTTGATACCGTCGAGGCCCTGCTCCTCGAGGTTGCGCAATTGCTCGACGATCTCCTCCGGCTGCCCGGCGATGGCGAATTTGCGGATCATGTCCGGCGTCACGAAGCGCGCCTCCTCGGGGTCGAGATAGCTGTAATGGCTCGCATGCAGCGCCTGGTGGCGGGTCTCCGGCGCGCGCTTCTCGTGGAACGCCATGTACTCGTCCCAGATCGGCTTGACGTAGTCCGGCGGCTCGCAGCCCGTCTCCTTCACCAGCTCGACGGCGAAATGGACATTGACCATCACCGACGACCCGCACTCGGCGATGACCTTTTCGTCGCTCAGCGACTCGCCCGGCTCCAGCATCAGCAGGGTGACGAGGGCCGTGGTTTCGAAACCGTCCAGCGTGCGGCCGGCCCGGTCGGCGCCGCGCTGCACGTTGGCGAGCGCCTCTGGAACCGTGCCACCGCGCGGGATGCCGGTGATCAGCCCGTCGCCCAGCTCGCCCGCCAGCGCCTGCGCCCGCGGCCCGAACCCGCCGACATGGATCGGGATGCGGTCTTCCACATTGACGTAGTTGTACTGCAGGTTCTGGAAGCGGATCGGGTGGGTGACGCCGTTCAGGGTGAAGTCGACCTCTTCGCCGTCCAGCAGCCCGCGCACCACCCGAATATGCTCACGGAATTCGGCCACCTTCATCGGCGGCTGGCCCATGGTGCGCATCGCCGTATTGCCGGTGCCGACCCCCAGGAAGGTGCGGCCGGGAGCCAGCCGGTTGATCGTGGCGATGCCGTTCGCCGTCACCGGCGCCAGCCGCAGCCCGCCAATCTCCAGCCCGGTGCCGAGCCGGATCTTCTGCGTCTGCTGCGCCGCCAGCGCCATCACCGCCCAGGGGTTGGAGCGCAGCAGCGGGCTGTCGGTGATCCAGGCAAAGTCGAAGCCGAGATTCTCCGCGTGCTTGAAAAACCCGATATCGTCGATCCGCGTCGCGGTGACACCGAACTGCATGATGACCTTCTTTCGAAAGCGTGACCGTCTGGTCGTATCGTTCGAAGTTTAGCGGCGTTCCCGCGCCATGTGGAAGAAATTCAAGACATGCAGTTCTGATCGCACGACCTGATAGATGATGACATAGGGATATCGAGACACGGCAAACTCTCTCGTGCCGGAGAAGGTGCCGGTGCGTCCGATATTCGGGAACGAGCCAAGAAGCCCGACCGACTCGCGCAGAGAGGCGACGACGCGTCCGCCGCAATTGGATCCTCCCGGCCTATGTGTTCGTGAATGTTGATCAGGTCTTCGAGTGCCGCGCGCGTATACCGAATTCTCATGCGTCGCGTTGGACAAAGAAGGCGTCGACATCGGCGTCGCTCGCGAAATCGCCGGAATCAGCCTGCGCTTTGCTCCGTACGACTTGTGCGATCTGTTCATCGGTCAATCCGTACTGCGCATGATTCTGATCATGCATGGCCAATAGCAGGCGTGCTGCATCGTCTTGCCGACCTTCGGGCCAATCTTTTACCTTGGCCAGTGCTTTTTCCAGCATGTCAGTCATCGCGTCGAATTTTAGCACAATTTGCAACCGGGATCATGCATCGGTTTCCCGCACCTAGCCCGGCTGATAAAGTCGCGGCAACCAGGGTGCCGGGCTCAGGCATAACCAATTTTCAAGGGAGATTCGCAGATGAAACTTTATTACACTGGCAATTCGCCCTACGCGCGGCGGCCGCATATGGCGGTGATCGAATACGGGCTGACCGACAAGGTAGAAGTAGAGGATTGCGGACCGCTGGGTACCGACGACCACGTGCTGCGGCAATACGGGCCGGGCGGCAAGGTGCCGGGTCTCTTGACCGACAATGGCGTTTTCATCTGCGAAACCTTGATCATCCTGAACTGTTTGGATGAGCTTTCCGGCGGCAAGCTTTATCCCGCCGCCGGCAAGGCGCGCGAAGAGGCGATGGCGCTGGAAGGGCTTGCCGGCCTGCTGATGGAATCGCAGTTCTATCGGGCGCGCGAAAACCGTCGCGACGCCAGCGAGCAGTCGCCCGGCTATCTGGAGAGCGAGGCGGCGCGTTCGGCCCGCTGCTACGATGCGCTGGAAGCCCACGTGGCGGGTTTCGTCGACGATTTAAATATGGCGCATCTGTCGGTCGTCGCCTGTCTCGGCTATGCCGACTGGCGCCATCCCGGTGACTGGCGCGACGGTCGCCCGGCGCTCGGCGCCTGGTACGACAAGATAATGGAACGTCCGTCCTGTGCGGACACGAAGCCGGTCTTTTAAAGTTTTCTAGCGATATCGCCGTCCACCCCCCCCACCTCGGTCCTCCGCCCTCAAGGGGGAGGAAAGAGCAGGCTTACAGTAAAGTGTTTGTCCCTTCCCCCATGAGGGGGAAAGTTAGGATGGGGGGGACGGCGGCGCGTTCGAAGACGGGTACAGCAGGAAGGAGTTCAACATGGCAGACAATGGCAGGGTCGCGATCGTCACGGGCGCGGGCAGCGGTATCGGGCGTTACAGCGCGATCGCACTTTTGAAGGCGGGCTATTCGGTCGGCCTCGCGGGACGGCGCGAGGATGCGCTCGCGGAATCGATCGCCGAGGCAGGTGCGGACGGCAGCCGCGCGCTGGCGGTGCCGACCGATGTGGGCGACGCGGCCTCGGTCGCCAACCTGTTCGCGCAGGTAAAAGGTAAATACGGCCGGCTCGACGTGCTGTTCAACAATGCCGGCACGGGCGCGCCGCCGGTCAATTTCGAGGATCTGACCGTCGAACAGTGGCAGGGCGTGGTTGATGCCAATTTGACCGGCACCTTCCTGTGCAGCCAGGAGGCCTTCCGCATCATGAAGGATCAGTCGCCGCAGGGCGGGCGCATCATCAATAACGGCTCGATCTCGGCGCACGCGCCGCGGCCGAACTCGGCGCCCTACACCTCGACCAAGCATGCGGTGACCGGCCTGACCAAGGCGATGGCGCTGGACGGCCGCAAATACGATATCGCGACCAGCCAGATCGATATCGGCAATGCGGTCACGCCGATGACCGAACGCATGACCCAGGGCGTACCGCAGGCGAACGGCACCGTTGAAGCCGAGCCGCGCATGGACGTGCAGCATGTCGCCGACGCTGTCGTCCAGATCGCGGAATTGCCGCTCGAGTCGAACATCCAGTTCATGACGATCATGGCGACCAAGATGCCGTTCATCGGGCGCGGCTGATGGCGGCGGATCCCAAGAATAGCGCGGAACTGCTGCTCGTCGCCTTCTTCCCGCCCTTCCTGCGCGCGGATCTGGAGAAGGAATACGTCCTGCACGATCTGTTCAACGCGGACGATCCGGAAGCGCTGCTGGCCGAGGTCGGCCCGCGCATCCGCGGCATCGTCGCCGGCGGCATGAAGGGCCCGGACGCGGAATTGATCAATCGGCTGGAAAATCTCGAGATCATCTCCTCCTTCAGTGTCGGCTTCGACGCGACCGACGTGGTCGCGGCGCAGAAACGCGGCGTGATCGTGACACACACGCCGGACGTGCTGACCGACGATGTCGCCGATCTCGGCATGGCCTTCATCATCATGGCGCCGCGCCGCATCGCGGAGGCCGAACGCCATCTGCGCGCCGGCAAGTGGAAACAGGCGCGCATGGATCTCGGCACCAATGTGCGCGGCAAGAAACTCGGCATCGTCGGGCTCGGCCGCGTCGGCAGCGCGCTGGCGAAACGGGCGGAGGGTTTCGGTCTCGATATCGGTTTCCACGACATCGTCGAAAAGGACGTGCCCTACCGGCGCTATCCGGATCTGCTCTCCCTGGCCGAGGACAGCGACATCCTGTTCGTCTCCTGCCAGGGCGGCGAGTCGACCCGCAACCTAATCAACGCCGAGGTGTTCGACGCGCTGGGCCCGAAGGGCTTCCTGGTCAATGTCGCGCGCGGCACCATCGTCGACGAGGATGCGCTGGTCGCGGCATTGCAGGACAAGCGTATCGCGGGTGCCGCGGTCGACGTCTTCCGCGACGAGCCGAACGCGCCGGAGGCGCTGATGGCGACCGAGAACATTGTTATGACCCCGCACATCGCCAGCTCGACGCATGAGACGCGCCGGGCCATGGCCGATCTGGTGCTCGCCAATCTGCGCGCGCATTTTGCAGGCGAACCCGTGCCGACCCCGGTGCCGGATCAACGCTAGGCGGGCGGCGGCAGGCCGGGTTGGACGGGCCGTGTCTAGGCACTGCCGGTCCGTGAGCCTTCCCGGCGGCTCAGCGTAATCGGTTTGCAAGGTCGGATGAGCCTGGCGCGGCCATCCGCCTTTAGCGGCTATCTTCGGCGACAGGCACGAGCAGATGGTTGCGCATAACGCGATACAACAAATGGGCCGATATTCGCTCGGTCCGCCCTGACGGATCGAGGGCAGGCGCCACTTCGGCGATATCTATGCCATCGACTTTCTGCGTCGCGATGACGTCGAGAATTTGGCAGTACTGGCGCGGGGTAATGCCGCTTGGCACGATCGATCCGGTACCCGGCAGAAAACCGGCATCCATCGCGTCGATATCGATCGACAGGTAAAGGCTTTCGCATCCGCGGGTCGCGTGCGCGACGGCGCGGCGGGCGACCTCTTCCGCGCCGATCTCGTGAACGTCGCCGGAGGAGAAAATCAATCCGCCCATCTCCTCAATCAGCGCCAGCTCATCGCCATCTACCCATCCGGTGATTCCGATCCAGACCATGTTGGACCGTTCGATGTTCGGCAACTCGGAATTCCGCCGCCCGTTCGTCGCATGATTGTGCGTGCCCCAGGCGCCCAGCCGGTCGGCGAAATCCAGATGACCGTCGATCTGTATATAGCCGAACTGGCGGTCCGGATGCCGTTTGGCCAGGCCGCGCGCATAGCCCAGGCAGGCCGGGAAACTATTGTAGTGATCGCCGCCGAGAGCGAGGGGGATGGCACCCCGGGCGCGGATGGCTTCCGTCATCGCCGCGATGGCTTCGGTCGTGCGTTCGACGGACGCCGCATCGATCGGCGCGTCCCCGCAATCGACGATGGTTCCGCGA
>CAJWOT010000201.1 GCA_913044215.1 uncultured Rhodospirillaceae bacterium | reverse complement strand
TTCGAAATTCGTGATCGCGCGCGACAGCTCGCCCAAATGAATGTGCGTTGCGCCCCGGTTGCGGTATGTATTGCCGAAGTTGGGGTTGAGCGCGAGGGCCGCGTCGTAGTCTGTGATCGCATATGCGTTATGACCGGCCTTGTGCCGCGCCCGGCCGCGCTCATTCAGGGCGAGGGCGGACGCCGGGTTGTGCGCGAGCGCGGTGCCGAAGTCTTCGACCGCACCTTCGAGGTCGCCGAGCTCCGACTTTGCTCGGCCGCGATGGGCGTAAAGGGTGGCAAGGCTGGGCCCCTGATGCTGCTTGGATTGGATCGCCAGACTGCAGAAGCTGATATCGAGTTCGAACTTGCCGGTGCCGGCGAAACAGACCTTGGCGTGATCCTTTATTTGCGCGGTTGCGGTCGTTGTTGCGAATGCGAACCCCATCAGCGCCAGAAGGATTGCGCGGCGCATCGCCAGCCTACAGTTCCATCCGCTGGGCGATGACGTTGCGCAATATGTCGCTGGTGCCGCCGCCGATGGTCCCCAGCCGCGCGTCGCGGAACAGGCGCTGCATGTCGCCCTGCACGTAGCCTGCGGCGCCCATGATGTGGACGCCTAGATCGGCGACCTTGAAGTTGTTCTCCGTCGCGACGACCTTGGCCATCGCGGTTTCCTGGATCGCGTCCTCGCCGGCGTCGAGCATCTCCGCCGTGCTGTAGGTGTGCAGGCGCGCCGTCTCGGTCATCATCGCCATTTCGGCGAACTTGTGGGCGACGGCCTGGAAGTCGGCGATGCGTTTGCCGAAGGCCTTGCGGTCCTCGACGAACTGCTTGGCGATTTCGATGATCTTGAGGCACTGGCCGGACGCCGCCGCGGCGATCAGGATGCGTTCCAGGTTGAGGCCCTGCATCAGCCCCTTCCAGCCGCCATTCTCTTCGCCCAGCAATCGTGAGGCCGGCACCCGGACGTCGTCGAAGAACACCTCGTTCAGCAACGTGGAGCGACTGCCCAGAGGATCCATCGGCCGCGCTTCGAAGCCCGGGTCGGTCGTATCGACGATGACGAGGCTTATGCCTTTTCGCCCCGCCTCCGGATCCGTTTTCACCGCGACAACGAGATAGTCGGATTCATGCGCGTTGGTGATGTAGACCTTCTGGCCGTTCAGTACGTACCCGTCGCCATCCCGTGTCGCGCGCAGCCGGATGCCGGCGACATCGGAGCCGCTCTGCGGTTCAGTCATGGCGACGGCCATGCGCCGCTCGCCTTTCATGATCGGTGGCAGGAATTCCTGTTTCAGCGCCTCGCTGCCGAGATTCTGAATGTACAGCCCGCCATAGACGACGGTGGTCATGTAAGCGGTGCGGATGCCCGGATAATGGTAGCCCAGCGCCTCGATGAAGACGGCGAAATCCTTGTAGCCCGCGCCCATCCCGCCATAGGCCTCGTCGAAGGGCAGGGTCAGCCAGCCGGCATCGGCCAGTGCTTTGAAACTCTCATGCGGGTACTCCGAGGCTTTGTCCTGCGCGGAGATCTTCTCCGGCGGCAGCACACGTTCCAGCAAACCGAGTACGCTGTCGCGCATGAGTATCTGTTCTTCGGTAAACCCGAATGTCTTGTAGGGCATAAAATACGTAATCCTGGATCAGTCTTTGAGCTTGATGACGATATTGCCGTAGCTGTCGAGGGATGCGGTTGCTTCCGGTGGCACCAGGCAAGTTGCATCGTATTCCTCGACGATGCAGGGGCCGATATGCGCCGAGGTGAGATCGGCGCGACGGATTACGGGCGTTTCGATCCAGCCCGCTTCCGGTCCGAAATAGGCCTGACGCGGCGGTAGTTTGTCACCGACGGCCGCTTCGTTGATCAGCCGGTCGGGAACCCGGGGCCGGTGCGGGATGCCTTGCCCGACGACCATGGCGTTGACCAGTTCAACCGGTTCTTCCGGCCCGGCGCGGTGGCCGTAGGTTACTTCGTGCTCCTGCCCGAAGGCCTCTTCCAAGGTCGCCACCGCGGCCGCATCGATCACGCCGTCCGGCGCCGGTACGGTCAGCTCGAAAATTTGACCCTTGTAGTGCATGTTGGCGGCGCGCCGGAACCGCATCTGCCCATCGCTGAATCCGTCCACCGCGAGCTGTTCGCGCGCTTGATCTTCCAGCTCCTGCCAGGCGGCGTTGAGCAGCGCCGGATCGCTATCGCGCAGCACCCGCCGTACGGTGCGCGAATAATGGTGTTCCACATCGGCGTAGAGCAGTCCGAAGGAGGAGAACAGGCCGGGCGAAGGCGGGATGACGATGCGGGTCATGCGCAGCGCCTTGGCCATCCCAGCCGCGAACAGTGGTCCGTTGCCGCCGAAGGCCAGCATGGCGTAACGGCGCGGGTCCCGGCCGCGTTCGCTGGAGACCGCCTTGATGGCACGGATCATGTTTGAGGCCGCGATCTGATGCGCGCCGTAGGCGGCATGTGCTACCTCGAGTCCGACCGGCTTCGCGACCTTCTCTTCCAGCACCTGCCGGCTCTTTTCCGGGTTGAGGGTGAGCGCCCCGCCGACCAGATGGGTCGGATTGATGTAGCCGAGCACCACATTGGCGTCCGTGACGGTCGGCTCCGTGCCACCCTGGTCGTAGCAGACCGGGCCAGGGAAGGCGCCGGCGCTCTGCGGTCCAACCTGCATCGAACCGCCGGCATCGATGGTGATGATCGAACCGCCGCCCGCGCCGACCTCGGCCAGATCGATGGCTGGAACCTTGAGCGTGTAGCCGCCGCCGGTCATCAGGCGAGAGCCGATCATAATGCCGCCGCCGACCTGGTATTCCAGCGACCGCGTCACCTCGGTCTTTTCGATCAGCGATGCCTTCGCGGTTGTGCCGCCCATGTCGAAGGTGATCAGATCCGGCATGTCGAGCTTGCGCGAAAGGGCCTGTGCGCCGACCACGCCGCCGGCCGGGCCGGATTCGACGATATTGGCCGGCAAACGGGTTGCGGCCTCGGACGTCATTAGCCCGCCATTCGACTGCATCAGCAACAGCGGGGCCGCCGTGCCGCTAGAATCCAGTTCGCGGCGCAGCGACTCCAGATAGCCCTTCACGATCGGCATGATGTAGGTGTTGATCACCGTGGTCGAAGTGCGCTCGTACTCCTTCATCTCCGGCAGCACATCGAAGCTGATGCAGAAGGGCAGGTCCGGCGCCTTGGCACGGATGATCTCCGCGATCGCTCGCTCATGCACCGGGTTGGCGTAGGCGTTCAGCAGGCAGACGGCGATCGCCTCGACCTTTTCGTCCAGCAGGGTCTGCACGACCCGCTCCGCTTCCGCCGGGTCCAGCGCGTCCTTCACATTGCCCTCGGAATCGACCCGCTCCTTCACCGTGCGGCGCAGATAGCGTTCGATCAGCGGCATGGGCTTTTCCCACTGCAGATCGTAGAGCCGCGGCATGCGCAGGGTGCGGATCTCCAGGATGTCGCGGAACCCTTCGGTGGTGATCAACCCGGTCCGTGCGCCCTTAGCCTCCAGAATAGCGTTCGATCCGACCGTGGTGCCGTGCAGCAGTTCGGCGATATCGGCCCCGGCCAGCTGCTGCTCCTCATAGACCTCGGCCAACCCATCGACGATCGCGCGTGCGTAATCGTCTACCGTGGAGGACACCTTCTTGGTCACGACCTTGCCGTCCGCGCCCAGGAAAACGATGTCGGTGAAAGTGCCGCCGATATCGACGCCGACTCTGAATTGGCTCATATTACGTCAGTCCCAGATCACGGTCTCAAGCTCGATGTCGCCGCGTTCGGCACGCAACGCCTCAGTGGCGGCCATATCGACCGTCCAGCCTTCGGTGTCTACGACCACGCCGTATTCCTCGCGCGCGGCGTCGGCGGTGACCAACTCGTTGCGCACGTCCTGGAGTACGGCATCCGGGTCGCGTTTATAGGGGTCGCCCCAGCCGCCACCGCCCGCCAGTTCGTGCCGGAACACGTCCCCATGGGAAATGTTCATGGTCGGTTTGGTGGTCAGTACCTGGTTGTTGCCGTTGGGGTTGAGATAGTTCATCGAAGGTTTGCCCGCGCGGCCGCCATACAGGCCGTAAGGACGCACCGCCCGCCGGTCGGACCGTACCTGTAGGATGGCCTCCTTCTCTAGGAAACGGTAATCGCGGCGATAGGGGGCGCCGCCGCGATACTGCCCCGCGCCGGCCCGGTCGGTCAGGAACTCGTAGGCCAGGATCTCGATCGGCTGCTCGGCCTCGATCACCTCGACCGACTGCGAGGCCATGTTGGCGAAGATGTTGGAATTGCCCTGCAGACCGTCCGCCCAGGGCCGCCCGCCCCAGGTGCCGCAGGCGAAGTCGACGAAGATGTAGGGCTTGCGGTTCGCGTCGTAGCCGCCGATAGACACGCCGGTATTGCCGCCGTCGGACGCCGCGCCGACCTTGTCCGGCGTCAGCAGCGCCAGTGCCCCGAACGCGCAGTCGACCATGCGGAACCCGGTCAGACCGCGCGCGGCGCAGGCCGCCGGCAGAACGGCGTTCGCGATGGTACCGGAGGGCGCTTCGACGCCGATGGCGCGGAAGACGCCTTCATTGTTCGGGATACCGTCCGGCAGGATCGACCGCACCGCCGTGTAGGAGGCCGCCTTGGTGTAGCTGAGCGTGTTGTTGATCGCACCCTTGACCTGTTCCGAGGAGCCGGTCCAGTCGAAATTCATGCTGTCGCCCTGCTTCGTGATGGTCACGAACAGGCGGATCGTCTGGTCGGTATCGATGCCGTCATCGTCGATCCAGTCTTCGAAGCTGACCGTGCCGTCCGGCAGGTCCGCGACGGCGGCACGGGTTAGCCGTTCGGCATAGTCAATGATCTCCGCCATGTAGATTTCGACCGTTTCCTCGCCGTAATCACCGACCAGTTCTAGGAACTGCTTCTCCGCGATGTGACAGGCGGCGAGTTGCGCGCGCAGGTCGCCAAACACCTGGACCGGTATGCGGACGTTCTTCTCGATGATCGACCACATGGTGTCGTTACGCACGCCCTGGTCGTACAGCTTCAGTGGCGGGATGCGCAGCCCTTCCTGGTAGATCTCGGTTGAGTCGCTGGCATTCGAGCCGGGCACCCGGCCGCCGACATCGGCGTGATGGCAGATCGTCGCGGCAAAGGCGAGCCGCCGATCCCCGACGAAGATCGGCTTAAAGATGAAGATGTCCGGCAGGTGCATGCCGCCGTCGAACGGGTCGTTCATGATGTACATGTCACCCGGCTTCATCTCCGTCCCGAAGCGGTCCACGACCACGTCCAGCGCATCCGGGATCGAGCCGAGATGCCCCGGCAAGGTCAGGCCCTGGGCGACCAGCTTGCCATCCGCGTCGGCAAAGGCGGTGGAAAAATCCATGTTGTCGCGCAGCACTCCGGAATAGGTCGTGCGGCAGATGGTTAGCGCCATCTCGTCGGCGATGGAGAAGATCGTGTTCTTGAACAGCTCGAACGCGATGGGGTCCTTGATCTCGGCCATTGCGGGTCTCTACGGATTGCCGTTATGAAACGAACGCTAATCCTAATCCTTCACGGCGGCGGGGGAAGCAAATTCGGATGATGGTTTCGCACCCGGTGTAGCACCACCAACGTGTCACTCTGGCCGCAGAGCGGGGGCCCAGCCGTGATCCTTCCCACTGTTAAGAGATTGGCCTGCGTCGGCGCAGCCTGGGTCCCGCATCAAGTGCGGGACGACACGGAAGGTGAGCCTCTATCGTACGCCTGCACACCCCTCACTTGTTTAGAAAATGCAGCGGCAGGCCCGGGCGCGGCCAGTCGAGGGCGATTAGTTTACCGGTAAAGCTCTGCGTCAGATAGGCCGTCTGCAGGTCCGGTCCGCCGAAACAGATATTGGTGCAGAACATGTCCGGCGTCGGGATGTGCTCGATATCCTGCCCGTCCGAGGAGATCACCGTGACGCCCCCGCGGATCAGCGTACCGACGCAGATATTGCCGGCGCTGTCGAGCGCCATGGAATCGAAGCGCTGATAGCCCGGCAGCCCGGCGACCAGCTTGCCGCCATTGACCGAGGGGAAGGGCTCGGTCTTGAGCTGGCCCGGCGCCGTCACTTCATAGGACCACAGCCGGCTGGTCTCCGTTTCCGCGACATATACGGTACTGTCGTCCGGCGAAAGGCCGACGCCGTTCGGCGTGATGATCGGAAACGCCACTTCCGTGATGCTGCTGCCGTCCGGCAGGGCGTAGTAGAGGCCGCCCCGGTCCATGTCGCGGTCGCGCACCTTACCCAGATCGGTGAAGTAGAAACCGCCATGCTGGTCGAAGACGATGTCGTTCGGCCCCTTCAGTGGGTTGTAGCCGCAATGGGTGTAGAGGACCGTGACTTCGCCGGTGTCCATGTCGACCCGCTCGATGCGGCCGCCGCTGTAATTGTCGCCCTGGCCGACCGGGCGCAGCCGCTCCGGCGTCTCCTCCCAGTTGAAGCCGCCATTGTTGCAGATGTAGCAGGCGCCGTCCGGCCCGATGGCGGCCCCGTTCGGTCCGCCGCCGGTCTCCGCGATGGTCTCCTTCGAGCCGTCCGGTTGGACCCGGGTCAGCCGCGCGGCCTCGATCTCGACCAGCACGACCGAGCCGTCCGGCATCGCGATCGGCCCTTCGGGAAAACGCAATCCCTCGGTGATGGTACGTAGCTCTGCCATGACGAAATCTCCCCGTATTCGTGTTGTGCCGCCGCGAGGCTTGAGCCAGCGCCGGTTCGAGACGATTATGCGCCTCGGCGCGACAAACGAAAGGGCTGGCGATGGTGGAGATGGTGAACCGAGCGAAATTCCCGCAACCGGTTGACCGCGACGCGGTGGAGCGGAGCTGGCGCGACCGCGGCTATGACTGCCACACTTTCAACGATCCGCCGGGCCAACAATGGAACGATTTCGTCCACCGCACGAACGAGTTGGTGACCGTGGTCGAAGGGGAACTGGAACTGGAGATCGAGGGCGAGACCTGTACCGCCGGCCCCGGCGACGAAGTCTTCATCCCCCGCGACGCGGTCCATTCGGTGCGCAACATCCACGCCGGCCGGACGCGGTGGTTTTTTGGGTATGATTGAGGACGCCAGCCCCTAAAACCCGTAAAGCCGCGCCGGGTTTTCCGCCAGGATCGCCTGGAACGTTGCCTCATCCGGACAGGCGTCGGCCAGCACCGCGAGACACTTTCGCTCGTCCACATCGCCGTAGGGCACGGTCACCGTGTCTTCGCCCTCGGGGATTGGCTCGCGTTCGCCCGTGTGCGGCCAGTCGGTGCCCCAGACCATGCGGTCGGGGGCGGCCTCGATCAGGGCTTTCATGACGGGGATCGCGTCCTCGAACTTGCCGTCGCGGGTCACCCGGTCGGCGCCCGACACTTTCACCCAGACATGGTCGTGTTTGAGCAGTTTGAGCAGCGCCTCGAAGCCGGCATGGCCGTCGATGCGCTCCGGGCGGAACAGGCCCAGATGGTCGATCACCACCGGCACCGGTACGTCGGCCAGCATCGGCAGCAGCCGGTCGCGCATGTGACCCGAGAGCAGGAACTGGAGGTGCCAGCCATGCGGTTCGAACCGCGGGGCGAGCGACATGATGTGGTCCCAGACGACCTGGATGCGTTCGTCGTCGACATTGCGGCCGGGGCTCATGCGCATGCCGCGCACGCCAGCTTCGTGCAGCGGCGGGATTTCAGTGTCCGCGATGAACTGATCGTAGGCGGCGATGCCGCGTGCCGCGTCGCCTTCCTCGGCGAGGATGTCGAGCATCGGATAATTGTTCGGGTAGTAACCGCCCGGCTGCACCAGCACCATGCGCTCGATACCGGTCCGTTCGCGCATGGCTGTATGATCCGCCCGCAGCGCGTCCGGCATCAGATGGGTCGTCCCCTCGCTCGGCGGATAGTCTTCATGCGGCCCGAAGATATGGTAATGGCAATCGCAGGCGCCCCTGGGCACGGCAAAGCGCGGCGTGAATTCCTCTTGCGACATGGGACCTCCGGGGGCAGTCGAGCCTGGTCAGGCGGGAAACGCGCCCGGAGGGAGCATAGCCTTCAATCGATAGGAGCCCTAATCCTAATGGAAGGTTGCCCTCAATAGTGGAAGAGGTTGACGAGAACGAAGGCCCAGACAAGCAACCCGCCGCCGATCACCGTGCTCAGTGTCT
>CAJWOT010000200.1 GCA_913044215.1 uncultured Rhodospirillaceae bacterium | reverse complement strand
CGCGTTTTTTGGTCGGCAATACCTATTGGCACAGCGACAGTTCCTACAAACGGGTTGGGGCGAAAGCGTCGATCCTGGCGGCGCACGTCGTGCCCGTCATAGGAGGCGAGACCGAGTGGGCGGATATGCGAGCGGCCTACGACGATTTGGACGATGACATGAAAGGCTGGCTGGAGGACAAAATTGCGGTGCACGATTACGCCTTCAGCCATGCCCCCTTCGGCGGTAAGGAGATCCTGAACAAGAAGGAGTTAGCGCATCTGGATCCGGTTGAGCATCCCGTCGTTCGTGTGCATTCGGCAACGGGCCGTAAGAACCTGTTCGTCGGGCGGCATGCGAGCCATATTCTGGGTGAAGATCTGGCGGAAAGCCGGAAATTGCTTGCCGACCTAACGGAACAAGGAGCACAGCCGCCGCGTATCCATAAACATAAATGGGCGGTCGGTGATATCGTCATTTGGGACAATCGCTGCGTGCTGCATCGTGGGCACCGCTGGCCTGATGATCAACCGCGTACAATGGTGCGGACGACTGTTGCCGGTGACGCTCCAGATAATGAATGGGTGATGGCCGGTGAAGCAGACGGCTCGGCATTCGTTCAGGGTGAATTCTAACCTCAGCCGATGACATGCTTGTCCCTTCGGGCTGAGCAGAAAACGAACAAGCCAGACTGAAAGAGAAGGCCAGCGAGAGTTCGTAGATAGCAGGCACGTTATTAATTTTGCCGGGTACCATAATTAGTTGCTGCCGGACAGTTGCCCGTGTCGAATAATTACGTCGAGATGCGCAAATTTGCCGGAGGACATCAAAAAAATGGGGCTCGCGATCGCTTCTGTATCCTCGATTGCCGATCGGGTTGGACTCAGAAAACTATTAGAAATAGTGTCGAAATATTATTTAAAGCCCTGATTGGTTTAGTGGCGAATTAAATAGAAGATTGGGAGAGTATTCAGAACTGCATGATCACCTTCAGTGATCGCAGGCACGCCATCTTAGATTTTTAAAATTTTAGGCAGATGGCTGGAAGGTTTTAGCTGATCACGTCCACGAAGACAGGTGCTTCGGTCGTTACGCCATCTGATATATCGTGCGACTGAAAACCTAAACAGCGGCGCGGCAGCATATCGTAAGGGGAGTGCAAATGATTGGTTATGAACACATTCTGACAGCGGAAGAAAATGGTGTCGGCATTGTGACGATGAACCGACCGGACGTGCTGAACGCGATGAACCGTCAGTTGACGGTCGAACTACATGACGTGTTGCAAGGTTATGTTGCCAACGACGATATTGGTTGCATCGTTATCACAGGATCGGGCGACCGAGCGTTTTCTGCGGGTGGTGATATTCACGAGCAGCGCGAGAACGATCGCAAATTCACACAGGTGGAGCTCGACGCGCATAACGAAAAATACCTTCATATCAGCTATGATATAGGCGCCTGTCCAAAGCCTACGATCGGTATGATGAATGGTCTCGCCTATGGTGGCGCTGCCGTACTGTCCTCTTCATTGGACATACGAATAGGGTGCGAGGATACCAAGTTCCGTTTCTTGGCAGCGGCCTATGGCCGCATCAACAGTACCTGGACGTTGCCCAATCAGGTTGGTTGGCCGATAGCGAAGGAACTACTTTTTACCGCTCGCGTAGTAGAGGCGGAAGAGGCCTATCGAATCGGATTGCTGAACCATCTGGTGCCAAGGGTGGAATTGCGGGCTAAGACGATGGAGATCGCCAGCATGATCGCTGGAAACCATCGTGAGTCTGTTAAGGGTATAAAACAACTTCTTCTAGACGACATGGGAGGATCTCTGAAAGACCATTGGGATAACGAGAAACATTTCACCCGTCATGTCCTGCGCGGCGCGAAGGCGGAGGACGCCTTCCCCGATTTCATCGCGCGCAAGGGTCGATTGGCTGAATGACCTTGGCGCGAGGCCATTCCCTGTGGCATCAGCGGAGGTGTTGTCGCAGAGGCGTTCTACGTTTTGGCGTGTAACCGCTTCGGTTGTGAAGGTGCCATCTATTTAAACGATGTTTTGCGGGTGGGATGCCGAACAGCCATTGCAAGGTTCAGGATACCTTCGAAGCGTGGCTGGCTTTTACGGAAGCTGTGCCTGGTGCTATGCAAACAGATTGGCATTCGTCGACGCCAGAGGTTAGTAATCTAACCACCCTTTGCAAGGTCTGTGTCGATGCATATCTTCGAAGGTACAACGGACTGTCAACTTCTTATCGTTACACCCCTCCCACCTACATTTTATCCTCTGGGTCCTGTATGGACATTCCTTTCGAGCTTCAATTCGACCTGACAACATTTATGCAGGTCATTTTTATCGATTTGGTGCTGTCGGGCGACAACGCCATCATTATAGGTATGGCGGCGGCCTCACTGCCGCCCGCGCTGAGACGGAAGGCGATAGTTTGGGGAATCGCGCTGGCAGTTGTATTGCGGGTCGTTCTCGCGGCACTGACCGTTTATTTGCTCACCATTACTGGATTAAAGCTGGTTGGTGGCCTACTGCTCTTTGTTGTCTGCTATCAGCTATGGAAAGACCTGCGGTCTGATGGTGAAGATGAGGTTGGCTCGGAAGATGTTACTGCAGCCAGCGATGCCGAGGGCGCCGAAGAGACTAGCCTTCTGTCTCCGATGTTTATCCGTGCCATGCTGACTATCATTGTCGCTGATGTTTCCATGTCGCTGGACAACGTGCTTGGTGTCGCCGGCGCTGCGAAGGATAACGTCCAGATGCTGGTGTTCGGTCTGGTCCTATCCATTGTTTTGATGGCTATTGGCGCGAATTTGGTGGCCCGGATGCTCAACCGATATCAATGGATCGGTTATATCGGACTTGCCGTCATTGTCTGGGTCGCTGGCGAGATGACTTATATCGGCACGATAGAGGTTTACGACTATTTACGCGCCTGATTTCCGCACGATTGTCGACGTCAATGGCGAGTGACGGTAGGGAAGCGATTATGGCGCTATATGATATGCAGGATGCGGGTTCGGTAAGCCGATGCGTATATGCATCGGTGTATCAGAAGGCGAGGGGCCTCATGTTTTTTATCTTCATGTTTGATCAAAACGGTGTGGATGCTTTTTCGAAGATTGTATCGATAAGCTGAAGGCGTTTGTCTTTATGGCGGGGGTCGCATCCTATTCGATAAGTCGCGAACGAATGGATTGTTCGATAGTTGGATTGCAATATCGGCTGGGGCCGAAACTCCGCGGTTTCCGTCACATTTGCTGAAGCGAAAGACGCTTACCTATTTGCTCTGTTCGCCTGTAGGTCTGAGTGGTTGAAAAAAAGGCCCATGAATCCGATGGATTTTTCGATCCGTTAAGAAGTGCTCATTGCGAAGATCCTTATATACGCATTACCTATGCAACGAAGTTCTTGTTCGTATTAAAGAAGCAAGCCCGAAGGTATGCCGGACCTCTATCTGCCGAGGTAGGTTAAATACTTCAGTGATCTCCGCGAGTACTTGGCTCGAGCTGATAGGCGCAGCAGAGCACCAAATGGGAAGTCCATCTGACAGCACAGCAATACGAGCAGACCCTTGTTGATTGGGCTGAAAAGCCCAGGCCGAGCAATGGGCGTTCCTGATTCACTGCTATCGGGAAACCACACGCCAAGCACTGCTTTAGCCACAGCAAGTTGGGCGCGGCGAGTGCTCAGTCCGTAATCACTGCTTCGGCTTCGATTTCCACCTTCATCTCCGGCGTGACTAAGGCGGACACCTCGTAAAGCGTCGATGCCGGCCGGTGATCACCGAAGTAGCGTTGGCGGATAGGGTTGATCGCGGCTCGGTCGCCGATGTCGGTTAGCAGGACCGTCACTTTGACGATATGTTCCGGGCGACCGCCGGCGGCGCGCAGGCAACGGTCTAGGCTGTCGATCGCAACCTGAAACTGTTCAGACGTATTGTCCGGGATGGAACCGTCGGGAAGAACACCGACAGTCCCAGAAATCCAGACCCGGTCGCCCGACCGGACCGCATGGCAGTAGTGACTGACTGGCTCCATTTCATCTTGCAACAAGTAGCGTTCGATTGTGCCCATCAGATGTCTCCTAATTTGCTGTCATGCCGCCATCGATTACCAGTTCCGAACCGGTGACCCAGGACGATTCGTCTGAGGCGAGATAGAGGCAACCCATAGCGATGTCTTCAGGCTCGCCGAACCGCCCTAGTGGCGTCGCCGCCATGCGCTGTTCGACAATCTCCGGGTTGGCATGGCCCGGTGCGGTCATCGGCGTGTCGACGAAACCGGGATGGATCGAGTTAACGCGGATCTTGTTCGCAGCGTACTGGATGGCGACCGACTTGGAGAATATGCGCACGGCGCCCTTAGAAGCGTGATAGGCGCCGTTGGCATGAGAACCGACGATGCCGCAGATCGAGGAGATGTTGACGATCGACCCGCCGCCCGCCCGGCGCATCGGTGCCAATACCGCCTTGGTACCGAGAAATGTACCGGTCGCATTCACTTCCATGATGCGGTTCCAGGTTTCGAGGGTCTGATCTTCCAGAAGACCGCCGGCGGTCTGAGTGATCTGAATGTTCTGCTTCGGGTCTCGGCCAGATACGCCTGCGATGTTGGTCAGCACATTGACCTTGCCGAACTTTGCTTCTGTTTCCGCGACGAGCGCGTTCCATCCCGCTTCGTCTGTCACGTCGAGCGGCCGGTAGATGGCCGTCCCGCCATTGCTCTCAATCGCCGATACGACCGCTTCGCCGGCGGCATCGTTGACGTCGCAGACCACGACCGAAGCGCCATGCATGCCGAACGTCCGGGCGGTTTCCGCGCCAATGCCCGAGGCACCGCCGGAGATGATGGCGACTTTGTCGCTGAGCCTTTTACCTGGTTCCATTCTGCATTTCCTCCATTTCGGTTCGTGACGATGTTGGAGCGGACAGCTCCCTTGGGCAAGGGTTGCACTGCTATTGGACGTTGCTAGTATCGTGACATGTCTGAATATGCCCATCAGGGTGCGGCCGTTATCGATCGCGACTTCGCCGGACCCATTGCGTGGCGCGGTGCCACGCTCGGTGCGGAAGACGGCGTGGTCCGCCTCGACCAATCTTGCCTCGACGAACTGGATGCCGTTGTTGCGGAGGTGCGCGCCAATCCGCTTCCCACGCTGATGATGACACCGGATCTGTTCGACATGCCGGCCTGCAGCGCCACGATGGCGACGGTGGATCGGGAAATTCGCCAGGGTCTTGGATTTGTCATCGTCGACCGACTACCGATGGACCGGTACACCCGCGACGAGGCGGTCATGCTCTATTGGCTGCTGTCATCGATGATTTCCAGGCCGGTCGCACAGAGCTGGGACGGCAAGATGATCTACGATGTCCGCGACAAGGGAAAGCCGCCGGGCAACGGCGTGCGGCCGGACGTCACCAATGTTCGGCAGAACTTTCATACCGACAACAGCTACAATCTTTGCGCGCCGCATTTTCTCGGCTTGTTCTGCCTGCAGACTGCAAAGTCCGGGGGCATCAGTCGTCTGATCAGTTTCGCGGCGGCTCATAACGAGATGCGGAAGCGCCATCCCGACCTGTTGTGGCGACTGTACGAGCCCTTCTATTTCGATCGCCAACGGGAACACGCGCCCGACGACGTTATGACCACTTACCATCCGATGTTCGAGAACCACGATGGTGAGTTGGTCGCACGCCTGTCCTATCGCCAGGTCGTCTATGGCTATGAACTGGAGGGCAAGGAACTCGACCCGGAAGGGAAGGCGGCCTTAGACGCCTTCGAAGCGATCCTCAACGAGCCGGCGATGTGGAAGGATTTCTACTTCGAACCCGGCCAGATTCAACTGCTCGATAACCGCCGCTGCGGACATTGCCGTACGGGGTTTGAGGACTACCCGGAACCGGAGCGGCAGCGGCATCTGGTCCGCCTATGGATGCGGGACAGCGGCCGCACCTTCTATCACGGATAGCCGGACCCAACGGGTCGCCTGACCCGTCGACGGACTTTGCGATATACGAAATCTGGGTTCTAGCCCGACGTATCGACCGTCACGCCGCCTCGGCTGCCTTGAACGCTTCACGCGCTTCAAGCCGATCGGCATAGGCGTTGAGGTTTGGGCTGGCGCTGAAATCGGCCCCGAGCCGGCGGGACATAATGATGGCGTGGCCGGTAATCGTGTCCGCGATGGTGAAGTCGCCGGCGAGATAGTCGCGCCCTTCCATATGCATTTCCGCGGCGCCCAGCGTCCGATTGAGCAGCTTCAACGACCGTGCCGCGATCTCCTCGTTGCGGCGCTCCGGCGGCAGCAGGATCGTTTCCACCACATAGTTGTTGATCGGCGGCATGATCATGCCTTCCGCATAGTTGAGCCATTGCAGATAGGTCGCAAAGTTTCCGTCATCCGGCCCGGGAGCCAGCTCAGGCGCGTACTTGGCCGCCAAATACTGCGCAATTGCCGTACTTTCCGTGATGGTCGTGTCGCCGTCGATCAAGGTTGGCACGCGGCCGTTCGGGTTGATCTTGGTGTATTCGGGCGCGCGCATCTCCTTTTGCCCCAGCGTGAACCGCTCCAACTCGTAAGGTTTTCCGATCTCCTCCAACAGCCAGACCGTGCGAACAGCGCGCGAACGCTGAGCGAAATAGACCTTCATCATTGATTTTTCCTCATGGTCACTCTTCCAAATGAACTTGCGCCAGGGCGATGCCGCTTTCGCCGGCGACGGCATAAAGCAGAAAGACTTTGCCGTCTTCTTCATAGATCGCCGGGTCGCGCAACTGATTGACATGGCCATAGGCCGTGCTGCGGATCGACGGCTCGATCGGCGCGTCGGCGCCCTCCCAGGGAAACTCCGGCCGCAGGATTTCGACAGGGGCACCGTCCTGCCAGGTGCTCCAATCGCCGGAGAGATCGATTGAGCTCAGCAATATGCTCTCCGGTGCGTGACCGACCTGGGTCCAAAACACATGCATCGTATCGCCGCGCTGCAGCAGGGCGGCATGGCGCATATCCGGATTGAACAGGCGCGGCCCTTCCTCGAACCCGGTATGGCCATCGCGCGACCGGTAGAACTGTCCCGGCATCGCCATAGCATAGACCGCATCCGGTCGATGAAAGACGCGGAAGTAGGTGCGGCCGAGTATCTCCGGCTTGGCCGTGAAATCGATCCCATCGTCGGACACGGCGACCCGCGTCGCCTGTTTCGCGAATGCCTCCAGCCCGTGGAAATACATCACGATCTTGCGCTCTTTGGCGTTCACGTGAACATCGGGCGAGGCGATGTGCGTGGTCGTCGCCTCGACGGTGAAGTCGTGCGACCGTTTGCCCGGCATGGAGGCGCGGCTGCTCGCCATTGCCGCAGCACCACCGTCGGCGGGGACGGGGGGCGGTTCGGTTGGGAACAGTGAGTCCTTGAGATGCAGACTGCCGGGCGCATGCACCTGCCAGGGGCCTGTCAGCGCGTCGGCATAGGCGAGCCGGATATAGGTCCCTTTGTGATCGGCGAAATAGAGGTAGTAGCGGCCGAGCGGATTTTCGACCCAGTCCGGGACGCGAATTAACGAGGGGCCTTGGATATTGTCGCCGATCGAGGGGTGTGTTTCGGGGCCGACGATCGGGCCGTCGCAAAGCCGTTCCACGTTAACCATTGTTGTGTCCTGTCACTTCGAAGTTGCGGGCGCCGGTTGCGGGCTTTCGCCGACATACCGCGCCCGAGGCCGGATGAGGTCGGGATTTTCGTACTGTTCCTGCGCGTGTGCAATCCACCCGACACAACGGCCGACCGCGAAGATCGCCAATGGCGCGATTGTCGGGAGACCAATCGTACGCTGCACGGTGGCCAATCCAAAATCAATGTTGGGGGCGAGATCTGTCAGGTCGATCGCCGCCTTGGCAAGCGATTCCGCGGTTTGACGTGATTCATTGTCGAATCCTTTCCGGTCGAGCGCTTCGATCAAGGCGCCGTAGCGTGGATCACCGTCAGGATAGAGAAATTGGCCGATCCCGGGCAGTGTCTGGCCGCGTTGGAGGCGTGCCGCCACGGCGGCATCCCCGAGTTCTGTGGCTTCATGGCGTTACAGTTGTCGGCGGCCGGGGTGTTTGCGCTCGCCCACTGGGTGTTCGACCTTTCCTTGTTGGCATCGGCACTGCTGTGCATTTTTCTGTCGACGACGTCCTTGGCCCTGGTCTATCCCGCCTTGCGGGAAGCAGAAACATTGCAGACGGAGCATGGGCAAATCCTGGTCGCGGCGGCGTCCATGGTCGATG
>CAJWOT010000199.1 GCA_913044215.1 uncultured Rhodospirillaceae bacterium | reverse complement strand
TGCCGGTCTACGACCAGGATACGGGCGCGTTCCGGGGCATGCAGGGTATCGCCGACGCGGCCGGTGAATTGTCGGTCAGCCAGCACACCGTGCGGACCCACGTAAAACTGATCTTCTCCAAGACGACGACCGAACGGCAATCCGGCCTGATCCGGCTACTGCTCAGCGGACCGGCGTCGATCAGCCCTGATTGAGCGATCCGCCGAAACCCCACGGCACCATCGCCGCCTTCTTCGACCGCCACGCGCCGGGCTGGGATGCGGCGCACGGCCCGCACTCCGGCCGGGCTGCGGAATTCGCCGCCCGCGCCGCCTATCTGCGCCGACTATGCGCCGCGCTGGGCCGGCCGCGCGTCATAGATTTGGGATGCGGCACCGGGTGGCAGCTCATCGATTTGGCGGACCATATCGAAAGCGGTGTCGGCCTCGACATCTCTCCGGCGATGGTGGCGCAGGCGCTCGAGAATACGGCCGCTCTCGGTGACGAAACGAACCTCGTCTTTCATGTCGGCGACAGCGCGGCCGCATCGGCCGAGGTATTGGGGCGGTTCCGTCTCGCGATGTTCGTCGGATCGCTGGAACACGCGCCGGACCAGGCGGCGGCGCTCACTACGGCTGCGGGCCTGTTGGATGGGGAGGGCCGCCTCGTCGTGATCATGCCCCACCCCTGCAACCCGGGCGTTCTGCGGTCGCGCTGGTTCGGGCCGCGATACGATGTGCCGCTCAACCATCTGACGCCCCGGGCGATCGCCGGAATGGCGCGGGGTGCGGGCCTGCGGCTCGAGGCGTGCGAGGCGCTGCCCTATGGCGGCCGCGGCAGGCTGCTCGACCGGTGGCTCGTTATGGCAGGGGCCTACGCCGCGCGCTTCGCCCTCGCTTGACAAGCGCCGAGGCCGAATGGCTTCATCGCTTACCAAAAATTAGTGATCCAGGGAGGGGCGCATGAGCGACACCGACAACAAGAAAGCCTTGGAGGCGGCCCACGCCGCGGGGCTCGACAGGATGGCGGAGCGCTATCCGGACGATGTGGCCCGCGCGTTCGCCTTCGCGCAGTCGCTGCGCAGCCGCTTGACGATCGATGTCGCGCCGGCGGACGAACCGGCGCATGTCTATCGCGCCGGGGGAGACTCGTAATGACCGACTTCGCCTTTCTGACTATCGCCGAAGCGGCAAAACTGCTGAACGGCAAAGAGATCTCTCCCGTCGAATACGCGCAGTCCCTGCTCGACCGGATTTCGGCGTATGACGGCGCCTACAACTCCTTCCTGCATGTCTCCGCCGACATGGCACTGGACGAAGCGCGCGCGGCCGAAAGCGAGATCATGGCCGGCAATTGGCGCGGCCCGCTGCACGGCGTGCCCTATGCGCTGAAGGATATCGTCGATGCTGCCGGCATGCCGACGACGTGCCACTCCCAGGTCATGCAGCGCAACAGCCTGCCGGAGACCGATGCCGACGTGACCGACCGGTTCAAGAAGGCCGGGGCGGTGCTGCTGGGCAAGACGGCGACGCATGAATTCGCGATCGGCGGCCCCTCGTTCGATCTGCCCTGGCCGCCGGCGCGCAACCCGTGGAACCGGGATCACTTCACCGGCGGTTCGTCGAGCGGATCGGGCGCGGCCCTGGCGGCCGGCTTCGTGCCGGCGGCGATCGGCACGGATACGGGCGGCTCGGTGCGCAACCCGGCCTCCATGTGCGGTCTGGTCGGCATGAAGGCGACCTATGGAAGGGTCAGCCGCCGCGGCGTCTTCCCGCTCTCCTTCACCCTCGACCATGTCGGACCGATGACCCGCACGGTCGAGGACAATGCGATCCTGCTCAACATCATCGCGGGCCACGACCCGCAGGACCCGGGAAGCGCACCGGTCGACAAGCCGGATTTCACGGTGGGCCTCGGCAAGGGCGTCAAGGGCATGCGGATCGGCGTGATCCGGCATTTCTTCGAGACCGACATGCAGGCCGATCCGGAAATGGCCAAGGGCATCGAGGATGCGCTCGATGTGCTGCGTGGGCTGGGCGCGGAGGTTCGCGACATGACCTTGGCGCCGCTCGACCATTACGCGGCAACGAACCGGGTGATCCTGCTGCCGGAAGCCTACGCGATCCACGAGAAATGGTTCCAGGAGCGGCCGGAGGATTACGGCGAGCTCGCCCGCCAGCGGATCATGGGCGGCGCTTTCATCCGCGCCGCGGACTATGTCAACGCCACCCGGGTCAAGGGGCAGCTCGTGCGAGCCTACAACGAGGCGATGCGGGACTTCGATGTCGCCATCACCGTCTCCAGCATGGATCCGGCCTGTGAGATCGAGGACGCCGAAGCAACCGAGCGGACCTATGGCCGTCAGGCACGCGCGCCCTTCAACGTGCTGGGCGCGCCGGCGATGGCGGTGCCGACCGGTTTCTCGAGCAGCGGCCTGCCGCTCTCGATGCAGATCGTGGGCAAGCCATTCGACGAGGCGGTGATCTATCAGGTCGCGCATGCCTACGAGCAGGCGACCGACTGGACCGAACGCCGTCCGCCGATGGCGGCCTGACGTTCCGGTGGGCGGCCCTGCCTTCAAATCGCGCGAGGACGAGGTCAAGCAGGACTGGGATGCGCTCGACCGGCATCTCCGGGAGCGCGGCCACAGCCTGACCGGGGCCGAGCCGCCGCGGCAATTCGCGTCCGGTTTCGGCAACATCAACTACCTGCTGGAGATGGATGGCGCGCTGCGCGTGCTGCGCCGTCCGCCGACCGGTCCGGTGCCGCGGGGCGCCAATGATATGGGCCGCGAGAGCAAGATCCTGAGCGGTTTGTGGCGGGAGTTTCCGCTGGCGCCGAAATGCCTGCTGTTCTGCAACGATGAGGCGGTACTGGGCGCGCCATTCTTCATCATGGAATACCGGCCCGGCCTGGTCATCGGCGGCGAGATGCCGGCCGATGGCGCGGCGCGCGGCGAGCCGGGCATTCAGATCGGGAGTTCGCTGGTCACCTTGCTGCACGATCTGCACCAGGTCGATCCGGCGGCGGTAGGGCTCGACGATCTCGGCCGGCCGGAAGGCTTCCGCGAGCGCACCGCGGCGGGCTGGTTCAAGCGGGCGCGCCTGGCTTGGGACGGGGAGCCACCTTCCGTGCTCGACGAGATCGAGGCCTGGCTTGCGGTCGACCGCAAACTGCCGGAACCGGAGACCGCCTTCCTGCATAACGACTTCAAGCTCGACAATGTCGTGCTCGACCCGGACAGTCTCGATCCTGTCGCCGTGCTCGATTGGGATATGGGGACGCGCGGCGACCCCTTGGTCGATCTCGGCGCGATGCTGGGCTACTGGACCGAGGCCGGCGACCCGGACGCGATGCAGCAGCTCAAGCAGATGCCGACCGGCGGGTTCGGCTTCCCGACCCGTGAGGCGGTGGCCCAGGATTACGCCACCCGCACGGGCCGCGACCTCTCCGGCTTCAAATGGTACCGGGTACTGACGACGTTCCGCGTCGCCGTCATCTTCCAGCAGCTGCACCGCCGCTACCGCGAGGGCGGCGCCGGCGATCCGCGCTTCATGGAATTCGGCGCCTTGGCGGAGGGCTTGCTCGAATTCAGCCACGAGGTCGCGCAGGACCGTGTGTTTTGACCGCGCGCGGCGTGGGATTAGGTCACAAGTTTCAAGCGCATATTCCCTCCCCCTCGAGGGGGGAGGGGTAGGGAGGGGCTGCGTAACGCAACCGCAGAAACTTTCCTGATCACTCTCACCCGATCTCGCCGCCATCATCCCGGGTGATCGCCACGATGCTGGAGCGCGGCACCGTGTCGCCGCCGCCAGGGAAGTGGCTGCTGCCGCCCCGTTCGCCCGGATGCTGGATGCCGACGAACAGGGTCTTACGGTCCGCAGACCAGGCGGTGCCGGTCACCTCGCATTCGCGCGGGCCGACCAGGAAGCGCCGGATCTCGCCGGTCTCCGGGTTGCCGATCAGCATCTGATTGTTGCCCATACCGGCGAAGTCGCTTTTGTTCTTGTAGTTGCCGTCGGTCTGGATCCACAGCAGGCCGTTGGAATCGAAGGCGAGCCCGTCGGGTGAACTGAACATGTTGCCGGCGTCGATGTTTTTCGACCCCGCATAGGCGTCCAAATGCACGGCCGGGTTGCCCGCCAGCACGTACAAATTCCAGCGGAAGCGGTCACTCTCATGATCCCCGCCGTCGGGCGCCCAGCGGACGATCTGGCCGTACCGGTTGGCTTCGCGCGGGTTCGGGCCGCCGACCGGGGTCGGGTCACCGCCCTTGTTCGGTTTCTTGCCGCGGTGCTTGTTGTTGGTTAGCGCGCAATAGATTTCCGCTTTTTTGGGGTGAGCCGCCACCCATTCCGGCCGGTCCATCGTGGTGGCACCGACGGCCGAGGCCGCCAGCCGCGTGTGGATGCAGATTTCCGCCTGGCTGTTCATGCCGGTGGCGGCGGGAGTCAGTTCGATCCAGCGGCCGGTCATGTCGTCATCGAATTTGGCGGCGAACAGGCGCCCGCTGTCCAGCAGATCGCTGTTGTCGCCGCCCTCGACATACAGGCCGTCGCTGACGAATCTGTAGAGAAACTCGCCGCGCTCATCATCGCCCATATAGACTACGACCCGACCGCTCTCGGCGATAACCAGCTCTGCGTTTTCATGCTTGAAGCGGCCCAGCGCGGTGCGTTTCTTCGGCGTCGAATCGGGCCGCAGCGGGTCGATCTCGACGATGTAGCCGGCGCGATTGGGTTCGTTCGGATGTTTGGCGATGTCGAAGCGTTCGTCTCCCCGGGCCCAGCCGTAGCCATACCTGTCTTTCATGTGGATGCCGTAGCGTTTCAGCGCGGCGGGGCGTTCGAAACTGTCGTCGCTGCTGGCGAAATAGACGTTGAAGTTCTCCTCGCAGGCCAGGTAGGTGCCCCAGGGCGTGCGGCCGTTGCCGCAATTGTTCCAGGTCCCCTTGGCGCGGATGCCGCCGGGGTCGGCTTCGGTGCGCAGCAGCGCGTGGCCGCGTGCCGGGCCGGTGATCGCCATCGGGGTTTCCGCGGTGATGCGCCGGTTGAAGGGCGAATCCGTGACCACCCCCCAGCGGCCGTTCGCCTGCGCAATCTCCATCACCGACACGCCGTGCGCGGCCTTAGTCTTGCGCAGATCGTCCGCGGTCTCCGGCTTCCCCGAGGCGCGGTTGCCGCAGATGATGTCCAGATTCACATACTCGTTGTTGACCGCCAGGATGTTCCGGCCGCCGCTGCGAAACAGGGCCATGCCGTCATTGTTGTCGCCGATGGCGCGTTCCTGGCTAGCGCCGGTGCCGCGCGTTTGGGGGTCGAAGGGGACGCCATCCGACCAGAGCGGATCGCCCCAGCGGGCCACCACATGCCAGCGATAGCCTGTGGGGACGGTCACCGTATCCCGTGTGTTCGTCGCGACTGGCTCGAACTCGAAGCGGCTCGATGCCGTCGCGGTCCCCGGCGGCAGCGCGCTTGCGACGAAGGCGGCGGTCCCGCCCGCGACGAACCGCCGGCGCGAGATCGCCCGGTCGGCGAGGATTTGGAATTCGGTGCGGTCGGGTGGTCGCGGCATCATGGGGTCTCCTCGGGAAAATAGCGGCTGACGAAGAGGAAGTTGCGTCCCGAGGGTGGCGTTCCTGTGTTTCGATTATATGGTGGTCTCTTGAAATTTTCGTAACGAATTACGCTACCATGCGCCGTCGCCAATCAAAGGAAACCCGATGACCGGCCAACTTCAACAATCCATCCGATCGCTCGCGGCGGCGCTGCGCGACGGCACGACGACCAGCGTTGCCCTCGCCGAGGAGGCGATCGCCAATCACGCGCGCTTTGGCACCGCGCTCGACGCCTATAAATGCCGTCAGGACGATCGCTTCCTGGCCGAGGCGCGGGCGGCCGACGCGGCCTTCGCCGCCGGGCTCGATTTCGGCCCGCTGCAGGGCATTCCGGTTTCGGTCAAGGATCTCTACGGCGTCGCCGGCTACGAGACTTTCGCCGGCAGCCCGGCCGCGCTGCCGGAAAAATGGGAGCAGGAGGGGCCGGTGGTCGGCGCCTTGCGCGCCGCCCTGGCGCCGGTCGCGGGCAAGACCCATACGGTCGAATTCGCCTTCGGCGGGGTCGGCTCGAACGCGCATTGGGGCACGCCGCGCAATCCCTGGGACGCCGCGGCGCACCGGGTGCCGGGTGGATCCAGCGCCGGCGCCGGAATCAGCCTATGCGAAGGCTCTGCCCTGCTGGCGTTGGGCAGCGACACGGCGGGCTCGGTCCGCGTGCCGGCCAGCTTCACCGGCAATGTCGGGGTCAAGACGAGCTTCGGACGCTGGTCGCTCGACGGGATCGTGCCGCTCAGCCCCAGCCTGGACACGGCGGGCGTGTTGGCGCGCACCGTTCCCGACGCGGTGCTGGCCTTCGCCGCGATCGATCCGCTGACCGATATCCCGGGCGAGGCGCTGTTGGCGGCCCTGTCCGAACTTACCGCAGGGGACGTCCATATCGGCGTCTGCGATCATTTCTTCGAGGGCTGCGATCCCGGCGTCGCGGAGGGCGTGCAGGCGGCGCTCGACGAACTGGCCGCGGCCGGCGCCCAGATCAGCAAGTTCGATCTGCCGGAAGCCGCGGCGGCGGACGAGATCTTCATGCGCGGTGGCCTTGCCGCGCCTGAATTCGCCGCCTTCATCACCGGCGAGATGGCGAAATCCAAGGCGACGCTGGATCCGAACGTCGCCGCCCGCTTCGAAAGCATGGAGGCGATCACCGCGGTGGACTACCTGCTCCGCCGCGCGCGGCTGGCCGAATTGGCGGCGTCGGCGGACGACCGGATGGCCGACGTCGATGTGGTGGTCGGCCCGACCGTCACGATCACCCCGCCGACCGTGGAGGCCGTGTCCGACGGCGAGGGCTACCGCACGAACAACATGGCGGCACTGCGCAACACGCGGACCGGCAACATGCTCGCCCTGTCGGCGGTGACGATCCCGATCGCGCTGGACAAGGCGGGAATGCCTGTCGGCCTGCAGATCATGGTGCCGCTCGACGAGGACGAGCGCGCGCTCGCCGTCGCGCTCGCCTTCGAATTAGTGCTGGGCGACCGTGTGCAGCGGCTCGGCGCGCCGCCGATGTGCCAGGGTTAGCGGGTCCGGCATGGTCGAAACTGCGGATGTGATCATCGTCGGGGGCGGCCTGCATGGCTGCTCGACAGCCCTTCATCTGGCACGGCGCGGCGTGTCGTCGATGGTCGTCGAGAAGGACCATGTCGGCCGGCATGCCTCCGGGGTCAATGCCGGCGGCGTGCGGCGACTCGGGCGCGATTTCGCCGAAGTCCCGTTGTCGGCCGCGTCGATCGAGCTGTGGCATGGGATCGAGGATCTGGTCGATGACGATTGCGGTTTCCACCCAACCGGCCAGGTGAAGGTCGCGGAGACCGAGGAAGAAATCGCCGCCCTCGCGGCGCGGGTGCAGCATTTGAATACGATGGGCTACGACCATGAGATCATGGTCGACCGGGACACCTTGTTCGAGCTGCTGCCCGCTGTCGCGCCCCATTGTATCGGCGGGATGCATGTGGCCGGCGACGGTTACGCAGATCCGGCGCGCACCACAGCCGCCTTCCGGCGCAAGGGCGAAGCGCTGGGGGTTCGGTTCTTCGAAGGGTTTACCGCGACGGGGTTCGAGCGGACCGGCGGCATATGGCGCGTCTCGACATCGGACGGCGAATTCGAGGCGCCCGTGCTGGTCAATTGCGGCGGCGGTTGGGCGGACCGGGTCGCGGCGGCGCTGGGCGAGACGGTGCCGCTCCGGATCGACGCGCTGATGATGATGGTGACGGCCCCGATGCCGCGCTTCGTCGAGCCGGTCGTGGGATCGCAGGGCCGCCAAATCTCGTTCAAACAGTCCGAGAACGGCACCGTCATCATCGGCGGCGGCCATCGCGGCACGCCTTATCCGGACGAAAACCGCACGGTGATCGATTTCGACGGGTTGGCGATCAGCGCCAAGACGACCAGCCATCTGTTTCCGATCATGAAAGAGGCCACGATTGTGCGCTGCTGGGCCGGGATGGAAGGTTTCACGCCGGACGGCATCCCGTTCATCGGTCCCAGCAAGACGTCGGAAGATGCCTATCACGCCTTCGGGTATTGCGGCCACGGGTTCCAGCTTGGCCCGATCGTCGGCAGCGTCATCGCCGACCTTGTGACCCAGGGCAATTCGAATTTGCCGATCGAACCGTTCCGGATTGATCGCTTCGACAACACGGAGGAGACGCCACAATGACGATCAAACGGGGACCCGAGAGCTATCCCGGCCGGACGCGGACGGTG
>CAJWOT010000198.1 GCA_913044215.1 uncultured Rhodospirillaceae bacterium | reverse complement strand
GGGATGCGCCGGCCCCGCCCGCTCGATCCGCTCCATCCAGTGATCGAGGATCGGTATGATTTCGGCGGTGCGTGACTGCGGATTGGCCTCCCCGGTCCTGAGGTCCCAGAGTTACCGCGGCGTGCAAGTCACCGCCGCTTCGGCGTAAAGTGCCGCGACATCCGGTCGTCCTGATGCGCCCGATAGACGCCGACCATCGCATCGGCGAACTGCCATTGCCAGACGGTCAGGATTTCATGGTCCCGTTCACCGGGATTCTGGTAGCGCTTCGTAAGAGCATGGATGAGAGCCTGCTCGGACGACGCTGCGCCGGCGGCCAGCGAAACCGCGCGTGCACAGCCTCATGACAGACCGGTAGCGTCTCAGCAATCTCTGCCTCGGTGAACCGGATTCAGGGCCGGTTGTAGAACGGTCCTGCCGCATAGGCGGTCCCCCACCAGGCCATGGCGCAGGCCGGATCCGCTTCCGCGGCGTTTCTGAAGCAGACAAACGCTTCTTCGTGATTGTAGCCGTAGGCCCAGTTCAAACCGCGGTCGAACCAGCGCTGGGCCGCAGCGGATTCCGTCGAAATTTCGCGCGACCAAGACCCCAGATCTAATGGGTAGCTCATGCGGTTTCCCCGAAAGGCATATTCGCCGCCTGGTCAGGTTCGCCGTAATTTCCTACCGGGTAATGTGAAAGTCACACGCCCGGCAGCGTATAGTCCTTGAACTGTTCACGAAGCTCGTTCTTCAAGACCTTGCCGGTGCCGCCGATGGGAAACGAGTCGACGACGACGACATCGTCCGGCAGCCACCATTTGGCGACCTTGTCTTCGAGATAGCCCAGGATATCGTCCTTGTCCGGGCGCTTCCCTTCCGCGGGCACAATCAGCAATAGCGGCCGCTCGTCCCACTTCGGGTGAGCGATGCCGATCACCGCGGCCTGCAGAACGTCCGGGTGCCCCATCGCGGTGTCTTCCAGGTCGATGGAACTGATCCATTCGCCGCCCGATTTGATGATGTCCTTCTTGCGGTCGACGATCTGCATGTACCCCTGGGGGTCGATCGACGCCACGTCGTTGGTGTCGAACCAGCCGTCTTCATGCGCTTCAGAATTCTCGAGACCCAGATAGCCGCTACAGATGAAAGGCCCCTTCACTTTCAGCTCGCCATAGGCCTCGCCGTCATGCGGCAGAGGATTGCCTTTATCGTCGGTGATCATCATCTCGACGCCGTAGGGCGGCCGGCCCTGCTTGCTTTGAATGTCGAGCTTCTCCTCGGCCGGCAGGTCCCGCATCGGCGGCGCCAGCGTATTGATGGCACCGACCGGCGACATTTCCGTCATGCCCCATCCGTGCCGGACCTCGACCTCGAACTCCTCTTCAAAGGCCTGGATCATCGAACGCGAGGCGGCGGATCCACCGATGACGATCCGCTGCAGGTGATCCAGCTTCTTGCCCTGTTCGCGCATATATGCGAGCAGCATGATCCAGACCGTCGGCACGCCGGCGGTGAAGGTTACCCGCTCATCGTTCAGCATTTCGTAGACACCCTCGCCGTCGAGCCGGGCGCCGGGCATGACCAGCTTGGTGCCCGTCATCACCGCAGCATAGGGAATGCCCCAGGCGTTGGCGTGGAACATCGGTACGATCGGCAAAATGCACTCATTGTCCGACAGATTGAGGACGTTCGGCATCGCCACGGACAGCGAGTGCAGTACAGTCGCCCGGTTGGAATAGAGCACGCCCTTCGGGTTGCCGGTCGTACCCGACGTGTAACAGAGCGACGAGGCAGTCCATTCGTCGAATTCCGGCCAGTCATAGGATTCGGATTCCGCGCATACCAGATCCTCATAGCAAATCAGGTTCTCGATTGTGCTTTCCGGCATGCTCGCGCGGTCAGTCAGCACGATGACACCTTCCAGCGTCTTCGCCTGGCCGGCGACCTGTTCGATAAGCGGCAAAAACGTTTTGTCGACGAAAACGTAGCGATCATCCGCATGATCCAGCATGTAGAGGATCTGCGTTGGATGCAGGCGCGGGTTCATGGTGTGGCAAACTGCGCCCATGCCAGAGACGCCGAAATAGATCTCGAAATGACGGTAGGTGTTCCAGGCAATAGTCCCGACCCGGTCGCCGAGCTTAATCCCCAAACGGGTCAGCGCATTCGCTAACTGCTGGGAGCGTCGGTGCGCCTCAGCGTAGCCGTAGCGATGGATCGCCCCCTCGACTGTCCGCGACACGACCTCGCTATCACCGTAAATCGCCGCGCCGTGCCGCAGCAACGAAGACACCAAGAGCGGCGTATCCATCATCAGTCCGCGCATAGCCATTTCCTCTGTTACCTAATTTCGAACTGTCCCGTTCTGCGACGCGCGCCGGCCTTCTTCGGCTACGCCGCTTCCGCCCGGAAGAACGGCGCCGTCCCCTTGATCGTCGTGCGATGCATACGACGGCGGGTATTTTCCTCGTCAAACGGGCAGGCCTTGTGCATGGAGTTGCGGTTGTCCCATATGATGACGTCGCCCGGCTGCCATTTATGTACATAGGTAAATTCCGGCCGGGTTGCGAAATCCAATATCTCGCGGATCATCGTCTGGCTCTCTTCATCGGCCACGCCCTCGAAACGTCGCACCCAGATCTCCGATAGGAACAGCGCCGGATTGCCGCTCACCGGATGGGTGCGTACAGCTGGATGGCCGATCGGGGGAACCCGCGCTTTCTGTTCCTCTGTCAACTCAGGACGGTCGCGATGCGCGCGCTCGTACTGCCAGACATAGTCGAAGATGGCGGACTGCCGGGACAGCCAGTCGCGACGTTCCGCCGGCAGCGCATCATGCACCGCACTCATACTGACGATGGCTGTTTCACCGCCCTCCTCCGGACATTCCAGGCAATGGAACACCGAACCCATGCTGGGCTCCGGCAGATAGGCGAGGTCGGAGTGATACTCCTTCGAGCCACCATAGGCGCCAATATGCTTGCCGTTTTCCACGATGTTGGAGACGACAAAGATCTCCGGATGGCCCGGCAGGCAGAAATTCTGCAGCACATGTTCTTCGAGGTCGCCGAAACAGCGGCTGAACGCGATGTGTTCTTCCGGCGTTAGGTCGATCTGCCCTCGCACCAGTAACACCGACCGCTCGGCCAATTCCCGCTCCAGCCGATCGCGCGCATCGTCGGTCAGTGGCCGGCTCATATCGAGCCCGGTGACTTCTGATCCAACATTCTCGGTAAGGTTTTCGAAGTTTAGTGACATCTTGTTGATTCCGAATGGTTCCACGATTGGACGAAAACTAGCACATGGCCCAAACTAGGACACCGGACAGTTGGAACCAATCATAGGACGCGCGATACATGTCCATCGAAGTTACCCCCTTGTCTGACGTATTCGGGGCCGAAGTAACGGGCGCCGATTTGAACGATTGGCACGACGACGAACAGTTCAAGCGTATACGCCAGGCGTTTCTGGACCATGGTGTCATCGCGATCCGCGATCAGAAGATTGACCCGGCAGCGCAAATCGCCTTCGCCCGCCGTTTCGGCGAACTGCAAGGCCATGTGCTATCGAAATTTTGCCTACCGAGCCATCCAGAGATCCTCATCCTTTCGAACCGACGCAAAAATGGGGAACCCGTCGGCATCGCCGATGCAGGTCGGCACTGGCACAGCGACATGTCCTATGCGGAACGGCCACCGCTGGGCTCAATGCTCTATGCCCACGAAATTCCGCCGGAAGGCGGCGACACGCTGTTTGCCGACATGCATGCGGTGCTCGACGCGCTGCCGTCGGCAACGCGAAGCCGCATCGACGGCCTGCAAGGCGCCTACAACTACACGCGCGACTACGAAAAAGCGCGAGCAAAGAACCCGGACCGACCACCACTCAGTGCCGAACAGCTGGCGTCATTGGGCGAGGTCACCCACCCAGTCGTCCGCACCCATCCCGACACCGGACGCAAGGCACTCTACGTCAATGAAGGCCATACGATCGGCCTCGCCGGCCTGCCCGAAAACAAAGCGCACGCGCTGATGCAGGAGTTGTTCGAGTTCAGCACGCGGCCCGAATTCATCTACCGCCATGTGTGGCAACGCCATGACGTCCTTTTCTGGGACAACCGCCGCGCGCTGCACCATGCCCTGCCCTACGATCGCCAGCATATCCGACACATGCACCGCGTCACGGTAGCGGGCGACCGACCCTTTTGAGCGATTGGATCGAGCAAAATCCCAGCGAATTGTCGATTAATTTCCGGAATTCAAAGGTCGTTTTACAAATTTTTGCAAACTAGACCTAAACTATCAGAAAAGACGTTGCGGTTCGCGGGCTTCCCGACCGTTCCAGTTTGAATTGACCCCGCGGCGCGATACCTTTGTAAACCAAATCGACCGTTTCGACGTGACCAGGATGGGATGAACATAATGGCCGTACCGATGGTATCGCTGGACGACAAATACTCGCAGGAGACCGGCCGCGTCTTCTTGACAGGCATTCAGGCGCTTGTCCGGTTGCCATTGATGCAGCGACAGCGCGACGTCGAGAATGGGCTTCACACAGGCTGCTTCATCTCCGGCTACCGCGGATCGCCGCTCGGTGCGCTCGACCAACAACTCTGGCAGGCCAAACCGTTCATCGAAAAGAACCACATTCATTTTGAGCCGGGGGTCAACGAAGACCTCGCCGCCACAGCCGTGTGGGGCAGCCAGCAACTCAATCTGTTCCCGGACGCCAACTATGACGGCGTCTTTTCCATGTGGTACGCCAAAGGTCCAGGCGTCGACCGCTCTGGCGACGTGCTGCGGCACGGGAATTTCGCGGGCTCCTCAAAGTATGGTGGCGTCCTGCTGCTGGCCGGCGACGACCATACCTGCAAATCTTCGACGACGGCGCATCAGACGGAGTTTGGCTTCAAGGACCTCATGATTCCGGTCCTGAACCCCTCCGGCGTGCAGGAATTCCTCGATATGGGGATCCATGGCTGGGCGATGTCGCGCTATTCCGGCTGTTGGGTAGCCTTCAAGGTTGTGGCCGAGACAGCGGACACGTCGGCAACGGTCTATGTCGATCCGAACCGTATCCAGACCGTCATTCCTGGCGATTTCGACATGCCACCGGAAGGCCTCAACATCCGCTGGCCCGACGAGCCGCTGGTGCAGGAGGAGCGGCTGCACCGCTACAAGCTCTATGCGGCGCTGGCCTATGCGAGGGCGAACAATCTCAACCAGGCGACGATCGACGGTCCGAACCGCCGTTTCGGCATCGTCACAGCGGGTAAATCCTATCTCGATGTCATGCAGGCGTTGGAAGATCTCGGCATCGACGAGGCATTCGCAAAGGAAATCGGCCTGTCCGTCTACAAGGTCGGCATGACCTGGCCGCTGGAACCCGAAGGGATACGTCAGTTCGCCGAGGGCATGGAGGAAATTCTTGTCGTCGAGGAAAAGCGTGCCCTGATCGAGGACCAGTTGAAGGAACAGCTTTATAACTGGCGCGCCGACGTGCGGCCGCGCGTGATCGGAAAGTTCGACGAGAACGGCGAATGGATCATGCCGTCCTTCAACGAACTGACGCCGGGCGAGATTGCCCGCGCCATAGCCAAACGGATCGAGCGCTTCCACACGGGTCCGCGCGTCAAGGAGCGCCTCGCCTTTCTCGACGAAAAGGAAAGGTCGTTGGCCGGCTTCGAGCCTCCAATCAAACGCACCCCCTACTTCTGCTCCGGCTGCCCGCACAACACTTCGACCAAGGTACCGGAAGGCAGCCGCGCCTTGGCCGGCATCGGATGCCACTACATGGCGCAATGGATGGACCGCAATACGGAGACCTCCACGCAGATGGGGGGCGAGGGCGTGACCTGGATGGGCCAGGCGCCCTTCACCAGCACCGAGCACGTATTCGCCAATCTGGGAGACGGCACCTACTACCATTCGGGACTGCTGGCAGTGCGCGCCGCGGTCGCCTCGGGCGCCAATATCACTTACAAGATCCTCTACAACGACGCGGTCGCGATGACCGGCGGCCAGCCGGTCGGTACCGGCCTCTCGGTTCCACTGATTTCGCACCAGCTGTTCGGTGAAGGCGTGCGGCGCATCGTCGTCGTAAGCGACGAACCGGAGAAATACTCGAACCGCTCCGGCCTGGCCGAAGGCGTCACCATCGAGCACCGCGACGATCTGGATCGCATCCAGAAGGAACTGCGCGAGCTGGAGGGAGTGACCGCGATCATCTACGACCAAACCTGCGCGGCAGAGAAACGCCGCCGGCGCAAGCGCGGCACCTTTCCTGACCCGGAACGCCGTGTGGTGATCAATGAGCTAGTCTGCGAGGGCTGTGGCGATTGCTCGGTGCAGTCGAACTGCCTGTCGGTGGTGCCGGTCGAGACCGAGTACGGCCGAAAGCGGACGATCGACCAGTCCAGCTGCAACAAGGATTTCTCCTGCCTGAAGGGGTTCTGCCCTAGCTTCGTAACGGTAGAAGGCGGCCAGCTGCGCAAACCGAAACCGGCCGCCGCTGCAACGCCCGCGACGGACGTCTTCGAGGTCCTGCCCGAACCGGCCATCCCGGCCGTCGACGACCATCCCTACGGCATTCTCATCACGGGCGTTGGCGGTACGGGGGTCGTCACGATTGGCGCACTGCTGGGTATGGCAGCGCATATCGAGGCTAAGGGCTGTTCGATCCTGGACATGACCGGCCTGGCGCAGAAGGGCGGCGCGGTGTTAAGCCATGTCCGCATCGCGAAAAGACCGGAGGATATTCGCGCTGTGAGGCTTGCCTCCGGCGGTGCGAAACTTTTACTCGGCTGCGACATGGTCGTGGCCGCGGCCCCGGACGCGATTTCCAAGATAGCACCGGGCGAAACGACGGCGGTGATCAACACCCATAAGACGATTGTCGCCGACTTCACGCGGAACCCGGACCTGCCCTTCCCCGAAGCGGAACTGGAGCGCACCATCGCCGACCGGGCGGGTGACGAGCATACCAACTTCATCGAAGGCACGCGTCTGGCAGCCGCACTGCTCGGCGACTCGATCGCCAGCAACATGTTCATGCTGGGTTTCGCCTGGCAGAAAGGCACCGTTCCGATCAGCCGCGAGGCGATCGAAGAGGCGATCACGTTGAATGGCGTCGCCGTCGAAGCCAACAAGCGCGCCTTCCTGTGGGGCCGGCGCGCCGCGCACGATCCGGCAGCTGTCGAGAAACTGGCCATGCCGGCGGCAGCAGCCGCGGTTCAGTTAGCGACCGCGCTGGAAGACATCGTCGAAAAACGCATCGCCTTCCTGACGAATTATCAGGATGAGGCCTACGCGCGGCGGTACAAGGATCTGGTGGTGCAGGTCCAGACGGCCGAGGCCCGCGTCGTTCGCGACGACGACACGCTGGCCCGCACCGTGGCGCGCTATTACTTCAAGCTTCTCGCCTACAAGGACGAATTCGAAGTCGCACGGCTCTACACGGGGACGACGTTCCTCGAGACGGTCGCCAACCAGTTCGAGGGCGATTACAAGCTCAACTTCCACCTGGCCCCGCCCCTGTTGGCGGAGCGCGACCTGGAGACCGGCATCGCTAGCAAGAAGGCTTACGGTCCCTGGATGCTGCGCGCCTTCAAGCTACTGGCGAAGCTGCGCTTCCTGCGCGGTGGACCGCTCGATCCGTTCAACCGAACGGCCGAGCGCAGGCGGGAACGCGCCCTGATCACGGAGTACGAAGCCGTTATCGCCGAGCTGTTATCCCGTTTGAGCGCCGACAATCACGGGACAGCGGTCGAGATCGCCGGCCTGCCCGAGCAGATCCGCGGCTACGGTCATGTGAAGGAGCGGCATATCGAGGATGTGAAGGCGCGCGAAGCGGAACTTCTTACCGCCTATCGCAACCCCTCTGCGCATGCGGATGCCGCAGATTAAAGAACCAGGGCAAAGGTAAGGCACCAGGCGTCCCCCCAGGCTCTAGAACCGGGGTTCAAACCTGAAATGCGCGCTAGCGCATGCCCAGCGCAGACATATAGGTGTCGAGGATGGCTTCCTGTTCCTGGCGGTCGGAGGTATCCATTTTCCGTAGGCGAATGATCTGACGCATGATCTTGACGTCGAAGCCGCTGCCCTTGGCCTCGGAATAGACCTCGCGGATATCTTCGGTCAGCGCCGCCTTTTCCTCCTCCAAACGCTCGATCCGTTCGATAAAGGATTTAAGTCGTTCGCCCGCAACGCCGCCCGTGTCAGCCATCGCCTGTCATCTCCCTATGTGTTCGGTTGTACGCGCCACGATCGGACGCTTGCAGCGCTTTAATACGGCGGACCGGGGCGGGCAAGGAATTTCGTCGCC
>CAJWOT010000197.1 GCA_913044215.1 uncultured Rhodospirillaceae bacterium | reverse complement strand
GCGCGTTCTTCGCCCAGCGCCAGCATCATCACCGCCGCTTACTCCGCGCCGCTCAGGCTTCTGTTTGTGTTCCGTGACACAGCCAGATTTGTCTAATTCTAGAACTAGATGCACCGAATCATATAGTTCTATAGAGAAACTGAAATAAATCTGTTAAGAAAATTTAATTGAATCGATTCTGTTTAGTATTCCGAAGTGAAACAAAATAAAGGCCCCGTCGACAGTGGCGAGGCCTAGTTACGGCGTATTTCGAGGGAGAGAGGGAAATACGCCAGCAGGGAGGTAGTAAGCGCAATATGCCGGGTGCGCGGCTTCCCCGCGTCACCCGTTTGAAGTACAAAATCCACTAATTCAGTGGGAAGCGCTGAAAACCCTAAATTCCCTAGGTTTTGCATCGAAGGGCACAATTCTATGAGTGGAAGTGTCGGGGAACCGGTTCGCCGAAACGAGGATGAGCGTCTGCTGACGGGGCAAGGCCGGTTCAGCGACGATTTCAACCTGCCCGGCCAGGCCCATGCCGCCATGGTGCGCTCGCCCTGGCCGCACGCCCGCTTGAATTCGATGGATACGGGCGCCGCTGCCGCGATGCCGGGTGTGCTCGGCATTTTCACCGGCGAAGATTGTCGGTGCGACGCGCTGGGGGATATTCCGCACGATCCGCTGCCGAAGACCAATTTCGACAAGAAGCTGAGCGCGCCGGGCCGAGAGGTCGGCGAGCCCGTCTTCATCGGCAGCCATGTGCCGTTGCCGACCGACCGCGCACGCTATGTCGGAGAAGCGGTGGCGATGGTCGTCGCGGAGAAGAAGGCGCAGGCCTTGGATGCGGCGGAAGCGATCGAGATCGACTACGCACCGCTCGATCCGGTGACCGATACCGTTGCTGCCGGCGGTGGCGCCGCGCCGTGCCTGTGGGATGAATTGCCGGACAATATCCTGATTGAGACCTTCTTCGGCGACGCGACAGCGACCGATGCCGCGTTCGCGGACGCTGCGCATGTCGTGTCTATGGGCTTCGACATCGGTCGCGTCACCGGTGTGCCGATGGAACCGCGCTCCGCGCTGGGCGCGTACGATGCAAAAACCGGCCGCTATACCGTCTATGCCGGCAGCGGCGGCGTGGTGCGCCAGAAGCGGGAAATCGCGGCTGTGCTGGGAATTGATACTGCCGATGTCCGGGTCGTGGCCTTCGATGTCGGTGGCAATTTCGGCACCCGCAACCGGGTCTATGTGGAATTCCCGCTTGTCGCCTGGGCATCCCGCAAGGTTGGGCGCCCTGTGAAATACACGGCGATGCGCGGCGAGTCCTTCGTCAGCGACTATCAGGGCCGCGATTTGCGCCTCGATCTCGAACTGGCGCTCGATAGGGACGGCAATTTCGTGGCACTGCGGTCGTCCAACCTCAGCAATGTCGGCGCGCGCTGCGTGTCCCTGTCGCCGCTGTCGAAGGGGGTGGGGATTGCCACCGGCTGCTACCGGATTCCGGTGGCGCGGGTACGGGCGCGGGCAACCTTTAGCAACACGCCGCCGACCAACGCCTATCGCAGCTCCGGCCGGCCGGAGATTATTTTCGCCATGGAAAGGCTGGTCGACACCGCAGCCTGCGAGCTCGGTTTCGATCCGGTCGAACTGCGCCGCCGCAATTTCGTGCCCGCCGGCGCCATGCCCTACGACAATGCGGTCGGCATGCAATATGATAGCGGCGGCTACGAGGCTTGTCTCGATAAGGCGATGGCGCTTGCCGACTGGGACGGGTTCGCGGCGCGCCGGCAGGCGGCGGAGTTGCGCGACCGGCTGCTCGGGCGCGGCGTCTGCTCTTACGTCGAATCTTCCATCGGCACTCCGGTCGAACAGACGGAGTTCCACGTCCGTGCTGAAGAGGAACGGCTCGACTTGGTTATCGGCACGCAGCCGAGCGGGCAAGGGCACGAAACGTCTTTCGCGCAGGTCGCTGCCGACGGGCTCGACCTGCCTTTCGAGCAGGTGCGCATTCTGTTGGGCGACACGGACGTGGTGAAGGTCGGCGGCGGTTCGCATTCCGGCCGATCCATGCGCATGGCCGGCACGGTGATCGTCAAGGCGGCAGAACGGTTCATCGAACAGGGTCGGGGAATCGCCGCGCAGGTGTTGGAAGCGGCTGAAGCGGACATCGCCTACGAATCTGGCCGGTTCCTCGTCTCGGGGACCGATCGCGGTATGACGATTTACGAGTTGGCGTCAGCAGCGGTTTCGAAGGGCTTACCGGAAGACGCGCTGTCGGTCATTGTCGACAACGAGATGCACACGCCGGTCTTCCCGAACGGTTGTCATATTTGTGAGACCGAGGTCGATCCGGAAACCGGTCATGTCCGCATCACGCGCTACGCCGCCGTCGACGATGTCGGCCGCGCGATCAATCCTTTGATCGTCGACGGACAGACCCATGGCGGGCTTGTGCAGGGCGTCGGCCAGGCGATGTGGGAGCAGTGCGTCTTCGACGGCGCCGGCCAGCCGCTAAGCGGCTCTTTCATGGATTACGGCATGCCCCGCGCCGACCATTTCCCGTCTTTCAAGACCGAGCTGCACGAGGTCCCTTCACCCACCAACCCGCTGGGGGTGAAGGCGGGCGGCGAGGGGGGCACCACGGCGGCCCTCGGCGTCATCGTCAACGCCGTCGTCGACGCGCTGCAGCCCTACGGTATCCGCGACTTGACGATGCCGCTGACGCCCTTTCGGGTGTGGCGGGCGATCCAGGAGGGCGGCCGTTAGCCGGTTTCGGTGTCCCGGATCAGCGCACCCTGCTTCTTCAGCGCTTTCTGAATTTCCGTCACATCCATCTTACGCGGCGCCACGCCCGCATTCGCGCTGAGCGCCGCGGCGACGCCGGCGGCGTGGCCGGTGAGCCAGCATTGCGGGATTTCGCGCATGAAGGTATGCGTCTGGGCGTCGGTTGAGATGTGGCGGCCGGCGACGAGTAGATTGTCGGTCTTGGCCGGGACCAATGAGCCGTAGGGCACCGAGACGTCCGGGATGTTCGGGCTGAGGCTCGGGCTGACGCCGATCTCGTCGGCGAAGATCTCGCCACTTTTGGTGCCGGGGCCGGTCATCTTGCCGGCGCCGACCAGCCTGCGGCTGTGCCGCGCGCCGAGCTGCGGGGCGGTGAGCATGATCCAGGCCTCCTCAAAGCCCGGCGCGTTGCCGCGGTAGTAATTCAGTAGCTCCACCAGGCTTTCGCGCGACAGGATCTCCAGGGTTGTAAGATCGTCGACATTCAGCACGTCGAAGCCGGAAAAGCGCGGCCCCATGAAGACGACGACGTCGTTGCGCCAGCCGGCGAAGGGCAGGATGAAATGCTTGGTCTCCTCGCGGCCGCGGCGCATGAAGTCCTTGTATTTCTGCGGATTAGCGTCCTGCCAATCGAACCATTTCTGCACATCCACGCCGCTCAACAGCGAGGCGGTGTTGGCGCAGTGATGGATATCGTCATCGTCAATGTCGCCTTCGAAGCCTTCGCCGGCCTGTGCGAAGATATCGCCGTCGCCCGAAGCGTCGACCACTGTCGTCGCCTTGACCGCCATGCGGCCCTGTTTCGATTCCAGTATAGCACCTGTGACTTTGCCGTCCTCGACCAGCGGCGCGGCGACCCAGCTGTGCAGCAACAGTTCGATGTTGGCGCCCAGCACCAGGTTGAGCGACTCCAGTTTGAGCCATTCCGGGTCTATCATCGGCGCGTGCGTGACGGTGCCGTGGAAGGCGGTGTGACGGCGCGCCCATTGCCGCGCCAGCTCTTCCTCGCGCGAACCCCATTGCTCCGGCGGCGGCCCGTAGATCGCGTCGTCCGGCAACCGGTCGAGCATCTCCTCGCCGACACCGCGGATCAGCAGTTCGCCGTTCCAGTTGGTCATGCGGTCGATCCACACCACAAGCCCGCCGGTCGACAGCCCGCCCAAATGGTTGTAGCGCTCCGCCAGGATGACATCGGCGCCGCATCTGGCCGCTGCAATTGCCGCCGTCGTGCCGGCCGGGCCGCCGCCGACCACGAGTACGTCCGTCGTCGCAAAGACCGGGATGTTGCGGGCCGGTTCCTGCACGGTGCCGAGATCGGGCCGCTCGCGCCGCTTGAACTCGCCGGAAGGATTGAAGACGCCCTTGTCGGGCGCGATGTTGCTGTCGCTGATGGCCATGCTCGAATTCCGTTTGAAAAACCGACGCGCAGGTTACGCCATTGATGGGGGACTCGGAAAGCGGCGCGGACCGGCCTAAGCTAAGTCGAACGGAGGGGGAGCTGAACAATGTCGAAGGCACTACTCGTCGGAATCACGGAAAAAGGTGCCTGTCACGCGGGCGGCGAGACCGAGTTCGGTCTCGAAACCAAGTTCCGCATGGTGAAGGAGTCCGGGGTCTATGACTATTTCGACAAGACGCCGGAATCCCTCGACGTTGTCGACGATTACCGCAGGCTGAGCGAGAAGTACGATCTGCCGATCCGTGCCGGCGGCTGGTTCTACACCTTGGGCCGCGACGAGGATTTGCTGGAACAGAAGATCCGGGTCAGCGCCAGCCTCGGCAGCAAGGTGCATAATACCCAGATCATGATGCATCACGCTGACGGTCATCTGGTAAGCAACGAGGAAGTCGCCGACATATATATGCGCGCTTATGAGATTGGCGAGGAGGTCGGCTGCGCGCCCACTTTCGAAGTCCATGTAAACATGTGGTCGGAGCATTACGGCCGGGTCATGGAGGTGGCGCAGCTGGTCGAAGCGCGCGGCGTGCCCTACCGCATGACCCTCGACCACAGCCATGTCATCTTCAAGATCGACAATCCGGAGGAACAGGAGGTGCTCGACATGCGGCCGGATGTCGAATCCGGCAGGGTTGTGCTCGACCCCTACCAAGACGGCAATGTCTGCGATCAATGGATCGGACATAACTATGTCTGGCACTGCCATGCCCGTGCCACCGTGCCGAACAATCCGAAGAACATCTGGGGCCGGCATCCGGACGGCCGGGTCGGCCGCGGCATTCAGTATCCCTTCATCCAGCCCGCGCCCGGCGAGTATCACAGTGACTGGGACGAGGCGAAGCTAGAGCCCTGGAAAGAGGTGGTGAGGCATCTGTTGGCGCACCATGCGGCACAGGACAATAGCCCGCTCGGCCAGATCTCGACTGAATTCATCCCCGGTCCCGACTACGGCATGGGCAACAAATACTCAATATTCGAACACTCGGTGGCGTGTGCGAAGTGGATCAAGGCGACGTGGGCTGAGACCGTGGCGGGGAAGGGTGCGGCAGAACAGCGTCAGACCTAGCCCCGCTTTGTCACCCTCGGGTCAAGCCCGAGAATGACGCGTAGGGTTTTTTGCGCTCCTCACATCACATGACACAGCCGCAGCGCGTCGTAGATCGCGGCGGCAATGTTTCGGCTGGCTACTGCATCGCCGATGCGGTGCAGTTCGAAGCCGGGCCGGTTGCCTGGAGGCTGTGGCTGTCCGGCAACAAGCGCGTCCAGATCCGTAACACCGTTGTTGGCGGCATGGCCGCGCAGTTCGTGATAGATCGCATCCAGCGGCACGGTCCCGTGCTCGACGACGATCTGGTCTGCCGTCCGCGTCGTCGCAGCGCCGGTCGATTCGTTGACGAAGGTCGCGGTCAGGCGGTTGCCATCCCGGGCGATACGGGTCAAGCGGTGGTCGAAGGACATCGGCACCTCAAGCTCGTAGAGCCGCCGTTTCCACACCGCGCGCTCGGCGTAGGTAAGCTCCGTTGCCAGCTCGCCGTCGATCGACACCAGTGTGGTTTGGCTGCCGGCCGCCGCGGCATGTTCCGCGCCATGCGGGGCGGGATGGCGGCCGGTGCCGTCATAGACGATTACTTCGTCGCCCACGGGTGCGTTGCCGGTCAGCAGATCCCAGACGCTGGTGGCATGCTCCAGCCCGTCGAGCCAATCCAGGTCGGGAATACCGCCGGTCGCGACGATGACGATGTCCGGCGCCGCGGCCAGCACATCGGCCGCTTCGGCGAAGTGATTGCAGCGCACATCGATATCGAGCCGCTCCAGCTCACTGGCCCGCCAGTCGACGACGCCGATCAGGTCGCCGCGCCAGCTCGCGTCGGCGCCGATGCGGGCCTGGCCGCCCAACTGCGGGGCCGCTTCGAACAGGGTGACGGTGTGGCCGCGCTCCGCCAGCACCCGCGCCGCCTCCAACCCCGCGGGGCCGCCGCCGACCACTACCGCCTTGCGCTTGGGGCCGTCCGTCGGTGCGATGGTTTGCGGCATGCTGGTTTCGCGGCCCGTCGCGGCATTGTGCAGGCAGACTGGGCGGTGCGGCGACATGCAATGGGTCGCGCCGACGCAAGGCCGGATCTCCGCCTCCCGGTCCCCGGCCAGCTTACGCACCAGATGCGGGTCGGCGATGTGCGCGCGGGTCATCGCCACCATGTCGAGCAGCCCGTCGCGGATCGCGTACTGGGCAGTGGCGATATCGGTTATGCGGGCGGCATGGAAGACCGGTAGTCCAACCTCACGCTTGAACGCGCCAACTGCCTGCAGCCAGGGGGCGATTGGCGAAGCCATGCCCGGCATGTTGTCGACCGCCAGCCCGATGAGCGTGTCCATGCGGCCATAGATGCCGTTGAAAAAGTCGATGTAACCGGAGGCCTCGAACACTTGCGCGATCTCGAGCGCTTCCTCCGCACTCAGCCCGTCGGCCATGGCGTCGTCCACGGAACAACGCAATCCGACCAGGAACCTGTCGCCCACCTGGCGGCGGATTTCCTCATACACCATTAGGCCGAAGCGGCAGCGGTTTTCGAGCGAGCCGCCGAATTTGTCCGTCCGCATGTTAGTCTGCGGCGACAGGAACTGCCCGATCAGATGCGAACTGGCCAGGGTCTCGATCCCGTCGAGCCCGCCCTCCTGACAGCGTTTCGCCGCCGCGCCGTAGGCCTTCACGACCCGGGCGATGTCGTCTTCGTCCATTTCTTTCGGGAAGCTGCGGTGCAGGGTCTCGCGGACCGGCGAGGGGCCGATGGTGGGCAGCCAGTTCGAGGCATAGGGTTCGCCGCGGCGGCCGAGATGGGTGATCTGGCACATGATCGCGGTGCCGTGCGCATGCACCCGCTCGGAGAATTGCTGCAAATGGGGGATAACCGAATTGTCGCCGACATAGAGCTGCTGAAACACGCTCGGCGAATCCGGCGCGACGTTGGACGACCCGCCGAACATGGTCAGTGCGATACCGCCTTTCGCCTTCTCCTCGTGATAGCGCTGATAGCGCTCCTTCGGCATGCCGCCTTCCTCCAGCCCGCAGGCATGGCTGGTGCTCATGAAACGGTTCTTGAAGGTGACGTGGCGAATCGTCAGCGGCTGGAACAGGGGATCGGTCATGGCCGCGATCTTAGGCGTGTCGCTTCGCCCTTGTCACTCAATGATCTGGCGCTATGGAACGCTTAACTATTTGCAGCGACCCTACCGTCGCATAGATTGGCGTCCCGAAACGCGCGAACAAGGTCGGCCGAACCGTATGACCTATTGCATGGGATTGAAGATCGCCGATGGGCTCGTCTTCCTCTCCGACACGCTAACCCAATGCCGGCGTTGACAATATCGCGCGCTACAAGAAAACGTTCACCTGGAACGCGCCGGGCGATCGGGCGATCGCGATCCTCGCAGCGGGCAACCTTTCGATCACCCAGGGCGCCGTCACGCGCCTGAAACGCGATATTCAGCGCGCCCAGTCCGAGGAGGTCGAGTGCATTATGAGCGCACTGACCATCTTACGGGTGGCGGAGCTGGTAGGCGAGGCCATGCGCTAGGTGCAGGATCAGGATGCCGATGCCCTGCAGGCGCGCGGCGAGGCCTCCGACGCAACGATGATCGTCGGCGGTCAACGCAAGGGCGGCCGGCATCGGCTGTTCCAGGTCTACGCCGCGGGCAATTTCATTGAGGCGACACCGGACACGCCCTATTTCCAGATCGGCGAGCACAAATACGGCAAACCGAGCCTCGACAGGGTGGTCAGCATCGACACGCCGATGAAGGACGCGCTGAAGGCGGCAATGGTGTCGATGGATTCGACCCTGCGCAGCAATCTGTCCGTCGGCATGCCGCTCGATCTGTCGGTCATCCGCGAGGGCGCGCTGGATTTTGCGGTGCAGCGCCGGATCGAGGCGGATGACGCAGACTTCGCCGCCGTCAGCAACCGATGGTCCCAGGCCCTGCGCGACGCCTTCCAGGCGCTGCCGGACGTAACGGCGGGATAGGCGTCCTTAAACCGGTACCCCGACGTTCTTCAGCACGCCGTCGCAATTGACCAGCCGGACGATCT
>CAJWOT010000196.1 GCA_913044215.1 uncultured Rhodospirillaceae bacterium | reverse complement strand
GTGCGGATGACGGGGGTTTCGGTCGACATCGCGGTCACGGGGGCGCTGGCGGCGTGCGTTTATGCGGTTGCCGCGTTCTCGCAACTTATTGTCGGCCGTCTGGTCGACCGCCATCCGGTCAAACCGATCCTGTTCGTCGTCGCCGTCTGCCAAGTGGTTCTGGTCTTCTTCATGTCGATGCAGACCGACTACATGCTCTTCGCGGCGGCCCTGCTGGCCATGGCCTTCGTGTTCGGGCAGATCCCGATCACCGACGCCGTCCTGTCCCGCTACGTGCCGGATGTATGGCGCGCCAAGGTGCTGTCGGTGAAGTTCCTGCTCAATCTCGGCGTCGGCGCGCTGTCGCTGATCACGGCGCGCACCATACTGGCCGACGGCGGTGGTTTTGAAACCGTCGTGCTGGTGCTGGCTATCGGCGCCTGCTTCATCGTGCTGGGCGCGATGCTGCTGCCGGCCAAGACGGACCCGGCGGCCACACCGGCCACCGCGCCCGCCGAGTAAGAGATATTCCAGCTAGCTTTTTACCGGAACGATCAGGGCGTCCAGCGCGACGGCGCCCTTGCCCTTCGGGTGCACCACGAACGGATTGACGTCGACGCTTTCTAGCGTGTCCGCGTTCGCCGCGGCCAAGATCGACAGGTTAGACAGCGCCTTGGCAAGCGCCGGCACGTCCGCCGGCGGGGCGCCGCGCGCACCCTGCAGGATCGTGTAGCCCTTGATCTCGCGGATCATCTCCGTCGCTTCCTTCACGCCGAACGGGGCGACGCGGAAGGTCACGTCTTTCAGCGCCTCGGCGAAGATGCCGCCGAGACCGAACATTACGACCGGCCCGAAGGCGGGATCGCGGAAGGTGCCGAGGATCGTCTCGACGCCGCCGCCGATCATCTTGGCCACCAGAACCCCGTCGATGCGGGCATCCGGTTCGGCTTTCTTGGCATTGGCCATGATGTCGTTGAAGGCCTTGCGGACGGCGCTCTGCGAGTTGAGGTTCAGGACCACGCCGCCGATTTCCGTCTTGTGCAGGATGTCGGGCGAGACGATCTTCATCACCACCGGGAAGCCGATCCGCGCCGCCGCCTTCGCCGCGTCGGCCGGCGACTTGACCAGGCTTTCGCGGCCGGTCGGAATACCGGCCTTCTTCATCAGCCGCTTGGCTTCGTACTCGTTCAGCGCCTTGGTCGGCACCTTCGGGGTCGCGGCGGGAATTTTCGGCCGCGCCGGGATTTTCTTTTTGAACCCGGCATGCAGACGCGCCAAGGCGTTCAACGCCCAGATCGTTTCCGCCGGATCCTCGAAGGCCAGAATGCCTTCCTTCTCCAGCTTCTGGATGTTGTGCGCATTGCCGAAGATCGACAACGCCATCGGCCGGTCCGGGAACTTCTTGCGGATCGGTCGGATCGCTTCCATCAAACTGTCGGTCAGATCGTCGGAGAAGGCGAAGCTTGTGAAGAAGGAGGCGATGGAATCGTAGTTGCCATCGGTCAGCATCGCGTCGAAATTCTTCGTCAGCAGCGACCAGTCGTTATAGAACATCGCGGTCGTGTCGACCGGGTTGCGCGTGCCGGCGAAGGGGATCAGCTCCTTCAGCATCTTCTGCGTCTTTTGCGGCATGGGCGCGACGTTGAAATCCACATCGGCCGCGGCATCCGCCATCAGCACGCCGGCGCCGCCGGACACCGTGACGATGCCCAGCCGGTCGCCCTTCGGATATTGGCCGAAGGAACAGGCATAGCCGATATCGACCAGCTCGCGGGCTGTGCGGGCGCGATAGACGTTGAACCGCTTGAAGACGGAATCGTAAACCTCGTTCGAACCGGCGAGAGAGGCGGTATGCGACGCGGCGGCATGGGCGCCGATCTCCGAGTTGCCGACCTTCATCATCACGATCGGCTTGCCCTTGGAGTGGGCGAACTCGAACGCGTCGTAGAGCTTGTCGACGTCGCGGCAGCCTTCCATGTAACCCAGGATCACGTCGGTGCTGTCGTCTTCCGCCATGAAACGTACGCAGTCGGCGAACTCGACGTCGCACTCATTGCCGGTCGTGGCCCAGTAATTGAAACCGAGGCCGCGCTCGCGCAGCAGGACGAAGAAATGCGCGCCGAAGGCGCCGCTCTGGCTGACGACACCCATGCGGCCTTCCTTCGGCCGGCCATGCAGGATCGACGAGGAGAAGGTGGACCAGGCGCAGTCCGGGCCGCTGAAGATGCCGAGGCAGTTCGGGCCGAGGATCCGCATGCCGGATTCCTTGGCGATTTCCGACAGGCGCTGCTGTGCCGCGTCACCCTCGCTGCTCATCTCCGCGAAGCCGGAGGTGAAGGCGACGATGGACTTCACGCCCTTCGCCGCGCATTGCTCGGCGACATCCAGGGCGATCTTCGCCGGGACCGCCATGATGGCCTGGTCGACACCGCCCTTGATGGCGTCGATCGACGGGTAGGCTTGCAGGCCCTGTACGGTCTCGCGGTTCGGGTTGACCGGATAGATGTTGCCCTTGAATCCGAAATCCTTGAGCAGCTGGACCGGGCGGCCGCCGATGCGGCCGGGCTGTTCGGATGCGCCCAGAATGGCGATCGATTTGGGACGGAAAAGCGGTTTCAGACTCTTGTACAGATCGGTGGCCATGATGGATGCACCCCCCCTTGTCGGTGCTGAATTTCCGGAATTCGAATCAAACGGCGCGGCATTGTTATCTTCCGCGCCCTTCCTGACAATAGGAGCGAGGCATTTCGTCGCGACAGGACGCCCGATTGACAAGGCGGGGACGGGGCAACACAGTTCCGCCGCGTGGCCGTTATCGGCGCGTACGCAACATAAAGGGTGGGACACGCGATGGCGTTCGACGAGCTTCGCGAACAGTTTGAAGCGCGCCGCGAGAAGGCGCTGGCCATGGGTGGTGAAGCGAAGATCGAGCGCCGCCGCAACGCCGGTGTTCTGAACGCGCGCGAACGCATCGACTATCTGCTCGACCGCGGCACTTTCATCGAATCCGGCCTGTTTGCCACGTCGCTCTATCCGGGCGACCAGGAGAAGACGCCGGCGGATGGCAAGATCGCCGGCTATGGCCGCATCGAGGGGCGGGAAGCCGCCATCGTCGTGAACGACTTCACGGTGAAGGGCGCGTCCTCCGCCGGGACGAACATGAAGAAGATCTCGCAGATGCAGCGCACCTCGAAGGAGCGCGGTATTCCGATGGTCTATCTCGGCGAATCCTCCGGCGCGCGCATCCCGGACAATATGGGCGGGATCGGCATGGGCACGCTGCTGGGCGGCAACCCGAACCAATATGCGCGGCTGCGCGAATGTCCCTGGGCGTCGGCGATCCTGGGCATGAGCTATGGCTCGGCGACCTGGTATGGCTGCATGTCCGACTTCAACGTCATGCGCAAAGGTGCGGTGATGGCCGTGTCGAGCGAACGGCTGGTGTCGATGGCGATCGGCGAGAAGGTCGATCCGGAGGAGCTGGGCGGCTGGCGGTTGCATTCCGACGTGACCGGCTTGATCGACATGGCGGTGGACACGGACGAGGAAGCGATCGACGCGATCAAGCGGTTCCTGTCCTACATGCCGAGCCACAATGGCGAGACGCCGCCCGTGGTGGCCGCGCCGCAAGGGTCCGACGACGAAGCGCGGGACGTCGCCTCGCTGGTGCCGGAGAGCCGCACGCAGGTCTACGACATGCGCAAGGTGGTGCGTGCGGTCGTCGACAAGGACAGCTGTTTCGAGCTCAAGCCCCGTTTTGGCCGGACCGCGGTTACGGCGCTGGGGCGCCTCAACGGACAGGTGGTCGGCTTCGTCGCCAACAATCCCCTGTCGAAAGCGGGCGCGATGGACGCGATGGCCTGCGACAAGATCACCAGCTTCATGGTGCTGTGCGATTCCTACAACATCCCGCTGGCCTTCTTCGTCGACAATCCGGGCTTTGTCATCGGGCTGGAAGCGGAGCGCCAGAAGGCGCCCGGAAAGATCATCAATTTCATGAACGCGCTGCAGCTCGTCACGGTGCCGAAACTGACCGTGATGCTGCGCAAGAATTACGGCCAAGCCTATATCAACATGGCGGGCGGGCAGAATGCCGCCGATGTGGCTGCCTGGCTGACGGCCGAGGTCAGCTTCATGGATCCGACCTTCGCCGTGAACGTCGTGCACGGCTCGGAAGGGTCGCGGCTCGAAGATACTGATCCGGAACTCTTCGAGCGCGAGTTCGAAGCCTTCCAAAAAGACAACAGCGTCTGGGACTTAGCGGCGACCTACGCGGTGCAGCAGGTCATCCCGCCGGAGGAGACGCGGGCCTGGCTGGTTCGTATGCTGGAGGTCCACCGCAACCGCCGCACCGGCGGGCTGGGGCAGCACCGCTTGCACAATTGGCCCACAAGCTATTGATTAACGTCCAAATCAAGCCGATACGAGGAGAGACATATGGCGCGCGAGGAAGTTGAGTCGGAGGTCACCGGGACCGTCTGGAAGATCGAGACGAAGGTCGGTGACAAGGTGGCCGAGGGCGACGTTCTGATGATCATCGAGTCGATGAAGATGGAAATCCCGGTTCTGGCGACGGATGACGGCACGATTGCCGAATTCCAGGTCGAAGAGGCGGAACCCGTCGCCGAAGGTCAGGTCGTCGTCGTCCTCGATACCTAGCGCGTCGAACGCAACCGTAGGCAGGGGCCTATGGCCTGGGAAAAATCGGTCGAGGAAATCCGCCGCCGCCGCGAATGGGCCGCGGCGCAGGGCGGCGCGCGCAACGTCGCGCGTCAGCATGATGCGGGGCGCCTGACCGTCCGCGAACGCATCGTCGGGCTGGTCGACGACAATTCGTTTCAGGAAGTCGGCGGCCTGACCGGTGCGGTGATCTATGAGAACGGTGTCGCGGTCGATGCGACGCCGGCGCCTTACGTGTGCGGGCTGGCCAATATCGATGGGCGGCCGGTCGCGGTTGGCGGCGAGGATTTCACCGTCCGTGGCGGCACGACCGCCAGCCTCGACAAGCGCAAGGGCGGCCAGGGAGGGTTCAGCGAGGACCTGGCCTATGAATACAAGATTCCATTGGTCAATCTGATCGACGGCGCGGGCGGGTCCGTCACCTCGTCGAAGCGGCGCGGCCATGCGGTGTTCCCGGGCATCGACAGTTTCGACCGCTCGGTGGAGTTGTTGGCGGAGGTGCCCGTGGTGTCCGCCGTGCTCGGCTCGGCGGCGGGCGGCCCGGCGGGCCGCGCGATCCTGTCGCACTGGTCGGTGATGGTGGAGAAGACCAGCCAGGTCTTCGCCGCCGGCCCGCCGGTGGTGCACCGGTCGCTCGGCCAGGAGATCACCAAGGAAGATCTCGGCGGCGTGCCGGTGGCGGTGGGTGCAGCCGGGACGATCGACAATGCCGCCCCGGACGAGGCGACCTGTTTCGCGATGATCCGGCGTTATCTCAGTTACATGCCGCAGAACGTGCATGAGTTGCCGCCGCGCCATACGACGGGGGATGCGGCGGACCGGATCGAGGAAAAGCTGCTCAACATCGTGCCGGAGGAACGCCGGCGCCCCTACAATATGCGGCAGATCATCGAGCTGATTTTCGACCAGGGTTCGGCCTTCGAGATTCAGCCGGATTACGGCAAGGCCTTGATCACGAGCCTGGCGCGGCTGGACGGGCATGTCGTCGGGGTGGTGGCCAACAATCCCATGGTCTATGGCGGCGCGATGGATGTCGGCGAGTCCAACAAGCAGTGCCACTTCATCGAGCTGTGCGACACTTTCCACATTCCGCTGATCTTCCTGGTCGATGTGCCGGGTTTCATGGTCGGCGAACAGGCGGAGCGCGCGGGCGTGCTGCGGGCCGGCATGCGGGCGGTCTATGTCGCCTCGCAGGCGAGCGTGCCCGTGGTCACCGTCGTCATCCGCAAATGCTATGGCATGGCCGGTATGGCGACCTGTCATCAGGCGGGGCTCAATCTGCGGCTCGCCTGGCCTTCGGCGGAATGGGGGTCGCTGCCGGTGGAAGGTGGCGTCGCCGTCGCCTATCGGCGCGAGATCGAACAGGCCGCCGACCCGAAGGCGCGCGAGGCAGAGCTGGAAGCGGAACTGCGCGAATACGGCTCGCCCTTCCGCACGGCGGAGGCCTTCGGTGTCGAAGACATCATCGACCCGCGCGAGACGCGCGCCTATCTGTGCCGCTTCATCAACGCGGCGCAGGGCCGGCTGAAAACCGATCAGGGTCTGAAGCCCCGCGCCGGCGTCCGCCCCTAAATTCAGGAGTCAGAGTGTGAGCGACGCGCTGCAACGCATGCTGAGCCCGAGATCGATCGCCATCGTCGGGGTCTCCTCGGACTTCAACAAGCTGAACGGCCGGCCGATGAAGTTCCTGCTCGACAAGGGCTATGCGGGCGCGATCTATCCGGTGAACCCGAAATATGACCAGATCGCCGGGATCAAATGTTACCCGACGGTGCTCGAGCTGCCGGAACCGGCCGATCTGGCCGTCGTGGCGGTGCCGGCGAAATTCGTCCTGGATACGGTCCGGCAGCTCGGCGAGGCGAAGGTCGCCAGCGCGGTGATCTTCAGCTCCGGCTTCGGCGAGATGGGCGCGGAGGGCAAGGCGCTCGAAGCGGAGGTCGCGGCAGCGGCGCGCGACGGCGGCGTCCGTATCTGCGGGCCGAACTGTCTGGGTTTGATCAACGCGTTCGAAGGCGCGATGGCAACCTTCAGCCAGTATGCCGACGCGGAAACGCCGGCCGGCCCCGTCGCCTTCGTGACGCAGTCGGGTGCTTTCGGCACCGCGATCAACGCGCTCGCCCGCAACCGGCATATGGGCTTCGGCCTGTTCGTCAATACGGGCAACGAGGCGGATGTGGATTTCGTGTCCGGCATGTCGGCGGTGCTCGACGATCCCCGCATCGCCGTCGGCGCCGGCTATATCGAGGGCCTGAAGGATGGCGAGGGCCTCGTCGCGCTGGCCGAAAAGGCGATGACCCAGGAAAAGCCGCTGGTGCTGACCAAGGTCGGCCGCTACGGCGCCGGGGCGCGCGCGGCGGCCTCGCATACCGGATCGCTGGCCGGCGAGGACGCGATCTTCGACGGGGTCGTGCGCCAGCTCGGCATCCTGCGCGGCCGCAATGAGGAGCATATGCTCGATTTGGTGCAGGCACTGGCCTACACCGATCTGCCCGCCGGGCGCGGCGTCGGCATCGTCACGCAGTCCGGCGGCGCCGGGGTCCTGATGGCCGACCGGGCGGAGGAGCTCGGCCTCGAGGTGCCGCAGCTTTCGGCGGACACAACGGCGGCGCTGAAGGACGCGATCCCCGCCTTCGGCGCGACGGGAAACCCGGTCGATATCACCGGGCAATTCCTGGCCGAGCCGGAAATACTGCTGAACAGCGTCAACGCGGTGCTCGAAGACCCGTCGGTCGATATCGCCGTCGTGTGGCTGCAGCTGATGGAAGGCTATACGGATCTACTGATCGACCTGTTCACCCAGATCAAGATGACGGCGCAGAAACCCTTCATCGTCTGCTGGGTGGCGGCCTCGGACACGGCGCTGCAGCGCTTGGGCGAGATCGGCGTGGCGGTGATGCGCGGCGCCGACCCGGCGATCGAGGCGGTGGCCGGCCTGGTCCAGTATCGCGAGGCGCGCGATTCCTGGCGCGCGGAAAAGGTGATCCGGCAAACTCCCGCGCTGCCCAGCGTCGATTTGCGCGGCGCAACCGGCGTCGTGCCGACGGTCGCGGCGGCGAAGGCCCTGATCGGTGCCGAAGTGCCGTTGACCCGCCACGCTCTCTGCCGGACGGCGGACGAGGCCTGCACCGCGGCGGCGGCGATCGGCTACCCTGTCGCGATGAAGATTGAGTCGGCCGACCTGCCGCACAAGACGGAGGCGGGCGGCGTGCTGCTCGGCCTCGCCGACGAGGCGGCCGTACGCAGCGCTTTTGACGAGATCACCGGCAATGCCAAGCGTTTCGATGCCAGCGCTGCCATCGACGGCGTGATCGTCCAAGAGGTGGCGCAGGGCACGCTGGAGCTCGTCGTGGGCCTGAAACGCGATCCCGTGTTCGGCATGGTCATCATGGTCGGTTTGGGCGGCGTGTTCGTCGAGGTGCTGCGCGATGTCGTGTTCCGCAAGGCCCCGGTCACACCAACGCAGGCGGCGGATATGCTGCGCAGCCTGCAGGGGGCGGCGATGCTCGACGGGGTGCGCGGCGCCTCGCCGGTCGATATGGACGCGCTGACTGAGCTGATCGCCGCCGTCTCCCGCTTCGGTGCGGCCGCCGCGCAACAGGTTGCCGAGCTCGACCTCAATCCGGTGCTGGCCGGCCCCGACGGGGCGGTGGCCGTGGA
>CAJWOT010000195.1 GCA_913044215.1 uncultured Rhodospirillaceae bacterium | reverse complement strand
GCGTCCCCTACTAAAACGTCACGACGGATCGGATCGATTTGCCGGCATGCATCAGGTCGAAGGCGTCGTTGATTTGATCCAGCGGCATGGTGTGCGTGATCAGGTCGTCGATATTGATTTTCCCGTCCATGTACCAATCGACGATCTTCGGCACGTCGGTGCGGCCTTTGGCGCCGCCGAATGCCGTACCTTTCCAGACTCGGCCCGTCACGAGCTGGAACGGCCGTGTCGCGATTTCCGCGCCGGCCGGCGCCACCCCGATGATGACCGAAACGCCCCAGCCCTTGTGGCAGCATTCCAGCGCCGCGCGCATGACGTCGACATTGCCGATACATTCGAATGAATAGTCCGCACCGCCATCGGTGACGTCGACCAGCGCGTCGACCAGCTTGTCGCCATGATCCATCGGGTTGATGAAGTGGGTCATGCCGAACTTCTCGGCCATTTCTTTCTTGGCCGGATTGGTGTCGACACCGACGATCTTGTCGGCACCGACCATGCGCGCACCTTGCAAGACGTTGAGACCAATACCGCCCAGGCCGAAGACCACGACGTTCGAGCCCGGCTCGACCTTTGCGGTGTTGATGACGGCACCGATTCCTGTGGTGACGCCGCAGCCGATATAGCAGACCTTGTCGAACGGCGCGTCCTGACGGATCTTCGCCAATGCGATCTCCGGCAGCACGGTGTAGTTGGCGAAGGTCGAGGTGCCCATATAGTGAAAAATCTTTTCACCGCCGAGTGAGAAACGGCTGGTCCCATCGGGCATGACGCCTTGACCCTGCGTGACGCGGATCGCCTGGCACAGATTGGTCTTGCCGCTGGTGCAGTAATCGCACTGCCGGCATTCCGGCGTGTAGAGCGGAATGACGTGATCGCCCTTGGCGACGCTGGTCACACCCGGACCCACATCGACGACGACCCCCGCGCCCTCATGGCCCAGAATAGCGGGGAAAATGCCTTCCGGGTCGGCCCCGGACAGGGTGAATTCATCAGTATGGCACACGCCGGTCGCTTTGAGTTCGACCAGGACTTCGCCTTCTCTCGGGCCCTCCAGCTGCACGGTTTCGATTGTGAGCGGTTCCCCGGCTTTGTGAGCGACGGCTGCGCGTACATCCATGATTTCATTCTCCCCCGTTCGAACATGCGCTTACTTGGTGTCCAAACTGCCCCAGGGACGCAACCATTTCAAGGCTGAGGGCGAGCGGATACCGCAAGAATGCTGCGGTTGACGCGATCACCAGTGATGCATAGGTTCCGCCCACTTGAAAAGACGAGGTGCGATCATGCGCGAGCTGGCGGAGCAGGCCAATGCGTGGCCGTTCGTCGAGGCGCGGAAGGTCCTGAAGCGCGTCGGCGGCAAGACACCGGACAAGGGCTATGTGCTGTTTGAGACGGGTTACGGCCCGTCCGGCCTGCCGCATATCGGAACCTTCGCGGAAGTGTTGCGCACGACCATGGTGCGGCGTGCTTTCGAGCGGTTGAGCGATATTCCGACAAAGCTGTTCGCGTTTTCCGACGATATGGACGGCATGCGCAAGGTGCCGGACAACATTCCGGACGGCGACAAGTTGCAGGAATTTTTGCACCTGCCGCTCTCCGCCGTGCCGGATCCGTTCGGCACGCATGACAGTTTTGCTGCGCATAACAACGCGCGGCTCTGCGCCTTCCTCGACGATTATGGCTTCGAATACACCTTCGTCAGCGCAACCGAGTGCTACAAGTCCGGACAGTTCGATGCTGCGCTGCTGAAGATGCTGGCGGTCTATGACGCGGTGCAGTCGATCATGCTGCCGACCCTGGGTGAGGAACGCCGCAAGACCTATAGCCCGTTCCTCCCGGTCTGCGCGGAGACGGGCCATGTGCTGCAGGTGCCGGTCGTCGAATGCGACGTCGAGGCGGGGGCGATCGTCTATCAACGCGAGGACGGCAAACAGGTCGAAACCCCGGTCACCGGCGGGCACTGCAAATTGCAATGGAAGCCGGACTGGGCCATGCGCTGGTTCGCGCTGTCCGTCGATTATGAGATGTCCGGCAAGGATCTGATCGATTCCGTGAAGCAGTCGAGCAAGATCACGCGGGCGATGGGTGGGCGGCCGCCGGAAAGCTACACCTACGAGCTTTTCCTGGACGAAAATGGCGAAAAGATCTCCAAGTCGCGCGGCAATGGGCTGACGATGGAAGAGTGGCTCGCCTACGCGCCGAAGGACTCGCTCGCCTATTTCATGTTCGGCAAACCGACGGCGGCGAAGCGGCTTTATTTCGACGTGATCCCGAAAAATGTGGACGAGTACCTCTCGCATTTGGCCAAGTTCGAGAAGGACGACGACGCGGCACGGCTCAAGAATGCTGTCTGGCACGTCCACAATGGCGAGCCGCCGCAGGAAACGGTCCCGCTCAGCTTCAACGTGCTGCTCAACCTGGCGAGCGCCTGTAACACCGAGGACAAAGAGGTTTTGTGGGGATTCATCGCCCGTTACGCGCCGGAAGCGTCGCCTGAGGCGAATCCCATTCTCGACGAACTGGTCGGGTTTGCAATCCGCTATTACATGGATTTCGTGAAGCCGAACAAGCGCTATCGCGCAGCGGATGACCGGGAACGCGCCGCGCTGAGCGCCTTGATCGCGGGACTCGAAAGCCTACCCGAGGGGGCCGGCGCGGAAGAGGCGCAAAATCAGGTCTACGAAGTTGGCAAGCAGTTCGAGTTCGAGCCGCTGCGGGACTGGTTCCGGGCGCTTTACGAAATTCTGTTCGGCCAGGAGCAGGGTCCTCGCCTGGGCTCGTTCATCGCGCTGTACGGCGTTGGCGAAACGATTGCGCTGATCAATCGCGCATTATCGGGTGAGGACCTGAGCGCCGCTTAAGGCGGTGTTGGCGGTTTCTTGTTCATCAGGTTTTTGGGACCGCCGAAGTTCTCGAAGGCGCGCGCTTCGACCTGATAGGCTGAATCCGCATTGGCGGCGAGTGAAAATTTGAACTTGTCCAGCTTGCTCTTCCCGAACATTTGTCCCAGTGGTTCGTCGGAAAAACGCCGTTTCGCCGATTTGATTTCCTTGTTTAGATCCTTGTCCGACCGGCCGATCGCCTTGACGACAAATTTGCCGTCCTTGTTCATGAAGCCGAGCGCGAAGTTACCGATCATGTCTTTGTCGACTTCTTGATCGATGACGCCATCCTTCAGGTCGAAGGGGCCATCCATGTCGAGTTTGGGCATTCCCGGTCCGCCAATCGTTGCGCTACCGGGCGATTCTACCGTCTTAGCCTTAAAATGTCGTAAATGCGGACTTTTGGCCTAGCGGTGCGCGTAGGCCCAGTATAGCTCGCGCGCACGCTTGTACATTGGTCCCGCTTGCATATCGCGGTCTTCGTATCGGGTGATCGGCTGAACCTTGCCGTGATTGCCGGAGGCAAACATTTCATCCGCCGTTTCCAGGTCGGCGACCGTGACGGTGCGTTCCTGCAATTCGATCCCGTCTTCGCGCAGCAGCGAGATGACCCGTTGGCGGGTCACGCCGTTGAGGAAGGTACCGTTCGGGACTGGCGTATGCACCACGCCTTCCTTGGCCAGGAACAGATTTGCCGTCGCCAATTCCGCGATGTTGTTCAGCGGGTCGCGCACGACCGCATTGTCGAAACCCTTCTGCACCGCTTCGCGCAGGGCGCGCGAGGCGTTGGGGTACAGACAAGACGCCTTGGCGTCGGTCGGCGCCATGTCCGGCGCGGGGCGCCGGCGCGATGACAAACAGACCGCGAGACCGGTCGGTGCCGGCAAGGGCGAGACATAGACGACCATCGCGAAACGAGTGCTGTCCGGGTCCGGGTCGACCCATCCGGTCTCGGCCCAGAACATCGGCCGAATATAGAGTTCCGCGTCTTCCGGGAACTTGCGGATGCCTTCCCAGGCCAAATCGAAAATCTGTTCCGCCGTCATGGTCGGCACCAGGCCGAAGGCTTTGCAGGAACGAATGGCGCGTTGGCAATGCAGGTCGAGATCAGGCGCGACGCCCTCGAAGGCCCGTGCGCCGTCGAAGATCATTGAGGACAGCCAGGTCGCGTGCGTTCGCGCACCCAGAAGTGGTGGGTTGCCTTCCAGCCATTCGCCGTCGATATAGGTGATTGCGTCCATGAGCGCGCTCCGACCTGTCTCCTTGAAAAAGTCGGCGCACTATAGCGCTACCAGTTAGCCAGTCCAGCGCGACGAAACGCTAAATTGTCACGGTATCAATCCCGTGACAGGCGCGGTCTACCGGTACTGCGAAGGGGATTTGCGGACCATGGCCATGTAGATTTCCCAGGCCTTCTGGAAGCTGACGCCCCCGGCGCTGCTGCCGGCGGTCAGCATGTCGAGGCTGGGTTTGGCGGGCACGCGAACGTGATCTGACATTGGCACGGTTTCCAGCGAATCGTTCGCTGATTCCATTAGCGCCGGATTGCGAAGAAGCTTGAGTTGCGTGGTCATGAAGATTCCCTTGAATACTCCTGCGGGAATAATCACGCAAAAGGTGTGCCAGTTGAAAAGTTAAGGCGCTGTCGGTTGTATTGATACAACGTATTGTTTGAAAACAATTATGATGCAAATAATCGGAGAATATCTGTTAACTGTTCTCGCGTAACAGGAATAGATGTCTGCATTTTGCAGAAATTTGTTTGATGCGATCGCAACTTCTGCGTCTAAGCATTCAGGGTCTTGGATTGGGGGAGTTGACAAAATTCCCGCAGATTTAGTGTATGGCCCGCATGGGTATTTTCGATTCTGCGATATCGCTTTTCCGACTGTTGGATCCTGAGCGGGCGCATCACCTCGCCGTTTGGGCCTTGGCGCGGGGGTTGGGGCCACGCTTTGACGGGCCGGATGACCCACTCCTGGCATCCGAACAGTGGGGGCTGCGCTTTCCGAACCCGGTCGGTCTCGCCGCCGGCTTCGACAAGGATGCCGAAGCGTTTCGCGGGGCGTTGCAACTGGGTTTCGGCTTCGTCGAAACCGGCACGGTGACGCCGCGGCCGCAGCCCGGGAATCCAAAACCCCGCCTGTTTCGTCTCACCGAGGATCGCGCGGTTATAAACCGCTATGGATTCAACAGTGCCGGTGTCGAAGTTTCCGCCGAGCGGCTGCGGCACCGGGGCGCCGGTATCGTCGGTGCCAACATCGGGAAGAATAAGGAAAGCGAGGACGCCGAAGCCGATTATATCGTCGGTGCCACCCAGCTCGCACCTCTGTCCGACTACCTGGTGATTAACGTCTCGTCGCCGAACACGCCGGGACTGCGGGCCTTGCAGGACCGGGCCCAGCTCTCGGCATTGATCACGGCAACCCGGCAGGCCGCGACGGAGGCCTGCGGCGGCGAATCAAAGCCGTTGCTGGTCAAGATCGCGCCGGATCTGACCGATGAAGATAAGCAAGAAATCGCGGCGACGGTAAACGAGACGGACACCGATGGGCTGATCATCTCCAACACGACGATCACGCGTCCCGCGGGGTTGATGAGCGGTGACAAGGACGAAGCGGGCGGGCTGAGTGGCGTACCGCTGTTTCCGCTGACACGGACGTTGGTTGGCGAGATGTATCAGCTAACGCGCGGAAAAGTACCAATTATCGGGGCCGGCGGTATCGCCGGCGGGGATGATGCCTATGCGATGATCCGGGTCGGCGCGAGTCTGGTGCAGGTCTATAGCGCGTTGGTTTTCCACGGACCTGGGCTGATACCGCGGATAAAGTCGGAGCTCGCCGCGCGGCTGCGGGCGGATGGGTTTGCAAAGCTCGAAGACGCGGTCGGTGCCGACCATCGGTGAGAAGCTTGCCCGGCGCAGCGCGCCCGCGTAACGTCGCCGTAACGCGCTTCGTGGGGAAAGGCGGGATATTTGCCGACCTTCTGGCACATCGTCATCGTCGTGACCTATGCCGTTTTTTCGGCGTTCGTGGCTGCCGGACTCTTGTGGTGGGAGCAGGGGCCCGGTCTTTGGTCTTCGGTCCTTTCAGGAGTTGTCCTGTTCCTCTGCGGCGGCCTGTTGCACGAATGGGCGGCGCGACGTGACATCACTCGCCGACTGACCCGGCGCATGCGCGTGCTGCGCAAAGCCTACAAACAAAACCGCAGCGATCTGACGCGCGCCCGTGACGAGGTGCGGCGGATCTACGAAGCGCTGGAGCGCGCGGGTCATATGGAAACCGGATCTGACGGGATCGGGCTGCGCCAGGTTGCCGCCGAGGTGAAGGTGCTGCACTCGCTTGTCGAACAGCTTTACTCCGACCAGGCTTCGGATACGGAAACGCGGACCAAGATAATGTCGGCTGAACTGCCCGCGGAAGACCGCGAGGCCGCGGCCGTCGAACTCGCGACGTCGACCGGCCAGAAGTTACGGCAGGTGATCGCATTGGATGAGGGCGCGATCCTCGACATCGTGCGCGACGGGCTGAGGCAGGGTCGTGTCGATCTGTATTTGCAGCCGATTGTGAGCCTGCCACAGCGCAAGCGCCGTTTCTTCGAGTGTTTCAGCCGAATTCGTGCCGCGGACGGCACGATGATCTTGCCGGAGCAGTACATCTCGGTGGCCAAAGAGAACAGCCTGATCACGGCGATCGACAACATGCTGTTGTTCCGCTGCGTTCAGCTGTTGCGCAAGACGCAGCAACAGAATTACGCAACCGCTTTCTTCTGCAATATCTCGCCGCACACGATCGCGGATCGCGGCTTCTTACAGGAGTTCATCGCGTTTCTCGAAAGCTGCCCGGAACTGGCGCCGAGCCTCGTCTTCGAATTTTCGCAGGCGGAGTTCCGCGATTTCGCACCGGATGCGCTGGAGGATTTGCGTCGTCTGGCTGCCGTCGGATACCGGTTTTCCATGGATCAGGTGACCGATATGCAATTCGATCTGCTCAACCTGACCGAGAGGAATATTCGCTTCGTCAAGATCGAGGGGGAGATGCTGCAGAGCCTGATCGACCCAGACGGTGGGTTGGCGGGGGTCGGCGCGCTGAAGCAAACCATGGATTCCGCCGGGATCGACCTCATCGTCGAGAAGATCGAGACCGAGCAGATGCTGGTCGAGTTGCTCGATTACAGTATCGACTTCGGTCAAGGATACCTGTTCGGCGAACCGCGGCTCAGTAAGGAACCGCCGGAAGAGTTCCAGGACCCCGAAGAGGCGGCGGCGGCGAATTTCTGAACCATGACAATTATCGACGGCTTGAGCGCGGTCGCGGACCGCTACGAACTGTTCCTGGTCGACCAATGGGGGGTATTGCATGACGGCGAGTCCCCGCATGACGGAGCGGTCGAGACCCTCAAGGCGCTGCGCGCGGCGGGGAAGAAGATCGTCATCCTGTCGAACTCCGGGAAACGCCTCGCGGTAACATTGCCCCGCATGGCGGCGATGGGTTTCGGCGCGGACAGCTACGATCATTGCGTGACGTCCGGGGAGGAGGTTTGGCGGGCGCTCGATGCGCGGACCGAGCCTTTCTACGCGTCACTGGGCAGGCGCTGTTTCATGTTTTCCTGGGACGGCGATACGAGTCTGATCGATGGGCTGGATTTTACCGGGACCGGCGATATCGATGAAGCGGACTTCATTCTGAACGCGGGCACGCAAAGCGGCACGGTCGATCTCAGCGCCTACGAACCGATTTTGCAGCGCGCGGCGGAACACGGCCTGCCGATGATCTGCGCCAACCCGGATTTTGTCAGCGTCGCGCCGGACGGCAGCATGAATATCTGTCCGGGTGCGACGGCCCGGCGATACGAGGAGATTGGTGGTCGGGTCGACTATCGCGGCAAACCGCATAAGCCGGTCTACGACCGATCGTTTGCGCATGTCCCGGAGGCCGGAGCGGCGCTGGCGATCGGCGACTCGCTTTATCACGATATCGGTGGCGCCAACGCGGCCGGAATCGACTCGCTGTTCATCGCCAGCGGGATCCACGGCGCGGATGCCGGCGCCGCTGGCGACGCACCGCTCATTCAGGACACGCTTGATGCGCTTTATGCCAAGGAAGGCCAGACCCCGACCTACGCGATGAAACACTTCGGCTGGTAGGCTCTATTCGCACCGCTCTGCGAGCAGTCGCAAGGTGTCGCGTGACCGGTATTAACTGTTGTGGTGAAAGCCGTCGGGGAGGCGCGCCTCGAACCAATCGATCCAGGCGCTGACCGAGCGGAGCACCGGGCGGGTCAGTAAGGTCCAGCGCGGTTCGAAAAAATCGTCCCAGTATTCCCGTTGCGCGCTGCGGTCGAGCATACCGATGTAGGAATCATAGGCGTTCGTGTCCCACCGCACTTCGCGAATGCCGGCGGTGAGAAATCCGGGCAGGTAGTAGCAGAACGCTTGCGGCGCGAACCA
>CAJWOT010000194.1 GCA_913044215.1 uncultured Rhodospirillaceae bacterium | reverse complement strand
CCAGCATGAGGAACGTACACCCAATCGTGTAGCAGCCAAGCGGCAGCAAATCAGTGCGCGGCGCGTTCCCGCCCTTTCCAAGATTTTTCAATAAGCCGTCCATAGGAACGGTTCAGTCTCTGACTCCGGGCCGGCGAGACAAATGCAGTTCAATCGCCTTCGTCACCTTCTTGGCGTTCGGTTTGGTCGTCGTCGCGAACCATTCCGCCAGCCGTCCGTCTCGATCCACGATATATTTGTGAAAATTCCAGCGCGGTTTCGCTAGCGTCCCCAACTCCTGTACCGCCCATCGGTAGAACGGATGCGCCGATTTTCCTTTCACGCCGACCTTCGTCGTCATCGGGAAATCGATCCCGTAGTTCAGCTCGCAGAACTGCTTGATCTCGGCATCGCTTCTCGGCTCCTGTCTGCCGAAATCGTTTGAAGGCACGCCCAACACCACCAAGCCTTTGTCGCGGTAGCGGCTCCAAACTTCCTGCAAGAATTTATACTGAGTTGTGAATCCACAAAGGGATGCGGTGTTCACAACCATCACGACCTTCCCGCGATAGGCGGACAAAGGAAGCGGTTCGCCTTCGATCGACTGGAACGAAAAGTCGTAGGCGGTTTTTTCCCGATCTGCAGCGTGCACGGCTGACCCAACAAGCAAGAGCGTGAAAGTGAGAAGGCGGACAATCAAATTTAGCCTACCAAAGAAATCTGAACTCGATGGATTTACGTAGTTTAATTCGATTCGGATCATGCAAACGGATGCACGGAGCGGGTATGTCGCCCACCAAAGACATTGCGAATGCAGCCGTCATCGGCGCCGGTGGCGGCATCGGCAGTGCAATCGCGAATTCACTTGAAACCAGGGCTCGGGGAACTTGCGTCTTCCGGCTGTCCCGCTCGAATTCATCGCTGCAAACCGATGCAAGGCAGCTACATATCGACCTGAAAGATGAGAGTTCGATACAAGCAGCCACCGTTGCGATCGCGCGGCAGGCGGAAGCCCTTGATCTCATCATCGTCGCCACGGGATTGCTGCATCGCGGTGAAACGCTGCGCCCCGAAAAATCCTGGTCGGCCTTGTCAGGAGACAATCTGGAGCAACTCTTCCGGATCAACACGATTGGCCCGGCGCTTGTCGCAAAACATTTCCTGCCTTTGCTCGCAAAAGGTCGGAAATCGACCTTCGCCGTTCTGTCCGCCCGGGTCGGCAGCATCGAGGATAACCGCCTGGGCGGCTGGTACGGATACCGGGCCTCGAAAGCCGCCCTGAACATGCTGATAAAAACATTATCGATAGAACTGGCGCGGAATCGCCCTCGGGCTGTCTGCGTCGGCCTGCATCCCGGAACCGTCGATACAGCCCTGTCCCAACCGTTCCAGCGCGGTGTGCCGGAGGGCCGCCTGTTCTCTCCGGATTTTGCAGCAGAGCAGCTGCTACAAGTTCTGGACGCGCGGTCACCATCAGACAGCGGTGGACTCTTCGCCTGGGACGGCAGCCGAATTCCTTGGTAACTGCTTCGCAAAACCAACAATTCGCAACCCGGAAGCTTTCATGATTTAATTGTCGCCAGGATCGCCACGAAACGCAGGAGAGGAAACGATGGTCTCTTATCAACCGACGATGCTTGGCACGCGTTACATGTGTTCAGCCGGCCACTATCTCGCATCGCGGGCAGGCTTCGATATCCTTGAAGCGGGCGGCAACGCGGTGGATGCCGGCGTTGCGGCGGCCATGTCACTGGCGGTCCTGCAGAGCGACATCGTCAATGTCGGCGGCGTCGCGCCGATGATCATCTATCTGGCGGAGAAGGACGAGGTCGTCACGATCAGCGGTCTCGGCCCCTGGCCGAAGAAGACCGACATCAACATGTTCATCGGCCCGAATGGCGGCGCGATTCCCCAAGGCGTGCTGCGCAGCGTGGTGCCGGCCGCGCCCGGTGCCTGGACGGAAGCCCTGTCGAAATATGGCACGATGACCTTCGGCGAAGTCGCCGCCGCGCCGATCAAATATGCGCGCGACGGGTTTGCCATGCACCCGACACTGCAGGATTCAATCGACAACACCCAGGACCAGCTGCGCCGCTGGCCGTCCAACGCGGCGATCTACCTGCCGAACGACAAGGTGCCGGAAGTCGGCGAGAACTTCGTGCAAAGCGATCTCGGCAAGAGCTTGCAGTATCTCGCAGACGAGGAAGCGGCGGCATCCGGCAGCCGCGAGGACGGGCTGGAAGCGGCCCGCAAGGCCTTCTACGAGGGCGATATCGCCCAGGCCATCGTGAAGTATCATGAAGAGAATGACGGGCTGATGACGGCCGAGGATCTGCGCGACTTCCGTGTCGGCCATGAAGCGCCGGTGATGCGGAACTATTTCGGCTTTGACGTCTATACCTGCGACGCCTGGTGCCAAGGCCCGGTGCTGCTGCAGATCATGTCACTGCTCGACGGGTTCGATCTGAAGAAGATGGGCCACAACTCGCCCGACTACATCCACACGGTGTTGGAGGCGGTCAAGCTCGCCTTCGCCGACCGGGAGCGCTATTACGGCGACCCGAAATTCGTCGACGTGCCGCTCGACCATCTTCTGTCAGACGGCTATGTCGCGGAACGCCGCGCGATGATCGACCCCGACAACGCCTTCCCGGCGATGCCTCCCTTTGGCGCGGTGCCCGGTTACAATGGGGGCGGTTCCGGCCCCTCGGCGGCGGTGCATGGTGCCGCGATGATCGAATACGACACCTCCTACGCCTGTGCGGTCGATGCGGACGGCAACGCCTTCTCGGTCACGCCAAGCGACACCTCCGCCTCCACCCCGATCATTCCCGGAACCGGCATGGTCGCGTCCGGCCGCGGCTCACAGAACTGGGCGGTGCCGGAGCATGCGTCCTGCATCGCGGCGGGCAAGCGCCCGCGCCTGACGCCGAACCCGGCGCTCGCGATCAAGAAAGGCAAGGTAACGATGCCGTTCGGTACCCCGGGCGGCGATGTGCAGTGCCAGTCGATGACACAGGTGTTCCTCAACATCAACGAGTTCGGCATGACGCCGCAGGAAGCCATCGAGGCCCCGCGCTTTGCTACCTACAGCCATCCGGATTCGTTCGAGCCGCATCTGGCGCAGCCGGGCAAGGTGAAGCTCGAGAACCGCATCTCGCGCGACACGGTGGCCGAACTGGAGAAACGCGGCCATGCCGTCGAGGAATGGCCGGAACTCACCCGCGCCGCGGGGGCTGTGTGCACCATCGTCCACGACCGCGAGAACGGCCGCCTGTTCGGCGGCGCCGACCCGCGCCGTCAATCCGGCATGATGGGCTGGTAGAAGGTTAGGCCGCCGTCAGCACGTTGCCGCCGGCCTCGGCCGCCGTGACGATGCGGTCGGCATCTTCCGGCAGCAATAGGCGGTCGGCAATCATCGCGTCGCAGACCTGGCGCAGCCTGGCGACGTAATCTTCGTTACCGCTGTAGCGTTCCTCGATCGACGGACGCGGATCGCCCTTGGTCAGGCGTTCCGCTTTCGTCTCGGCGAACGGTATCTTGCCACCGATGGAACTGTAGAGGTCGCCTTTGGCGTAACCTTCCGACCGCAAGTTCCAACCCAGCAATGTCGCCCGTGGCACTTGCAGCACAGGGTGCCGCAGACCGGCAGTCGCGTTCCCGTCTGCATCGACTGTCGACACCAGGACCGGATAGGCGGCCCCCTCTTTCGGCGGAATCGTCGAATGATCCATCAAGGTCAGCCCATTGATCGTCCCCGCATAGGCAAATCCCGGCACTTCCGGATAACCGGCGGACAAGGGCGGCACGAGGGTCCCGTCAGCAACGCTCGGGAAGCAGCTCGGCGGCGGTTCGACGCCTTCCTCAACCCAAGCCCTCCAGGCCACCAGCAGCGGCCGGATCAACGCGCCGTAGCACAGCTCGTTGTCCGGCAGTTGCATCGCCGTGCCGTTGGGCGGCACCGCCCATCCATGCGGAATGCCCGAGGCGAGATAGACCCGGACGTCGTCCGGTTGCGCGATATCATTTCCATCGCAATCCGTGACGACCAGCGACGCCCGCGCCGCCCAGATCTCTGTCTCGGTGTCGAAATGCATGATCTTCGGGGTCGTGTTCGTCGCGCGGCACTGGGCCAGCAAATTGTCGGTCAGGCCGGAGATCGGATCGGTCACTTCGCTGTAAGCAAAGGGGAACTGGTCGCCCGGATAATTGTGGTCCTCGTGCTGGCGCTGATAACGGCCGGGCTGCGCGAAGGCCATGTTGATCTGCGTCTTGCGCGACCCGGCGATAACCGGCACGGCAGCGTCGAATACCCGTCTCCCGTCCAGGCCTTCATTGAAACCCTGATAAAGAAAATCACGCACAAAGCGGCCGCTTTGTGAGATCCCGAACAGCATAAGCCGCCGCGGCGGTGCGGCTTCAAGTGGGTTCGCGTTGCCTGAGGCATCCGGTACGCCGGAGCGAACAAAATTCGCGATGTCTCGGTGCGACGCGAAGGCGAGACCGGTGACCCGCGGATCCTTCGCCGTGTAGATAAACTCGAAGATCGCGCCCGCATCGAAGGTGGGATCGTCCGGCCGGGTAATCTCAATATGACGTTCGTCGAGATAGCGCCACGCCAGCCCGGCAGGCTGCTGCCGCGCGTCACGTTCGCGCACCCGGACGGTCAGCCTCGCGTCCGTCGCATCCAACGCTGCGACCGGATAAATTAGCTCCTTGGTGAACGTCTTGGCGTTGGTATCGTCGATGGTCTCGTCCAAGGCACGCCCGACAAGCGGTTGTTCGCCATCTGTCGCGACCGGGTAATATGCGCGCATACGGCCATCGCCATCCTTCACATCGTCCTGCCAGCCGGACCACAGCAAGGTGTAGCCCTGTTCCATGAGGAAGCCGTTCCCGGCGTCTTCGGACGTGTCGGAATGGTTTACCGCCGGCGCGGTGTTGACGCGGCAGATCGCTCGTTTCGACCCGCGGTTCAGCACTTCGTAGAACAACCAGCCATTTGCCTTGGCCGGGTCGACCGGCCGCAAGATGCAGATATCGGTCTTGTACTCGACGAAGCCATCCGCGTTGCGCGGCGCCTTGTCGAGATTGACGATCCCGGCGTTGCGCGGGTCGGCGGGATCGACCGCGCCAACAGCGAAGCCCGTCAGGCGCTCATATTGACCGACAGCGCCGAACGACCGGCCGCCAAAGGTCGGCGACTCCGTCGCCTCGATGACGAATTCCTTGATCATAGGTCAGCGCGTGATGTTGTTGGTGGCGAGCGAACCGGAAGCACTCAAATCCGTGCCGATATCGAGCCCCAGCTCGGCCTTGGCGATCGCTGCATCAAGGCGGCCGACCATATCGTCCAGCTCCTCGTGGCTGGCGATCAGGGGTGGACAGAATCGCACATAGTTCTTCACCACGATCAGCAGCAGACCTTCCTCCAGCGCGTGATAGCGGATGCGTTCCGCCATCTCCGCATCGGGCGCCTTGCTCTCGCGGTCGGTCACGATATCGAGCATCCGGTACAGACCCTTGCCGCGCACGTCGCCGACGCAATCGTGCTTATCCTGCACCTCACGCAATCGCTTGCCGACGAACTCCCCTTCCGTCGCGGCTTTCTCCACCAGATTGTCGCGCAGCACGATCTGCAGCTGGGTCAACCCCACCGCGCAGGGCAGCGGATCCTGCGGATAGGTACCGGCCCAGGGCAGACCCTTGGTACCTCGGGATTTCTCAGCGATTTCCGGTGTCGTCACGGTGCCGCAATTTGCGAACCCCGCGGTCAGCCCCTTGCCGAATGTAACGATGTCCGGCACCACGCCAAAATGCTCGAACGCCCAGAACTTGCCGGTGCGAGCCGGCGCCAGTTGGCATTCGTCGAACACGAGCAGAGCATCCCACTTGTCGGCGATCTCGCGGATGCCACGCAGCCAGCGTTCCGACGGGACGATCATGCCACCCGGCACCGCAATCGGCTCCAACATCAGCGCCGCCACCTCCTGCGACGTCGTATACTCGATCAATTCCTCGGTCATCCGCAGACTGATCTCATCCCACTGATCGGGGTCGTCAACCGGGGCGCGGTAGTAGAAGGCCGGCACGATACAGTTGGACCGCGCCGGCATCGTCAATGGCCCGAGCCCGCGCCGGCGCGCGCCACCAACCGAGGTTACCGACTCAGCCGCCAACGAACCACCATGCAGGCCACGCACCATGGAGCAGATATCGAAGCGCCCAGTCGCGCCCAGCGCCATGCGCATGGCGATCTCGTTTGCCTCCGAACCGGTGACCGCGAAGTTCGTCATCTTCAATTCGCCCGGCAGTGTCGTTGCCAGCAACTCGGCAAATTCGATCACCCAGGGATTGCTGTACCAGGAGGATTGATGCGTGAAGCGATCCGCCATGCTCTTGATCGTGTCCACCAACTCCGGATGCGCATGCCCCAGAGTGAGCGACATCATGCCCGAGCTCATGTCGTAATAGGCGTTCCCATCAACATCGAATAACTGGGTGCCCTCGCCGCGCTCGAAGATGATGCGCGGTTCGAAACGCCAACCAAGGACATAGTCTTCGTCCCGGGCGGCAAGATCCTGATGGCTATTCGAGAAGGTGAGGTCGTGCGGCATGGCGTCGTCTCCCAGCGGCTATCGATCAAACACTCTAGCCCCAGATCGGCAACGGTGGCTATGCCTCAGCCAAAATCCGCGACAGCTCGTCCCGCTCGTAACGCGGCAGTGCACGGCCATCGTCGAACCGTACCCCCTCGCCTACTTCGGCGACCCCGAGCCGGGCGACATCGTTTCCGCCCGCTGCGAGCGTATTCACAGCTTCATCGACACGGTCAGGCGGGAAAGCGGCGAGCAACGTACCGGAGGCGAGCATTCCCCATGGATCGGCGCCGACCGCATCGCACAAGGCGATGCCAGGCGCGTACCATAATGGCGCTCGGACACCGACCACCAGCGAAACCCCGGACGCCTCTGCGAGTTCGTGCAAGCCGGCGGACATGCCGCCCTCGGTCGGATCATGCAGAGCGCTCGCCCCCAACGCAGCTGCACGTAAGGCCGGTTCGACGACGGAAATACCGGGAATAACAATTGCGCCGCGCGCCTCTGCCAGCAACGCTTCCGGCACATTCAGCGTCGCGCCCAATTCCGAAGCGATAACCGCCGCGCCTTCGACGGGCGCCGCGCCGACCTGCAGTATCGTGTCGCCCACCCGCACACCTCCGGTTTTGACGAAATGGCCATCCGCCTGGAAGCCAAGCATCTGCCCGGTCACCACCGGCTGCGTTACGGCAGCGGTTACTTCCGTATGGCCGCCGACAAGGACAATATCCAGGGCCTCCAAGGCCACACGCATACTCTCGAAAACACCCTCGACCTCGGACTCGGTCGTACCGACCGGCAGCAGGAAAACGGACAGGAACCAGCGCGGCCGTACGCCCAGGACGGCGACGTCATTCGCATTGATCAGCACCGCATGACCGCCAACCTCGCTGCCTGTCAGTGTGATGGGATCGGTCGCCGCGACCAGCGCACCGCCGCCGATATCGATGACCCCTGCATCCTCCCCTACTGAGGGCGGTAGCAGGAGGTCCGGCGCGTTCTTGGGAAACGGTGCGAGAAGACGCCGTAAAAGAGCAGAAGGCAACTTTCCGGGTTCGAGTACGGTATCGGTCAAGACGCCTCTCCTAACACGAATTTACAGTCCTCATTCCACTCGGCAGGCCGGTCGCGCAGGAAGAGCGCGGGCAGTGCGGCGCTCGCCACGATCACCAACAGCACCACGGCGTAAAGACGTGCATCGAGAATGCCAACATTTAGGCCGACGGAAGCGGCGATGATGCCGAAGCTGAGGCGATAGTTGAACAGGAGACCGGCGACCCTACCGGACGACTTCAAGAACCATCGGAAGGGCAGCGCCGTACCCAGATATTTGAGGCTGCAGGCGACAACGAAGAACGCGGCCGCGGTCCCGATCACTTCAAGCGAGAAATCCCTTACGTTGAACTGCATTCCGGCGTGTAGAAAGAAGGCCGGCGCGAGAAACGAAAACACGATTCCCTTCAGCTTCTGCTCCAACGCTTCGTGCTCCTCGACAAGTTCCGACATGACAATTCCGAGCGCAAAAGCCACGACAGCGCTATGTATCCCGGCAATATGCTCCGCCATCGCCCCAATGGCGATGAGCAGTACAAGCAGGAAACGCAACTCGAATTCGACCAGAGAAACGCGATACCGACGGAAAATCCATTTCCCGAAACGCGGTAGGCCCAGGATCAGTGGCACAACGACCAAAAGGAAAATCCCGGTGCCCCAGCCCACATCGTCCATCAGCAGGGCTAACGCGACCATTGCCAGCACATCGACCATGGACGCCGCCGCGACCAGGATTTGCCCATGCTCCGTCTGCAATGT
>CAJWOT010000193.1 GCA_913044215.1 uncultured Rhodospirillaceae bacterium | reverse complement strand
CGGCGTCCGTTGACGTTAAGCTTCATCGCCAATATTTCGTCTCCCTTCCACGCTGTTCATGTTAGATGGGCGCGCCCGTGCCCGGCGCAAAGCAAATTCTCGATCCCGGGTGCTGCCGCGCCGCCTTTCGGCAGCGGGCGTCTCGGGATAGGATTTACCGTCGGCCCGGGTTGCCGGCAGCGTATCTTGGGAGACCGCATCATGAGATTTGCCCTCGGACAATCGGCGCCGCGTACCGAAGATCTGCGTCTGTTGCGCGGTGGCGGCCGTTACACCGACGACATAAACCTGCCCGGGCAGGCCGCGTCCTTCATGCTGCGCTCGCCGGTGGCGCATGCGCGGATCCGCTCGATCGATACCAGCGCTGCTGCGGCCGCACCGGGCGTGCTGGCAGTCTATACCGGCGCCGATGTCACCGCGCTGGGCGGAACACCCTGCTTCGCGCCGAAGCTGGTGCCGCTGACCAGGCCGGACGGATCGCCTCTCTATGAGCCGAAACGGCCCATGCTGGCCGAAGACAAGGTGGCGTTCGTCGGCGACTATGTGGCGTTCGTCGTCGCGGAGACGCGGGCGCAGGCGAAAGACGCGGCGGAGCTGATCGAGGTCGATTACGAGGATTTGCCGCCGGTGGTCGAGATCAGCGATGCGCTGACGCCGGACGGGCCTGTGCTCTGGGACGACTGTCCTAACAACATCTGCTTCACACTGGAACAGGGCGACCGCGCCGCCACGGACGCCGCCTTTGCTGCGGCGGACCACGTCAGCTCGGTCGAGATTCCCTTCGCCCGGGTCGCGATCAATCCGATGGAACCGCGCGCCGCGGTTGGTGAGTACAATCCGTTCGAGGACCGTTACACGCTGCATGCCGGCAACCAGTTCCCGCACGATATCCGCAGTTGGCTGGCTGGTGGTGTCCTCAACGTGCCGGAAAGCAAGCTGCGGATTGTCAGCCCGGATATGGGCGGTTCGTTCGGGCTGCGCTCGACCTGCTTTCCGGAACTCGGCCTGACCGTGTGGGCCGCCAAACAGCTCGGCCGGCCGGTGAAATGGGTGAATGAGCGGTCGGAGGGAATTCTCGAAGAACATGCCCGCGACTTCACCGCCACTGTCGAGCTGGCGCTCGACCGGGACGGCACCTTCCTCGGCTTGCGGATGAAAAAGCAGGCGAGCGTCGGCGCCTATCTCAGCAATTTCGGACCGCTGCCCGCCTTCGGCAATCTGGGCGGCGTCGCCGGGGTCTACCGGACACCGGCAATTCATGTCGACGTCACCGGCGTCTTCACAAACAGCGCCCCGACCAATCCCTATCGCGGTGCCGGACGGCCGGAGGCGACCTTCGCCGTCGAGCGGGTGATCGACCAGGCGGCGCTGGAAATGGGCATCGATAAGGTCGAACTGCGGCGGCGCAATATCATCGCGCCCGATGCGTTCCCCTATCAGACACCGCTCAGCTACAACTACGATTCCGGCGAGTTCGAACGCAACATGGACCGGGCGTTGGAGATGGCGGACGCCGCCGGGTTCGACGCAAGGCGCGAGGCGGCCAAATCCGCCGGCAAGCTGCGCGGCCTCGGCATCGCCAACGCCATTGAGCAAGCGGCGGGCATGTTCGACGAGGGCGGCGAGATCCGCATCGACCAGCAGGGCTATGTCACCATCCTGATGGGCACGCATAGCCACGGCCAGGGCCATGAAACCGTCTTCAAGCAGCTCGTCTCAGAGAAGTTCGACATCGATTTCGAGCGTATCCGCTACGTTCAGGGCGACACCGACATGGTCGCCTACGGGCATGGGACCGGCGGCTCGCGAGTCTCGGGGCTGGGCGGCGCGGCGCTGACCGGTGCGGCCGACAAGATCATCGAGAAGGGCAAGCGGATAGCCGCGCACAATCTCGAAGCGGCGGAAGCGGATATCGAGTTCTCGCAAGGCCGGTTTGCGATCGCCGGCACGGACCGCGGCCTCGATCTCACTGAAATCGCCGCGCTCGCCTTCAACCACGCCATGCTGCCGCCGGGCATGGAAAGCGGGCTGAATGGCTTCGATACCTTTAAATCACCGGGTCCGACGTTTCCGAATGCGTGCCATGTCTCGGAAGTGGAAATCGATCCCGACACAGGCGTGATCCGCGTGCTGCGTTATGTCGCCGTCGATGATGTGGGCACGGTGATGAACCCGCTACTGCTGAAGGGCCAACTGCATGGCGGCATCGTCCAGGGCATCGCGCAGATCACCGGCGAACAGGTGGTGATGGACGGGACCGGGCAGGTCATGACGGGCTCCTTCATGGACTACCAGATGCCGCGCGCCGACGAATTCCCCGAACTGGAGATTGAAACCCACGCGGTGCCGAGCCCGCGCAATCCGCTCGGCATCAAAGGGGCGGGGGAAGCCGGTACGGTCGGTGCGGTAGCTTGTCTCGCCAGCGCCGTGCTCGACGCTTTGGCCTCGGCAGGTGTTTCGGATGTGGCATTTCCGGCGACGCCGGAAGTCGTTTGGCGGGCGTTGAACGCGGCGTAAATTAGCGCCGTACGGTGCCCAACCGCGAAATTTGCAGGATGGCGCGGCCGCACAGTTCTTCGGCTGGTGCGCCAGTGCGTTTGCACTGTCGTTCGGCTTCCAGCACCAGGGCGAGCGCGCGGGTCAGTTTGGCGCCGGACCAGACGCGCAGTTGCTGTCGGAACGGGCCGGCCAGCTTGAAGAAGACGGGCGGGCGCAGCGACTTCATGGCGGCATCGACTGGCGCGCCGCCATCCACCTTGGCCCGCGCCAGTTGCAGCCGCATCAGGTGGCGGCCGAGTGCGCGCAGGATCGTGACCGGGTTGACGCCCTCCGCATAGCTGCGGGTCAGTGCCCGGTCAGCGGCCAGCCCGTTTCCACCGGCGGCAGCGTAGATGACGTCGTCGATCGACAGCGCGCTGGAATTTCCGACCGAGGCGACCGCATCGTCCAGTTCGACCGCCCCGTTCGGTCCGGCATAGAGCGCCAGTTTTTCCAGCTCGGCCACGCTCAATCCGCGGTCGGCGCCAAGATTGGCGGTCAGGTAGTCCACCGCCTCCATCGAGACCGAAATGCCTTCGCTTTCCATCGTGCTGCGGATGAGCTGATCCAGGCTGCGCTCGTCGTCGGCGTAGCAGGGCAGGGCGGCGGCGTTTTTCTTGTCCTCGAACAGCTTGCGCAGTTTCGAGCGGGCGGACAGGTTGCCGGCCTGTACCACGATCAGGGCGTCGCCTGGGCTGTCCTCCAGGAAGGCTTCCAGGGCGCCGGCCGCGGATTCCGGCGCGTCGCGAAAGCGCACCACCCGGCGGCCGCCGGTCAAGGCGATGGCCGCCGCCTCGTCGGCGATCAGCGACGGCGCGTCGCGCAGCCCCGCCGCGCTCACTTCGGCGATCCGGAAGGGATCGGCGGGATCCTCGACGACCGCCTTGGTCAGCGCATCGCCCCGGGCCCGCACCAACCCGTCATCCGGGCCGTAGACCAGCACCGCACGGACACCGTCATCCGGGTTGCGGGCGAAAGCGTCGGCGCGGTTGGCGGCGATCTTCATCGCGGTATCCTAGCGGGTGAAGTAGAGCGCGAGCCGGGTCTTGATGTCGTCGCTGACCTCGCGCGTCGCCCGTTCGGTCGCGTCGGTCTCGGCGCTCAAGGTCGCGAAGTCGGACGCCACGATGTTGAAGCTGTTGGTCGATTGCGTCGAGCCCTCGACCAGGACCACCTTCCTGGCGCGATCGATCAGCTGGTAGTTGGCGGTCAGCACCAGCAGCGCCCGCGTCGCCGTTTCATCCCGCTCGATGCCCAGGTCGGTCCGCGAGACGTTGATGGTCACCTGCAAATAATACAGCGGCTGCGCCGGTTGTCCGTTCGGGTTCAGCCGGTCGAGCAGGAAATTCCGCAATTTCTGCCCGGTGCGGTCGGGGATGGTTTGGATTCGGATCTGCGCCAGCTGCGCCGCGACCTGCCGGTTTTCGCCAGCGGTGCCGTATAGCGGCCGGAAACCGCATCCGGCCAACAGGGCGGCGACCGCGATGGCCGCCAGGAGCCTAGACCACCACATTGACGATCTTGTTGGGCACGACGATGACCCGTTGCGGCGGATTGCCTTCGGTCACGCGTTGCACCGCGTCCAGCGCCAGGGCCATTTCTTCGACCGCGGCCTTGTCGGCATCGCGCGGCATTTCGATCGTGCCGCGCAGCTTGCCCTTGATTTGCACGGCGATGGTCACCGTCTCGTCGACCAGATAGGCCGGATCGGCCTTGGGCCAGGGCGCGTCCGCCAGCAAGGTTTCGTATCCGAGGGTCTGCCACAGCTCCTCGGCGATGTGCGGCATCATCGGGCCGATCAATTGCACCACGGTTTCCAGCGCGAAGCGCCGCACATAGTCGTGCGTCGGCCCGGCGTCCTTGTAGTCGGCCAGCGCGTTGGTCAGCTCGCGGACATGGGCGACCGACCGGTTGAAGCGGAACCGCTCCAGCCCTTCGGTGACCGCGGCGATGGTCTGGTGCACGGTGCGCAGCACCGCCACGGCGGCATCGTCCAGGGCTTCCGGCGCGGGCGTCCCCTGTGGCGCCATGGGCGCCTCGGTGATCAGGCGCCACACCCGGTTGAGGTAGCGCCACGCCCCTTCGATGCCGGCCTCGGTCCATTCCAGATCACGCTCCGGCGGGCTGTCCGACATCATGAACAACCGGCCCGCATCCGCGCCGTAGGTGTCGAGGATCAGTTCCGGGTCGACCACGTTGCGGCGCGACTTGCTCATTTTCTCCGACCGTCCGACCTTGATCGGCTGTCGGCTCTCGCGCTCGACGCGGCTGCCGTCGTCGCCATCGATCACGTCGCTCGGAAAGACCCAGCCGCCATCCGGCGTCTGGTAGGTTTCATGGCAGACCATGCCCTGGGTGAACAGGCCCTCGAAAGGTTCCGCCACATCCAGATAGCCGCAATCGCGCAGGGCCCGGGTGAAGAACCGCGCATAGAGCAGGTGCAGCACCGCATGCTCGACCCCGCCGATATACTGATCGACGGGCATCCAATACTCCGCCGCGGCGCGATCGAAGGCCGAATTCGGGCTGAGCGAGCAGAAGCGAATGAAGTACCAGGCCGAATCGATAAAGGTGTCGAACGTGTCGGTTTCGCGTTGCGCCGGTTTGCCGCAGACCGGGCAGTCGACATGCTTCCAGGTCGGATGGTGGTCCAACGGATTGCCGGGCTTGTCGAAGGTGACATCTTCCGGCAGCGCGACGGGCAAATCCGCCTCCGGCACCGGCACGGTGCCGCAATCCGCGCAATGGATCATCGGCACCGGGCAGCCCCAATAGCGCTGGCGCGACACGCCCCAGTCGCGCAGCCGGTAGTTGACGGTGCCTTCGCCGGCGCCCATCTCGATCAACCGGTCGATGGCGGCGCGGATCGCGCTCGGCACGTCGAGCCCGTCCAGGAACGCGGAATTGATCATCGCACCGTCGCCGGTATAGGCCTCGTCGCCGATCGCGTAGGTCGCCGGATCCTCTTTCGGCGGGCAGACGACGGGGATGACGTCGAGCCCATATTTGCGGGCGAACTCCAGATCGCGCTGATCGTGACCGGGGCAGCCGAAGATCGCGCCGGCGCCGTATTCCATCAGCACGAAATTGGCGACATAGATCGGCAGTTCGTGGCCGGGCCGGAACGGGTGGGCCACGGTCAGGCCGGTATCGAAGCCGAGCTTCTCGGCTTTCTCCAGCGCCGCCTCGCTGGTGCCCAGCTTGGCGCACTCGACCAGGAAGTCGGCCAGATCGGCATTGCCCTCGGCCAATTCCTGGCTCAGCGGATGGTTCGGCGACAGGGCGCAAAAGGACGCGCCGAACAGCGTATCCGGCCGTGTGGTGAAGACTTCCAGCTTGTCGTCCCGGCCATTGATGTCGAACAGGATCTTCGCGCCCTCGGAGCGGTTGATCCAATTGGTCTGCATCAGCCGGACCTTGTCCGGCCAGCGTTCCAGGCTCTCGATGCCTTCCAGCAGCTCGTCGGCATAGTCGGTGATCTTCAGGAACCACTGGTGCAGCAGTTTCTTCTCGACCTCCGCGCCGGACCGCCAGCCGCGCCCGTCGATGACCTGTTCGTTGGCCAGCACCGTGTCCTCGACCGGGTCCCAATTGACCCAGGACTCTCCTCGATAGGCGAGCCCCTTCTTGTAGAAATCGATGAACATCTTCTGTTCGTGCGCGTAATAGTCCGGCTCGCAGGTCGACAGCTCACGGCTCCAGTCGAGCGACAGACCCATGGATTTCAGCTGGTCGCGCATGACCGCGACATTTTCGCGCGTCCACTTCGCCGGATGGACCTTGTTTTCGAAGGCGGCGTTTTCGGCCGGCAGACCGAAGGAATCCCAGCCCATCGGGTGCAGCACGTTGAAGCCCTGCGCGCGTTTGTAGCGCGCGACGACATCGCCCATCGTGTAGTTGCGCACATGGCCCATATGGATGCGCCCGGACGGGTAGGGGAACATCTCCAGCACGTAGTATTTCGGCCGCGACGGATCCTCGGTCACCTCGAAGACGCTTTGGTCGGACCAAATCCGTTGCCACTTGGCCTCGGTTTCCTTGGCGTTATAGCGGGTCATGATGCGGTGTTCGTTCCTTGGGTACGGATAGTAAGGGCGGCGGTACCCTAGTTGCCGTCTACTGCACGCGCAAATTGGCGATGCGCAGTTCCCGGGCGCGTTTCAGGATGGCGTTTTCGATATCGCGCACCGTTTTGGGGTCGACTTTCGCTTCCTGCCAAGGCTGGCTGGCGCGGGTTTGCCGGAAGACAGAGACACGCAACCCGTCGGCGCGCAGCTCCCGCCCCAGGATATAGACGTTCAGCTTGATCCGCTCGCGCGGCGTCTCCGGCGGCGAGTACCAGTCGGTGATGATGACGCCGCCAAACGGGTCGGCGGAGCTCAACGGCATGAAGGAGATGGTGTCCAGCGAGGCACGCCACAGGAAGCTATTCACGCCAATGCCGCTGCCACCGCCGCCAGTCGGCTGATCGCCGCCGAACAGGGTATCGATCAGTCCGCCATTGTCGCTGGAGGAAGATGACCGGTCCTCCGTGGGCGGCGGCGGGTCGGGCGCGATGCCGATGCTTTCGCAACCCGATATGACGAGTGCGGCGATCAGCAGGGGCGCGACTAGGGATAAGGATTTGAACATGGCCGCTTTATGCCCGAAAAACGCCGATCGTTTCCACAAAAATGTCACTGCCACGGCAATTGCACCCGGACCGAGGCTTTGCTACGACAGAGTGTCACTCGGGTCTATGCAAGGATTAAAGCCGTTGCCGCCAACCGAAACGCTGACACATGCCGACACCGAACCCGACATCGCTGCCAACCTGCGCACGGTGCGGTCGGAAATTGCCGCAGCAGAAAAGGCGGGTGGCCGGGTGCCGGGCGCGGTGACCTTGGTTGCGGTCGGTAAGGCGCATCCGGCGGAACGGTCCCGCGCCGCACTGGAGGCGGGCCATCGCGTGTTCGGGGAGAACCGCGTGCAGGAGGCCGAAGGCAAGTGGCCGGCGCTGAAGGAAGCGTTTCCCGAAACGCAATTGCATTTGATCGGACCGCTGCAGACCAACAAGGTGCGCCAGGCGATGGCGCTGTTCGACGTGTTCGAAACGGTCGACCGGGAAAAGCTCGCCCGGGCGCTCGCCAAGGAGATGGATCGGACCGGGCGGCGGCCCGACTGCCTGATCCAGGTCAACACCGGTGCCGAACCGCAGAAGGCGGGTGTCGCACCCGAGCAGGCGGATGCGTTCATCGCCCAATGCCGCGACGAATTCGATTTGCCGGTGAAGGGCCTCATGTGCATTCCGCCGGTCGGTGACGAACCCTCGCTACATTTCGCCTTGCTGAGAGAAATCGCCAAGCGGCACGAATTGCCTTGGCTCAGTATGGGTATGTCTGCGGACTACGAGGTGGCGATCGCTTTCGGTGCGACGCATGTGCGCGTCGGAACCGCTATCTTCGGTCAACGTCCGGCGCGCTGATGCACAGGCGGTCACCCGGGCCGCACCCCTTCAGGATTTCGACCAGTTCGTCGCGCGGGATAGCGACGCAGCCCTCAGTCGGCCCATAGTCCGGCCGGGCCACATGCCAGAAAATAGCGCTGCCCGCGCCGGGCTCTGGCGGGTCGTCATTGTGACCCAACACGACGATCAGGTCATACAGCCCGTCTTCGCGCCATAAGGCCTCGGCGCTGGCCGGATAGGGCAGGGTGACCGGTTGGTTGTATCGCGCATCCTCCGGTGCATCGCACCAGCCGTCCGACGGGCCGATGGCTTTGACGGGCAGTCCGGTTTCCGGCTCCGCCAACCGGTCCGTGCGGTACAGCACCCGGCGCAGCGGGTAGCAGCCGACCGGCGTGGCACCGTCGCCTTCGTGCTTGTCAGACCGCACGCCGCCGCGCCCTAAGGCGCAGCGAACGGTTTTGTCGCCATAGGAAAG
>CAJWOT010000192.1 GCA_913044215.1 uncultured Rhodospirillaceae bacterium | reverse complement strand
CCGCATGATGTCCGTCGCCTTCATCACGCCCTCGGCCGATAGCGTGGCGCGCAGCAAGGCGGCCGTCGCGTCTTTTTGCGCCGGGGTCATGTCGCCGATCATCAGCCCTTCGCGGCCGCGCGGCGTGAAATGCCAGTTGTGCCGCTCGCGGTCACCGAATTCGAAGCGCGCGGCGTCCGCTACGGCAACGGCAGCCAGGCGCGGGCTGCGTCGCGAAGCGTACCCGCTGCGGTCTCCGCCGCGGCAGCCGTTCCGCTAAACGTTAAGAGGGCAGTCAACAATACAAGCGCGCCCCGCATCCTCATGGTATTGCCTCCTGCAGCATGCGCCAGACATTGGGCGGCGACAGCGGCAAGGCCATCGGCTCGACGCCGAAACCGGCGAGCGCCTGGGCCACCGCGTTGGCGATCACGCCGCCGACCGGGATGATCTCGCCTTCCCCCGCGCCCTTGGCACCGAGCGGGTTGTGCGGCGAGGGCGCGAGCTCGAGCACGGTCGAGCGGATGTTCGGGAAGTCCGTCGCGGTCGGCAGCAGATAGTCGGCCAGTGTGCCGGTCAGCAGCTGCCCTTCCGAATCGTAGACGAACTCCTCCAGCAGCGTGCCGCCGAGCCCCTGCACGATCGAGCCGACCGACTGGCCGTTCAGAGTCGCCGGGTTGATCATGCGGCCGACATCCTTAGTCGAGGCGATGTCCAGCACATCGACCTGCCCCGTCTTCGGGTCGACGGCCACATGCGCCGCCAGGCTGCCGTAGGAATAGGTGTACTTCTTGTTCTCGAACCGCGCCTCGGCCGAAACCGGCGCGTCCGAAAGCGCGTCGAAGGCGACCGCCTTGCCATCTGCGTCGCGGGCGCCTTCTTCATCGAATACCACCGCATCCAGGGCGCAGCCCAGCGCGGCGGCAGCGATTGGGCGTAACTTCTCCAGCAAGGCCTCGGCGGCCAGCACGATGGCGGAGCCGCCCATCACCGTCGAGCGGGAATGGAACGAGCCGAAACCTTCCGCGACGTACGCGGTCGACCCGTAATGCACGCGCACGCGTTCGAACGGCACACCGAGCGCATCGCCGGCGATCTGGCCCATGATCGTCTCTATCCCCTGTCCCACCCCGGCCGAGCCGAGATAGACGGCGAAGCTGCCGTCACTCTCCAGGACGATGCGGGCATCCTCGCTAGGACCGGCCGCACCGCCCTCGATGAAGCAGCCGACCGACACGCCGTGATAGCGCCCGTCGATGCACTGCCCCTGCAGCGCGACCTTCTCGTCCCAGCCGAACTCCGCCAGGCAGCGGTCGAGCAGCGCGTGATTGTCGCCGCTGTCGAGCGACGTCACGCTCTCGAAGGGGGTCATGGTCGCCAGCGGATAGGGCATCTTGTCGGCCGGAACCAGGTTGCGCCGCCGCACGTCGAGCGGGTCGAGACCGAGATCCTTGGCCATCAGATCGATCAACCGTTCGCGTACGAAGTCCGGCTCGAACCGGCCGGGGCCGCGATAGGTGCCGGTCGGCGTCTTGTTCGTGGTCAGCGAATAGCTGGTCAGCCTTATATGCTCGATATCGTAGGCACCGGACATGAACTGCGCGGCGTTGCGCGGCGCGATCGAGCCGTTGGTGCGGATATAGGCGCCATTGTCGGTCCAGTTGGTCCCGCGCAGGGCGAGTATCTTGCCGTCCCTCGTCGCCGCGATTTCGACGTCGCATTCGATTTGCCGGGCGTGGTTCGCCGCCATCAGATGCTCGCGCCGGTCCTCGACCCATTTGACCGGCCGGCCGAGATGGCGCGCGGCGAAGGGGATCAGGAAATCCTCGGGATAGAACTCGCCGCGCGAGCCGAAGCTGCCGCCGACATCGCCTTCGATCATATCGATCTGGTCGCGTTCGAGCCCCATCGTGGCGGCGAGGATCTTGCGGTTGGCGAAGGCGACCTTAGCCGCGCCCCAGACGCTCAGCTTTTCGGCATCCGTGTCCCATTCGGCGACGAAACCGCGCGGTTCCATGAAAAGCGCCGCGTGACGCTGCACCGTGAAGGTCTCGCGCCGCGTGTAGTCCGCCGCCTCGAACGCCGCATCCGCGTCGCCCTTCACCGCGTTCCAGCGCATCGAGACGTTGGAACCGTGTTCGGGGAACAGCAGCGTCCCGGCGGCTTCCGCCTGATCGCGGTTGGTGATTGCGGGCAGCGGATCGATATCCACCGCGATGAGATCAAGCGCGTCCTCGGCAATAGCCGAACTGTCGGCGATGACCACGGCGACCGGTTCGCCGACATAGCGCACCTTTTCGTCCGCCAGCATCGGCTGGCAGAACGGCTCCAGTTCCGGCAGCGGCTGCAGCCGGATCGGCAGAAGCGGCATGGGGGAACCGAGGTCGCGCGCCGTCAGCACTGCATGTACACCGTCCAGCGACAGGGCCTCTGCCGCATCGACGCCACGCAACATGCCGTGCGCGACCGCACTGCGCAGGAACGCCGCATGCAGCTGATCCGGCCGGTTGATGTCGGCGACGAACTGCCCGCGCCCGCGCAGCAGGCGCAGATCCTCGACCCGCTCCAGCGCGCTGCCGATCAGACGGTTCGGCGCGCTCACGACTCGCCCTCCATCTTGCGATAAGCAGCCCGCGCCTCCAGCACCGCCTCGACGATCGGCACATAGCCCGTGCAGCGGCAGATGTTGCCGGACAGCACCTCACGTACCCGGTCGGCGTCGGCGTCCGGTTCTTCACTCAGCAACGCATGCGCCGTAGTCACCATGCCCGGCGTGCAGAAGCCGCATTGCAGCGCGTGGTGCTTGCGGAAGGCCGCCTGCAACGGGCTCAAGCCCGCTTCGGGGCTGAGCCCCTCGACCGTCGTGATCCTCTCGCCATCCGCCTGCACCGCCAGGGTCAGGCAGGACCGCACCGCCTGCCCGTCGACGATCACCGTGCAGGCGCCGCAGACACCGTGCTCGCAGCCGAGATGGGTACCGGTCAGGCCCAGCACGTCACGCAGGCAGTCGGCCAGGCTAAGACGCGGTTCGACATCGACCTCGACTGATTCACCATTGACCTCGAACGCGGCCTTCATGACGCGGCCTCCTGCAAGGCGCGCTCGACCAAGGTCGCGACGAGTGCACGGCGATAATCCGCCGGGGCGTGATGATCTTCCATTGGCGACACTTCAGTAGATGCCGCTGCGGCCGCTGCAGCGATGGTGGCCGCATCGACTGCGGACCCGTTCATGGTCGCCTCCGCGGCGTGCAGCCGATGCGGCCGGTCGGAAGCGCCGATCACGCCGATGCGCATGTCCCGTGCCCGGCCTTGCGCATCGAGATCGTAGTGCAGCGCGACACCGGCAAGGGCGAAGTCGCCCTTGCGGCGCGCGAATTCCTGAAAGGCCCAGCGCCGGTTTTCGGGCCAGGCCGGGAAATGCACGGCTGTCAGGATCTCATCCGGCGCAATCGCCGTCGTCATGGGCCCGAGGAAAAACTCCGCCGCCGCGACATGGCGTTCGCCGCCCGGCCCGGCGAGCGTCAACAGCGCATCGCAGGCCACCGCCACGCCCGGCAACTCTGCCGCGGGATCGGCGAGGGCGAGACTGCCGCCGACCGTCCCCCGATTGCGGATCTGGTAATGCGCGATATGGCGCGTCGCTTCGGCCAGCAGCGGGTGCGCGGCCGCCAGCCCGGCATGGCGCTCGATATCGCACCAGCGCGACCGGGCGCCAAGCGTGACGCCCTCCGCGCCGATATCGATCCGGTCGAGCGCCGGCACTTTTTTCAGATCGACCAGCAAGGACGGCGCCGCCATTCGGAAGGCGAGGATCGGCATCAGGCTCTGTCCGCCGGCCAGAACCATCGCATCCTCGCCATGCGCGGCCAGCAGCGCGACCGCCTCATCGAGGCTGTCCGGCGCGGCGTAGTCGAAGGCGGGGAACTTCATCTCAAAACGATCCGGTGGCTGGGAAAACCCTGATGGTAGTGTATCGTGCCCGGCGCCGAATACCAGAAGGGACCGTGACCATGACAATTCTCGACGGACAACGCGTCATCGCCATCGAAGAGCATTATTCCGATCCGGAAGTGACGGCCCTGTTCGAAGGCATCGACGGCAAAGCCGCCCGCATGATGCATGAGCAGCTCGACGATGTCGGCGAGGCGCGGATCAAATCGATGGATGCGACCGGCATCGACGTGCAGGTCCTATCGCACGCCCCGCCGGGTCCGCAACGTCTCGACCCGGAGACCGCGGTCCGCGTCTCGAAAGCGGCGAACGACCGGCTGCGCGATATCTGCAGCGCGCATCCCGACCGTTTCGCCGGATTCGCCATGCTGCCGACGCCAGACCCCACCGCCGCCGCGGACGAGTTGGAGCGCTGCGTCGACAAGCTCGGCTTCAAGGGCGCCCTGATCCACGGGCTGACAGGCGCGGAGCGGCTGTTCATCGACGACGAGCGCTTCTGGCCTATCTTCGAACGCGCCGAGGCGCTGGACGTACCGCTCTACATCCACCCGGCGATCCCACACCCCGACGTCGTCGACGCCTATTTCAAGCCCTACGCGAAGGACCATCCGGGCTTCCTGACCGCCGGCTGGGGCTTCACGATGGAGACCGCGACAGCCGGCATCCGCATCATCCTGTCCGGCGTGCTGGAGAAATATCCCGGCACCAAGATCATCATGGGCCATCTCGGCGAAACCCTGCCCTTCCTGCTGTGGCGTATCGATCTGGCGTTGAATCGCAGGGGGGCGGCCGGCGTGCCGTTCCGCAAGCTGTTCACCAAGCATTTTCACGTAACGACCAGCGGCTTCTTTTCCGACCCGGCGCTGCTGTGCTGCATCCAGGAGATGGGCACGGACCGCATTCTGTTTGCCGTCGATTACCCCTTCGTTCCGCAAGAGCCTGGCCCGAAATGGATGGAGGGGCTGATGCTGAATGACACGGACAAGGCCAAGATCTTGCACGGCAACGCGGAAACCCTGCTAAAGCTTTAGAAAACAAACGTCCCAAACCATTGGACAGTCCGCCCGGGATGGCCATATAACGCCCGCGAAAGTGGGACAAAGGCGATGATACCGTTCACGAAAATGCATGGCATCGGCAACGACTGCGTGATCATCGACGCGCGGGTCGAGCCCTATGCGCTGGATGACGATCAGATCCGTCTGGTCGCCGACCGCCGCAGCGGCGTCGGCTGCGACCAGCTCGTAATGATCGAGCCGCCGCGCAACGGCCATGCGGTGGGCTTTCTGCGCTTCTACAATTCCGACGGCAGCGAGGCGCAGGCTTGCGGCAACGCGACGCGCTGCATCGTCTCGCGCCTGATGCGGGAAGAAGACACCGACAGGCTGGCCGTCGAAACCGTCGCCGGGCTGCTGCCCGCCCATGTCGACGAACGGGGGCTGGTCGCCGTTGATATGGGGCCGGCCCAGCTGGACTGGCAGGACATCCCACTGTCGCGCGCCATGGACACACTGCATCTCGACCTCACGGCCGGTCCGTACGCGGATCCGGTCGCCGTCGGCATCGGCAATCCCCATTGCGTCTTCTTCATCGACGACGCCGATGCAATCGACCCGGCCGAACACGGTCCGGCGGTTGAGCATGACTCGCTCTTCCCAGAACGCACCAATGTGGAATTCGTCACCGTCCGCGACCGCGGACTGATCCGCATGCGGGTCTGGGAACGCGGCGCCGGCACGACGCAGGCCTGCGGCTCCGGCGCCTGCGCGGTGGCCGTCGCTGCGGCGCGCCGGGGTCTCACCGAACGGCAGGTCGAGGTGGTTCTGGATGGCGGATCGCTGTTCATCGATTGGCGGTCAGACAATCATGTGGTGATGAGCGGCCCGGTCGCCGTCGCCTTTACCGGTACGCTGGATATCGCGGTGGGCGCGGCATGACCGGTGATCCCAACATCGTCACCTTCGGCTGCCGTCTCAACGCCTTCGAATCCGAGGTCATACGCGACCGCGCCGCCGGTCTGGACGACACAGTCATCTTCAACACCTGCGCGGTGACGAAAGAGGCCGAGCGCCAGGCGCGGCAGGCGATCCGCAAGGCGCGCCGAGAACGACCCGATGCAAAGATCATCGTGACCGGCTGCGCGGCCCAGGTGAACGCCGACTGTTTCACTTCCATGCCGGAGGTCGACCGGGTGATCGGCAATGCCGAGAAGCTGACGGAAGCGGCCTACCGGTCGGATGCACCGGTCTTGGTCGGCGACATCATGGCGGTGCGCGAGACGGCCGGCCATCTGGTCGAGGGGTTCGAGGGCCGGGCCCGCGCCTTCGTCCAGGTGCAGCAGGGCTGCGACCATCGCTGCACCTTCTGCATCATCCCCTATGGCCGCGGCAACAGCCGCTCCGCGCCGATCGGCGAGATCACATCGCAGGTCCGCACCTTGGTCGAGAACGGCTATTCGGAAGTGGTCCTGACCGGCGTGGACATCACCTCCTATGGGGGCGACCTGCCGGGCCAGCCGTCCCTGGGACAGATGGTGCGCCGCTTACTGGCCCATGTACCGGAGCTGCCGCGGTTGCGGCTGTCGTCAATCGATTGCATCGAAATCGACGACGATCTGATGCGCCTGATCGAAACCGAACCGCGCCTGATGCCGCATTTCCACCTGTCGCTGCAAGCGGGCGACGATTTGATCCTGAAGCGCATGAAGCGGCGCCACGGCCGCGTGGATGCGATCGCGATCTGCAACTCGATTCGCGCAAGGCGTCCCGACGTGGTGTTCGGCGCCGATCTGATCGCCGGTTTTCCGACCGAGACGGAAGCGATGTTCCAGCGCTCGCTCGACCTGGTCGAAGAATGCGGCCTGACCTGGCTGCACGTGTTTCCCTATTCCGCCCGGCCCGGGACGCCGGCGGCGCGCATGCCGCAGGTGCCGGGCGATATCCGCCGCGAACGCGCCGCGCGCCTGCGACGGGCCGGCACGGCCGCCGCGTCACGCTTTCTGGACAGCCTGGTCGGCGCAACCGCCACGGTTCTGGTCGAGCGGGACAGCACCGGCCGCACCGAACATTTCGCACCCGTCCGGTCGGACGGCGCCCTGCCGGACGGTAGCGTCGCGACATTGCGCATCACCGGCCGCGAGGGCGACGCATTGAGAGGACAACTGGCCGCATGAACAAGCCGAGCTGGCTCGACCGGCTGAAATCGGGCCTGTCGAAATCGACCGCCAAACTGACCGACGGCATTGCCGGCATCTTCACCAAGCGCAAGCTGGACGACGAGGCGCTGGAGGAGCTCGAGGAAGTCCTCATCACCGCCGATCTCGGCCCGGCGACCGCCGCGAAGCTCGCCGCCAACCTCGCGGCCACGCGCTTCGACAAGGAGGTCAGCGACGAGGAAGTCCGCACCGCACTGGCCGACGATATCGGCAAGATCCTGGAGCCGATCGCGACACCGTTGGCCATCGACACATCGCGCAAGCCGCATGTCGTGCTGGTCGTCGGCGTCAATGGCAGCGGCAAGACAACGACCATCGGCAAGCTAGCCCAGCACTACCGCGGCCAGGGCCTCAACGTCATGCTTGCGGCCGGCGACACCTTCCGCGCCGCGGCGGTGGAGCAGTTGAAGATTTGGGGCGAGCGCGCCGGCTGCCCGGTGATTTCCGGAAAGCAGGGCGGCGACGCGGCGGGTCTGGCCTACGACGCGCTGCAGGCGGCGCGCGAGCAGAAAGCGGACCTGCTGCTGATCGACACCGCCGGCCGGCTGCAGAACAAATCGGATCTTATGGCCGGGCTGGAGAAGGTCAGCCGCGTCCTGAAGAAGCTGGACGACAGCGCGCCGCATGATTGCGTACTGGTGCTTGACGCCACGGTCGGACAGAACGCCCACAGCCAGGTGGAAATTTTCCGCGACATGGTCGCCGTCAGCGGGCTGGTCGTGACCAAACTGGACGGTTCCGCGAAGGGCGGCGTGATCGTGGCGCTCGCCGAGCGGTTCGGCCTGCCCGTGCATGCGATCGGTGTCGGCGAAGGGGCGGAAGATCTGCGGCCGTTCGACGCCAACGATTACGCCCGCGATCTGATGGGCCTAAACGCCTAGATCGTTTCCTGTTTACACAGAAAACATCCAGAATTTTTTTGTTCACGGCTGCGGACCGAGATGTCAGCGCCGGCACGGGCGCACCGGACAACCGGTGGGCCGCGGTCGCGGCCTATCGCGATTCCAAAACAATTGGAACCGCTCTAAGCACCGCTTCCGCTACCAGACCTGCTCTTTCAGATCTTCCTGATTGCCCTGCACTTGGCTGGCCAGCAGCCAATCGTCGGTCTGCATGTAGCGGGGCGCCAAGAATTGGTACGTCTTGCGCAGCAGATCGGGCACGGTTTCGGTCATCCGGCCGGGCTCACGCTCCCAGCCGCGCAGCAGCTCGTCCCAAGCGACGAGGCGCCGGTAGACGGAGTTTCGGACACTGCGAATATAGTCCTTCTGCGTGCCGATATTTTTCAACACCGAGATGATCTCGCCGGTCTGGCCATCCGCCATGTCGAATTCTTCGCCG
>CAJWOT010000191.1 GCA_913044215.1 uncultured Rhodospirillaceae bacterium | reverse complement strand
AGCGCCTTGTCTCCCGGCGCCATGACGTTGGCGAGGCTGGCTTCCATCATGCCCGTACCGGAAGCGGCGAAGAGCAGGACGTTGTTCGCCGTTCCCATGATCGGCCGCAGGCCTGCCTTGATCTCTCGGACGACGGTTTCGAACTCGGGACCGCGATCGTTCACGACCTGCTGCGCGAGCGCGGTGCGCACCCGCGCCGGTACCGTCGTCGGACCGGGCAGGCGCAGCCGATAGGGGTGGGTCATCGGACGCTGTCTATTCTGCCGCCGCCGCGATTCGGGCTTTGAACTCCGGCGCGACCTTATCCATGAACAAACGGATATTGTTCTCGGTGATCTCGTAAGGCGAGGGGCCAACACGGAACTGTAGGATAATGCCGCCGACCCCGATGGCGTCGATCTTGGCGAGACGCTCGGCGACGGTCGCGGGCGACCCGCAGATCATGCTGTGCTCGACCACATTGCGTGCCGGTGCCGACGGGGAGGCGGGCGCCGTGCCGGTCTCGCCCAGTTTGGCCATGCTTTCGCCGCGTTCCTTCAGGATCCGGGCGCGCATCTTGCCGCGCTGTTCGCGTTGCGCTTTGAAGAGCGGGACGCCGATCCGCTCCGCTTCCGCATCGGTCTCGGCGATAAAGATGTTGCGCCACACCCAGGTCTCGTCCACGGCCTGTGCGATATGGGCATCGTCGAATCCGCTGTCGGCCATCGTCTTGCGATACAGGTCCATGCGGTGCTGCGTCACTTCGTCGGTCTGGACGTTCATCATGAAGGGCCGTCCTTCGCGCGCCATGCCGAGCATCGATTCCTCACCGGAACAGGCGCGGATCATATAGGGGTGCGGCTTGGTGTAGGTTTCCGGCCGCAGTTTCGGCAGCCAGAGGTTCCAGAACTTGCCCTTGTGTTCGTAGTTCTCGGTGGTCCAGGCCTTGATCATGATCTCTTCGGATTCGAGCAGCCGTTCCTGCGCTTCCAGAGGGTCCAGCCCGAAGCCCCGATAGTCGTAGATGTTGTGCGCGGTGCCGCGGCCGAGACCGACGATCAGCCGGCCTTTCGAGAGGTTGTCGATGATCGACATCTGCTCGGCCATGCGGATCGGGTGGTGCAGCGACATCTGCGCGACTGCGAAGCCCAGCTTGATCTGCTTCGTCGTCGTCGCCAGGGCCGCCGCGAAACTCACCGGATCGACATAAGCGCAGTTGCCGTCGAAGTGATGCTCCGCCAGCCACAGCACCTCCATGCCCAGCTGGTCGCAGAGGATGCCCTCCGCGAGGGCTTCATCAATGACGCGCTCGTCGTCTGCCGGCGTATCGGCTTGCGGGAACAGAAAATTGCTGAACTTCACGATGCTTCTCCTTGATCGGATGTTTCGGCCGACGCGGTCAGAAAACGCGCCTTGCCGGCTTGGATATGACGTTCGAGTGCGGTCCCGGCCGCCGCGGGATCGCGCGACCGGAGTGTGTCGAGAATGTCCCGGTGTTCGGTGTTGGAGACGGCGAGGCCGCCGCCCTGCAGCAGGCTGCGTCGCCGATAGAGATGCAGCTCTTTGACCAGCCCGTCGCACAAGGCGCGAAGGCGGTCGTTTTCGGCGAAATCGACGATGCGGTCGTGGAACTCCCGGTTCAGCGCGTAGAAGGCGTCGAAATCACAGTCCGATTCCGCTTGGTCCATTTCCGCGACCAGCGTCTCGAGGACCGACAATTGCGCGTCGGTGATCCGGTCCGCCAGCGTCTCGCCGGCCAGCCGCATCAGGCTGGCGCGGACGTCGTAGACATCGATCGCGTCCTTGGCCGTGACCTCGCGGACGAAGAAGCCGCGGTTAACCACGGTGAACAGCAGCCCCATCTCGACCAGACCCCGGCAGGCCTCCCGGATCGGGCCACGCGATACGCCGAGCTCGGTCGCCAAACCGTTCTCGTTGACGCGCGCGCCGGCGGCGATCGCGCCGGACAGGATGCGCCGTTCGATTTCCTCCTGCACCGCGCTGGCCAGGGACTGTGAGCGCAGGACGCTCAGGGCTTCAGGTTGTTCGTTCATTTGTATTGATTGCGTCGGGGTTCTGGTAAAGTCGACGCTGAATTGTAAACTGTCAACAAATTTAGTCAGAACATTGATTTTAAAGAAATATCATTCCTGGATAGGCGCGCAGGCAGGTGTGGTGCCGGCGGCGGGTTCAGGGGCGGACCGTGTATTCGGGCGTTTGCTTGCTGAGTACTTCGGCGCCGGTCTCGCCGATGACGATCGTGTGGCCCAGGCTCATGGCCAGTTCCTGCGGCGCGTCGATCAGGATCGCGTGGAGGAACAGCACCATGCCGGGCCGCGCCACCAGTGGGTTGCCGCTATAGAGCATCGGCGGCACGTCCATCCAGGTCGGGCGGAAGCTGGCGCCGAGCGAATAGCCGCACGCAGCCATGCGCGCCTCGCCATAGCCGGCTGCGTCATAGACCCGCCGGTGCGCGTCGTCGATCTCGCCCAGCGGCCGGTCGGCCCGCGCCGCATCGGTCATGGCGGCGAGCGCGTCGGTGGTGACGCTGAACATCGCGCGGTGCGCGTCGCTGCCGCTGCCGATCGCCACCGTGCGCATCAGGCAGGCGCAGTAATGCCGGTAGCTGGCCGCGAATTCGAGCGTCAGCTGATCGACCGCGTCCAGCGTCCGGTAGCCGGTCGCCGAGCGTACCAGCAGCGCCCGCTCGCCCGACCCCAGCACCGGGCCGGACGGGGCGACATCGCCGCCGCCCGACAGGATCGCCGCCTGGCCCGCCGCCGCGATATCGCCCTCGAAGGCGCCCGGGCCGGCCGCGTCCAGCATCGCCGTCAGCGACGCATCGGCCAGTGCCGCCGCGCGGCGCACATAGGCGAGCTCCGCCGGCGATTTCACCAGCCGCAGGGTGCGCGCCAGGTCGGACGTATCCTCGAGCCGGCACCAGCCGTCCAGGCTGGTCTTCAGCGCCTCGTACTGGTGCGCCCGCAGCCCGTAGCTGTCGAGCTCGATCCCGACCCGTTCGCCCGCGAGCCCTTTCTCGGCCAGGATGCCGCGCAAATCGTCGGCCGGCGCCGCGCCCTCCGCGTCGTACCAGATCCGCACATCCTCAATCACCGAGGTGCGTCGCGCCTGTTCCAGGTCCGGCCGCCGCGTCAGCAGGGTGATCGGTTGAGCGTCGGCGGTCAGCACGGTGCATTGAAAGAACACGTAGCCGCTGGTGTCGTAGCCGGTCAGGTAATAGTGGCTCTCTTGCGCGAACAGCAAGATCGCCGCCAGCCCGCGCGCGTTCATCGCGCGCCGCGCCGCGGCGATGCGCCCTTCGAATTCCGCCCGCTCAAAATGCAACGCCATGATTGCGTCTCACGATCGGTCAGTATTGCAGCGTGCGGTCGACTACGTTCTTCAAAACCTTGCCCGCGACCCAGCGGCCGATGTTCTCGAATACCAGATCGGCGGTCAGCGGCCCGTAATTGTCGTCATCGTCCGAGGAGACGTGCGGCGTCATGATCAGGTTGGGCACCTTCCACAGGGGCGAGGTTTTCGGCAGCGGCTCCGGATCGAACACGTCGAGCACCGCGCCGCTGATCTCCCTCTTGCGCAGTTTGGTGGCGAGCGCCTTATAGTCGACGACCCGGGCGCGCCCCATATTGATCAGTCCCGCCGACGGCTGCATCAGTTCCAGCTCGGCGCGGCCGATCATGCCCTCGGTCTCGTCGGTCAGCGGCGCGTTGACCAGCACGAAATCGGCGCGCGGCAGTAGCTCGGCCAGCCGGTCCGGCGTGTGCATTTCGTCGATATAGCGGTTCGGTGTGCCGCTGCGCCGCACCCCGATGGTCTTGAGCCCGAGCTGCCGCGCCGCCCGTGCCGCGGCGTCCCCCATCATGCCGACGCCGATGATCAGCGCCGTCTTGCCTTCGATCGCGGTGGCGTAAATCCGCGTCCATTTCGCTTTGTATTGTTCGGTGACCAGGGCCGGAATGCGTTCGTTCAGCATCAGCAACGCGGTCATGGTGAATTGCTGCGCCTTGGGCCTATGAACGCCGCGATTGTTTGTAAGCACCGTGCCGGCCGGCAGCCAGTCGAACGGCAGCACATGCTCGATCCCCGCGCCCGTCATGTGGATCCATTTCAGATTGGGCGCGCGTTCCGCCAGGTTTTCGCGGTTGAAGCGCCAGCCGACCAATATGTCCGCGTCGGCGATCGCCTTGTCGAAGCCCTTCGCATCCTCGGCGACCGTCACGTCGATCCGCCGTGCCAGCGTCTTGTGCCGCGCGGCGGCGGCGGCGTACCGGTCCTCCGTGATCTTGTAAACCATATCCATCTCGCGGACATTTTCGATATGCAGGCGAATCCGCTTCGGCGGTGGCCCCCAGCCGGCGGGCATGCGCGTGCGTTTTTGTTTCTTTGTGGCCATCAGTCGAGCACCCTGTCGAGTATCCAATTGTCGATTTGGTGGACCAGCGGTTCGCGGAAGCAGAACCGGCCGGGCTGGGCGAAGGGCGAGGCGATGCCGGCCTGTTGATGGTCGCCCGCTTCGATATCCTCCAGAATAGTGCGGTCCCAGCGCTTGTAATAGTTCGCCGCCCGCGCCTCGAAGTCCGGTCGGTCGCGCCGGTCGCGCGGGAAACAGGCGCCATGCACCAGCCTGGTCTTTTTCGGTCCCATCGGGAAAAGCTGCAGGAACCACGCGGTGTCGATGGTGCAGGCGAGATAGGTCATGGGATAGATCATCGGCGCGTAGGTGCCTTGCCGGTACCGCCCCTCCAGGCTCTCGATGGGTGGGAAGCCCGGATCGTCCTTCAGCAGCGCCATGCTGCCCTCATGGGTGGCGAAAGTCGTGCAGTATTGCCCGGCCGTGTCCGACACGGTGTAGTCCGCCGAGGTGACGGGCGCCACCTGGTTGATCGTCTCGCGATGGACGACAGCGATATGATAGCTCTCCTTGGCGTTCTCGACGAACAGTTTCCAATTGTGGTTCAGCTCCCACTCGACGGTCCGCACATTGGCCATGTCGGCGAGCCGGTGCGAGGCGAGATTGTCCGGCAGATCGCCCAGATAATCCGCCAGGCTTTCGCAGTCCGGGTCGAAATTGACGAAGAGGAACCCGCCCCAGCTGTCGACCTTGATCGGGGTCAGCCCGTAATCCTCCTTGCAGAAGCCGGCGGTCCGGTCCATGTCGACGGTCGCGGTCAACTGCCCGTCCAGCCCGTAGCACCAGCCGTGATAGGGGCACATGAACTCCTTCACATTGCCTGACCCGATCGCGACCTTGGAGCCGCGATGGCGGCAGGAATTGGCGTAGGCACGCAGTTCGCCCGTCATATTCCGGCAGATGATGAAGGGCACGCCGACGAACTCCAGCGCCACATAGTCGCCGGGGTGGGGCACCTGATCCACATGCCCCATGAAGTTCCAAACCTTCATGAAAATCCGGTCGACTTCGCGCCGGTAGAATTCGTCGGAGCTGTAGACCCAAGGCGGCATGGTCGACGCCTGATCGAGCGGCTTGCGCACGTCATCGAAATGCCGCGGGTCGAACGGGTCGCTCGGCGTTTGCATGATCAGCCTCTTCCCAATTGTGGGGAAGAGAGTGCCACGGGGCGCGTGCGCGCGGCAAATGGCAGAGGCGGGCTTTCCCGAAACGGCGCTCTGTCAATCCTTTGCGCTGCGGGCGATGCGACTGTAGCCCTAGAGACCGGGTTCCCGGGTCCTCTTGCGCTGCCTCGAGTGCACCGCCGCAAATGGCGCTCGATCCAGCAAGAAAGTTCAAAAGCAAGCTTCTTTGCGATTGACGATCGGAATACTCAAGGGGCTGGCGGACGATCCGATGGACTTCGCTGAAGCGCCCAAAGGGCGTTTCAGACAGCCCCAATTTGAGCATCGAGCGGGAACGAAGGAGGTCGTCGCTTTCTTTGCGCGCGCGAGTTCCTCGTCAGCCGAACCTCTAGAAAATTAAAACAGTGCCAATGCCCGCGCACCTGTCCCTTGCGGTGGGCGGGCATCTACCGTCGCCGTTAATTGCGTTGCCTTTGCTACGAAGAGGAATCCCGAAGCGAGCGTCCTGCCTTGGTTTCCGGACGTTTGGCACCCGGCGATCCAAATCCCCATGGCCATTTTGGTTAAGAACATTCTTGGTCGCATACGCGAATCTCCCAAGCTCTGAGCTAAGTTTTCCTGCCAGGATGGAGGCGTTTGAAGAGCTGGCGATATCCACTTGTCGTCGAACCTGCGCTGCAGTCTCCCTTATGTCGCGAGCCCCTTGTCGGCGCGAATTCTATTGTGACGTCGATACCGGTTTTCGTGTTCGGGAAATTACCGTGCTGGACATGACCAAGCCGCAACTCCACCGGTGTATACTGCCCACGCGTCATCATTTCCGATCGTGAGGGTTGCGGGGCTATGGACAGAGACGATTTCGACGTGATTGTGGTTGGATGCGGGATTGCCGGGCTTTCGGCCGCGATCACCGCACAGGAGAACGGCGCCCGTGTCGCTATCCTGGAACGGGCGCCAAAGGACGAACGCGGCGGCAACACACGCTACACCGAGAGTTTCTGGCGCATGAAGTCCGAAGACGCCGTCTCCGAGGATTTCGAAGACCGGTTTGCGGCCAATGCCGGAGGGTGGCCGGATCCGGGCATTGTCCGGGACGCGGTACGCGACCGGGAGGACCAGCCGGCGGTGCTTCGAGCGCTCGGTATGGTTGATCCAAATTTGATTGCCACCATTGCCGACGAGGCCCCGAAAGCCCTTAAATGGCTAAAGGGTTTCGGGATCAAATTCGATTTTCTACCGCTTTATTTCTTGAGCCAGTCCACCACCAGAATGGGCCCGATCGGTGGCGGCCTGGCGCTGATCGAGGCGCTCGGCGCCTATGTCGACGCGCGGCCGGAAGATTTCGAGGTTTTCTACGAGACTGGTGCGCGCGACTTGATCCTGGATGATGATGGCGCGATCGCCGGGGTCAACGCTGTCAGGCGCGCTAACAAGCAGATTGCGTTCAGAGGGCGCAATGTGATTTTGGCCAGTGGCGGCTATCAGGGAAACCAGGAAATGCTGAGCCGCTATGTCGGTCCGCAGGCCCAGTTTATCCGTCCGGTTTCGCGCGGTGGCCACTACAATCGCGGCGAAGGCGTGCGCATGGCATTGTCGGTTGGCGCCGCGCCGTGCGGCGATTTCAGCAGTTTCCACGCGCAGCCGGTAGATCCGCGCTCCACCGACGTGGAACCTGTGGTTTTGAATTATTCCTACGGCATCTTGGTCAACGATGCCGGTCAGCGTTTCACGGACGAAGCGCCGGGTATGGTCGACGCGACGTACGAGGAAGTCGCCCGTCTCATCATGGCGCAACCCCACGGCATCGCCTTTGCGGTGTTCGACTCCAAGCTTGATGAGGTCGAGAACTGGCCCGTGACCGTGCGCTCCCGGGTGCCGCCGATCCAGGCGGAAAGCCTGTCCGAACTGGCCAACGCGATGGACGTCGATGCGCGGAACTTCCTGGCCACCATGGACGCCTACAATCGCGCCTGTACCGCATCGGACGGGTTCGACCCTTTGCAAACCGACGGCCTGTCGACGACCGGTCTGGCGCCTCGCAAGTCCCATTGGGCAAGGCCGATCTCCCAGGGACCGTTTCGGGCCTGGCCGATGATTTGCTCGAACTGCTTCACTTTCGGCGGTGTAAAGATCGACGAACGCGCCCGCGTCATTAACGCCGAGGGTGACACGATTCCGGGTCTATACGCCGCCGGTGAAGTCGCCGGAATTTATTACCGTGTCTATACCGGCGCGACCTCGGTCATGCGCGGCGCCGTGACCGGAAGGCTGGCCGGCGGCGATGCGGCGCTACGGCGCAATGCCCCCGGCTAACCCAACGCCAGCCTTCCGAACCCGCTCTACGGCGCCCACACCACCACACGGATCGGCGTCGGGTTGAAGCCGGTCGCCGGGTTGTTCATCTGCGGACAGTTCGACAGCACGGCCAGCATGTCGCGCTCGGCGCGCAAATCGATATAGTCGCCGGGCTTCGACAGACCGTCGACGATCGTCATGGTGCCGTCCGCCTCGACGGGCACATACATGAAGAAATTGATGTTGGCGACGATGTCCTTGGGTCCCAGCCCGTGTGGTTCCAGCGCGGTGAGGAAATTATCGCGGCAGTTGGGCTGCCCTTCGACACCGTAGCGCCGCCGGTTACTCTCCAGGCTGCAGCAGCCGCCGATCGTGTCGTGCCGTCCGCAGGTATCTTCCACGATGGTGAAGAGCGGGTTCGCCAGGTTGGAGTAGAGAACCGTGCCAGTCTCCAGGAAGATCTTGCCGGAAATCTTCATCGTGTCGGCGGCGCAGTAGCGCTCCGTCGGGTCGGCGGCGTCGTAGCACAGGAAGTCGACCGCCTGCAGCCCTTCCAGATCGACGATTCGGAGATACTGTCCCTTGGGAATGACGGCGGACCAGGGTTCGCGCGGCGCGACGACCTGGTCCGTTATGATCTGTCCATTCGGTTCGCTGTCAGCCATGGGGATCAGTGTACCGCAACCGGGCGAAAGCGCTACGGATATGCCA